>JAYTZD010000189.1:0-34554 GCA_043742065.1 Oscillatoriales bacterium
GTCGGTAATTCGATACTAGCTGATACCCGCGTCCGAGAATTACTCATCACTGGCAACGGCTACAAAAAATCCTATGTTGGTGCGAATCTCCAAGGTGCAAACCTGACAGGCGTTAATCTCAACGAGGCTAATCTCAAGCACGCTTATCTCAACGAAGCAACTTTGTATCAAGCTAATTTGGAATCGGCAAATCTCACTGAAACTCAAGCCTTGGCAACAGATTTTACAGCAGCTAGTTTTACAGGTGTTTGTTTGGAAGCTTGGAATATTGACGGTAATACAAAGCTCGATCGCGTTGACTGTCGGTTTGTCTATCTTCTAGAAGATCCTAAACCGGGAACTGACGATCGCGAACGTCGCCCTCACCACATCAGTAAATGTTTTGAACCGGGCGATTTCGAGAAAATGTATAAAAAGATTATGGAAACCGTGCAAATCTTGCTCAAAGATGGGATTAACCCAGAAGCTTTTACCGCCGCTTTTCAGAAGTTAATGCAAGAATTTCCAGACATTACACGGGAGTCAATTCAAGGAGTTGAGAAAAAAGGAGATGATGTTTTACTGACTCTCAAAGTTCCCGAAGGAACGGATAAGGGAAAAATAGAGCAAACTTGGGACGAAGTTTATCAAGTAAAGCTAGAAGCTCAAAGTCAAGCCGAGAGATTAAAATCTAAAGATAGAGAAATAGAAATTTATGATCAGAACCGTTTGGATATGAAGGAAATGTTATTCTTGATGATCGAACGTTCTAATGTTAAAATTACTAATGAAGTTAATTCTACATCAGAGAGTAAAGCTATGAGTGACCAAATTGACCAAAGTCGCAAAATAGAAATTACAGGCGGAACCGTTAACGCTAGCGGTGCAGGAGCGTTAAGTTTAGGTGATATCAGCGGTACTGTTGCCAATACAATTAATCAACTATCTGATTCTGCTAAACCAGATGAACCGGGAATCAAAGAATTATTGACTGATTTACAAACAGCGATCGAGGCTGAAACTGATTTATCTGATGATGATAAAGCTGAAGCCTTGGAACAGGTAAAAGCTTTGGCAGAAGTAGGGAAAAATCCCCAAGAAAGCACAATGCAAAAGGCGGGGAAAACGGCCATGAAGATTCTGAAAGGGACTATTGCTGGTTTACCTAGTGCGGCGACGTTGGTGGAAGCTTGCAGTAAATTGTTGCCCGCGATCGCAAGTCTTTTACTTTTACCCTAAAATTATTCATAAATTCAGACAGAACTTACGCGTTGCTACCAAGAAACCGGGTTTTTTAACGAATCTGCGGGTCAAAACGAAGTATTCTCGTAAAAACCCGGTTTCTGGGCCCCGTGCGACGTCCTAAATTTGCTAAAATAGATCCACAAAATATCAAAATATTAGGACTTATATCATTTTCGGCAGCATCGGAATGATATCGTAGCGATTGCGATTGCTTCGCTAAGAGCTCGCAATGACATATGTAAATAGATGAGTGGGAAAATACATAAGTATGTCATAATGATATCGTAGCGATTGCGATTGCTTCGCTAAGAGCTCGCAATGACATATGTAAGTAGATGAGTGGGAAAATACATAAGTATGTCATTGCGAGTGAAACGAAGCAATCTCAGAGACTTGAGGGTTGCTCGAACAATTCTGATACTATATTTGTCATTGCTAGCAAAAGCGAAGCAATCTCACAGACTATACTATAAGCTTAAGATTCATCCTTTAGTCAATTATTATGAGCAAACAATATTATGTATACATCATGACGAATAAGTATAACAAAGTGCTTTACACGGGTGTAACCAGTGATTTAAAAAGAAGAGTTTACGAACACAAAGAAAAGTTAATAGATGGATTTACTAAAAAATATAATATCACGAAGTTGGTTTATTGCGAAATATTTGAAAATGTATATGAGGCGATCGATCGAGAAAAACAGATTAAAGCTGGTTCTCGGCAAAAGAAAATTGATTTAGTTAACAATATCAACAAAGAATGGCAAGATTTGTATGATGAATTGTGACTATTTTGTGAGTCGGGGTTTTGTTTTGCTATTTTAATTGGCTGCGATTGCTTCACTTCGTTCGCAATGACATGGAGTTTATACGGGTTTTGTTTTGCTATTGTAAGATTAGTGGGAAAATTCATAACTACGTCATTGCGAGTGAAACGAAGCAATCGCAGGGGTTCTGATAGCTTTACCTAAACAGTCCTGGACGCATTGTAACGGTGTAACAAGGCTTTGAGATTGCGACGCACAGCGAACAATGACATAGTTATTACCTAATGAAAATCAACCTCCCGTAAACACTCGCAACACCCACCCAAAAAACATCACACTCAAGAAAATTACACCACCAACAATCAACATCAAACCCAATAGCAAAGCCACCACAAACAACCAATCAGCCTTTTTCCCAACAGGTTCAGGCGAACCTAAATGAGCATCTAGCAATTCTATATTTTTGACATTAGCTTTCCAAGCAACATCAAGCAAGTCTCCAGCAACCGGTACAGTCCCAGCAAGTGTATCAAATACAATATTAGCCGCCATCTTTACTAAGGTCTCTTGCGGCACTCCTATCTGAGCGGATTTAAAGACAACATAACCTGCAAAGATTGAGCCGACTAAATCGCCGCCGCCCGGTATTAATCCTAATATTGGATCGAGTCCAATTCGGTATTTTGTGCCGGGAATCGGAATTGCATTGTCTAGTAAATGGCTGATTTGCCGCAGACGACGCAAGGATGCAGCCTGAGATTTGTTGGCAGTATTTATGGATGAATTTTGTATAGGAGGACGAGACATTTAGATTACTCCTGATTGTGATATTAATATTGATTCTGCCCTTATATCATGGGCGGGGGCGGGTTTATGAGATTGTCGATTATGGGCAATTATTGATGGTGAACCCTTCGACTACGCTCAGGGCATCGCCCGCCCCTACAAAATTTAACATCATATAAGTCCGAATACAGAGAAACCCGGCTTTTATTCAAAACCGGGTTTTCTGCTTTTAGCTCAAGGCTATTAGTTTAGCCTACTATTTGTTGCCTTCAGTGAAGTCGGCATCAATCACATCATCGCCGCCGCCAGTCGGGCCACCGTCTCCAGGGCCACCAGGGCCGTCAGTTGGGCCGCCAGCTTGTTGGTACAGGCTGCTGCTGACAGCGTAGAATGCTTGCTGCAACTCGGTTGTCAAGGTTTTAATGCGATCGTCATCTTCACTATTGATCGCATCGCGCAAGTCTTTGATCAACCCTTCAACCTTAGTCTTGTCATCAGCAGGAACCTTGTCTCCAAGTTCTGCCAACTGCTTCTCAATTTGATAAGCTAAAGAATCGCCTTGGTTTTTGCGATCGATCTTTTCGCGACGTTCCTTATCAGCAGAAGCGTTCGATTCGGCTTCCCGAACCATGCGATCGACTTCATTGCTTGGCAAAGTAGAAGCACCTGTAATGCTAATAGATTGCTCCTTGCCAGTACCTTTATCCTTAGCAGCTACATTCAAAATACCGTTAGCATCGATATCAAATGTAACTTCAATTTGAGGCACGCCACGAGGGGCTGGTGGAACTCCATCCAAACGGAAAGTTCCCAAATCCTTGTTGTCATTCGCCATTTCTCGTTCGCCTTGCAAAACGTGAATTTCCACGTTAGTTTGGCCGTCTACAGCAGTCGAGAAAGTTTCCGACTTCTTAGTAGGAATAGTGGTGTTGCGGGGAATGATTTTGGTCATCACGCCACCCAAGGTTTCGACGCCGAGAGATAGCGGAGTAACATCAAGCAACAGGATGTCTTTGACTTCGCCTGAGAGGACGCCAGCTTGGATTGCTGCACCGACTGCTACCACTTCATCCGGGTTTACTGTTTGGTTCGGGTCTTTGCCGAGGATTTTTTTGACCAGTTCTTGCACGGCTGGAATGCGTGTAGAACCACCAACTAAGACAACTTCATTAATTGCAGATTTGTCTAATTTGGCATCGCGAATTGCGTTTTCTACGGGAATGCGAGAGCGATCGATCAAATCTGAACAGAGTTCTTCAAACTTGGCCCGCGTCAAAGTGGTGTCCAAGTGTTTTGGGCCATCTTGAGTCGCAGTAATAAATGGCAAGTTGATTTCTGCTTGGGTAACACTTGACAGTTCAATCTTGGCTTTTTCTGCTGCTTCTGTTAGGCGTTGCAATGCTTGTTTGTCTTTGCGGAGGTCAATTCCTTCGGCTCTTTGGAAGTCTCCGGCGATGAAATCAACAATTTTTTTATCGAAATCGTCACCGCCGAGGTGAGTGTCTCCAGAAGTTGCCAACACTTCAAATACGCCGTCGCCGACTTCGAGAATCGAGACGTCGAAAGTACCGCCACCTAAGTCAAATACCAGGATGGTTTCGTTGCTTTTTTTATCTAACCCGTAAGCTAAAGCCGCTGCTGTAGGTTCGTTGATAATCCGCAGGACTTCAATACCGGCGATTTTTCCAGCGTCTTTAGTAGCTTGGCGTTGGGAATCGTTGAAGTACGCGGGAACTGTGATCACCGCTTGGGTGACTGTTTCACCGAGGTATTTGCTGGCGTCTTCTACGAGTTTGCGGAGGACTTGGGCGGAAATTTCTTCAGGGGCAAATTGCTTGCCACGGGCGGGACAGTCGAGTTTGAGGCTGTTTCCGACTTTCAGGACTTTGTATGAAACTTCGGTGGTTTCGTGGGTTACTTCGTCTACCCGGCGCCCGATGAACCGTTTTACTGAGTAAAAGGTATTTTCGGCGTTCATCACAGCTTGGCGCTTGGCGATTTGTCCGACGAGTTGATCGCCATTTTTAGCATATGCTACTACGGAAGGTGTGGTGCGACCCCCTTCGGCGTTGGCTATGACGGTGGGTTTGCCGCCTTCCATTACTGCGACGCAGGAGTTTGTCGTACCTAAGTCAATTCCAACTACTTTTCCCATAGGGGTGTTCCGGCTCCAATATCTACAAAATTTTGCTTTTCTATCTGTGTGATAGTCTGGTTATTCAGGACTGCCATTTCACCTGGGGGGGTGTACGGGTAGTCCAGCTTTAATACAGTCTTCGATAGGGTGATTATCTCTATACTGCGGGCGGTTAGACCTGCCGATGAAGGCGTGTTTACCGAACCTGTTAAGGGACGGTTGCATCACATGATGCTTGCACCGCTACAGTTGTTGACTGCTTTCCTTTACTCTTCCTAATGTACGGCGTTTGCGCGATCGGGGTATTGTGGCAAACCGTATACGTTCTGTTGTATTTGCCGTCTTTATTGTATAAATTTGGTTTGGTTGCTAGGGGCGATCGCATTTTTGGCTGTTCTGACATCAAATCCGGTAGTATCAGAATTATTAGTAGCCGAAATTAGGAGACGGCAGTGCCGTTCTACTCTTCAATCTAAAATCTAAAGTCTAAAATCTAAAATCGATTGACTAATCAACAAAGCACAAGGAAAGTAATTCAGAGCTTCACCAATTGCCAGTTGACCATTACTTTCCACCATCTGATTGGTAATTGCATCTTTCCAAACAGACGGCATTTCATCCGACAATTCTAGCGTAGTATCTTGCCAGACTTTTTCGCTGATCGGCATTTCTTCCGGCTTGACAATGCCTGTCAAAAACCGGGGAGCAATGACAATAACTGTAGTATCCTCGTAGCTGCGGGCAAAGGCAACAATATTCTCTTTAAATGTACCAACCACTTCCAGCGGCTGATAATTACCTGATTGAAAAACTTGCAGGTATTGTTTTCTTGCTTCTAGAACTCTCGCAGTCAGAAACAACTTAATTCTAGCATCTTCTTTCGTTGAAATCAACTCCTCAATCAGTTGTAAGATATCAGTTTTAGCTTCGGCTTTAATCTCCCGTAGCACCTTGATCCGGCGCTGAAAATCAACCGGACGGCGATTATCTGGATCGACATGGCTTAAATCCCAAAATTCCGTACCTTGATAAATATCTGGCACGCCAGGAGACGTAATTTTCAAAAGAGTTTGAGATAAAGAATTTAAAATTCCGTACTCAGCTACTTTTTTCCAGAAAGGCATAAATTTTTTGAGGAACTGATTTTGTTCACCAGGTTCGAGAACATGATCGACGAAAGTCATAAAACCGTTCTCGTAGTCGTTATCCGGTCTCAGCCAAGCAGTGTGAACCTTAGCTTCCCGGACGGCTTTAATCACATAATTTTTCATGCGCTCAATAAAGTCAGTATTTTCAATTGCCTCAAAGGGAAAACTGCCAATTAAAGTTTGATAAAAGAAGTATTCGTCATTAGTATCGGGAACCATGCGATTCACCAAATTGACTTTTTTGGCAGAATTTAACTCTCTCCAAGATTTGACTTGCTGTTCCCATTCATCGGGGATTTCTGACAGTACGTTTATGCGAGCTCGGACATCTTCGCCGCGTTTGGTATCATGGGTAGCTGTGGCATTCATTTTGTGAGGCCAAACTGCTTCCTGATGTTGGTTGAATTCGTGAAAATCGACGAGCGAGACACCGAATTGACTGGGGTTTCCTCCCACTTCATTGAGCGATAAAAGTCTGTAGTAGACGTATAGAAGTGTGTCTTCAATGCCCTTTGCCATCAAAGGGCCTGTCAACTGCTGGAGTTTCATCACGAAGTGTCTACGTTGCTCTTTTTGTTCGGCTGTCAATATTTCTTCTGCTTCCAGCAACAGCACGGTTTCGATAAAATTAAGTTCTTTTAGCAGTAATGGTACTTGTTCTTTGGCTTTGGCGATCGCATATTTGACATAAATGCGATCGGACTCTCTCAAACCTTCTTGATTAATGTAAGTTCGGTAAACTGGAAAAATTGTCAAAATTGCGGCTAATGCTTTTTCTAAGCCGTGGCGAGTAAAGTCATTTCCCTGGCGAGATTGACCAGATATATTTTTCAAAAGTTGAGCTAAATTGTCTACATCTCCTGCCAAATTTTTCTCAAGAATTAGCCTCTTTTTATCTATAAATAACTGTTCATAGGGGACGTTTAAACGAGTAAATCTGTGATAGATATCGCTAAATTGCTGTTCGTGATCGCACCGACAAAAAACTCCGTTTACATAGTTCAAAAAGTCGTAACCACTTGTTCCCTCAATCGGCCAATATGATGGCAAATCTTCTTCATGTTCGAGGATTTTTTCAACGGTGATGTAAATATCTCCGATTTTATGTCTCAGCCGTTTTAAATATTCTGTGGGATCGTAAAGTCCGTCGATATGGTCAATTCTCAATCCGGTAATTTTTCCCTCATCAATCAAGTCAAATATCAGAGCATGATTTTTATGGAAAACTTTGATATCTTCGACTTTTACCGAAATTAGTTCGTTGACAGTAAAAAATCTGCGGTAGTTAATTTCTTCTGCACCCACTTTCCAAAAAGCCAGACGGTAAAACTGCTCAGAAAGCAAATCATCTAGTGGGTTAAAGCTTTCAGAATTGCCCTTTTCTCCGTTAAAAAATTTGATATTTTCATCGATAAATTCCTGAACTATCGGATTTTGATTGTAGAGTTCCCACAGCAGTGCTTTAACAAAGGCTATCTGATCGTATCTTTCTTGGCCTTTGGTTTCTGAAGGAGTATTTTTGATTAGATAAAGAATCCCCAAAAATTTGACAAAATCAGGATGCCGCCTCCCTAATTCCCTGCCCAAATATCCCAAATTATGACTAATAAACTTCGCGTAGGATTCAATTTTGACTGGCAATTTTAAGCTGTAGTAATTGATGCTCAATCCAATGTCACTGTATTTGAGTTGAATCTCGCCATTTTCCAGACATTCTCCATAAAAATTGCCCAACAGTGGAGCTAGCACTCGACCTCTGAGATGTTCGTAACCGTGATCCCATTCAATATCAAAGTAATCGAAATAGTCGGAATCTGGCCCGTGTTCCAATACATCTAACAACAGCAAATTTTGAGTGTCATAAGCCATGTGGTTTGGGACAATATCTTGTAACCATCCCATTTTTTGGTTCTGGATTTCGTCGGTGAGTGCTTCAAAATTTTCGGAAGTTCCTAACTCTGGATTGAGCTGATTTGAGTCAACTACATCATAGCCGTGACTGCTGCCTTTTCTGGCTTTAAATATGGGTGAAGCGTAAAGGTCGCTAATGCCTAATTCTTTGAGATAGCTCAGGATTTGTCTAGCGGATTCAAAGTTAAAACCTGCATGAAATTGAATCCGATAAGTTGCTGTAGGAATTCGCATCATGTTAATTTTACTCCTGTTATAGAAGAAGGAAGAAGGAAGAAGGAAGAAGGAAGAAAGTCCTTCGACTACGCTCAGGAACCGGGTAGTCGAAGAGCTCAGTGCGCCGCTTCGCTCAGGGTGCAGATTTTAATTATAATTTATAGAGTGCAAAAGTCTGCGGTTTGATGGTCAATTGTTGCTCTGAAGTGATCTTGTCAGGCAACGTTGAACCTGCACCCATCCATTTTGCATCAGCCGAGTCTAAAATCTTTTTCCAATTGCCATTAGGAAGCGCAGCGGTAAAAGCGACCTGTTTTTTGTTGAAGTTGAGAATGCAAAATATCTGGCTGTCATCTGTCCAGCGACGTAGAAACAAGATTTTTTTGGCTTCGATGCTGGAAACTTCTAGGTTAGTTTTATCCAGTTTTTTGAGGGCGGGTATTGTGCACCGCAGTTGAATTAAATGTTGGTGCCATTCCCAGAGGATTTTATGTTTGCCTGCTGTTTGTTTTTCCCAGTTTAATTTGCACTTTTGGAAACTCTCTGGACTCTGGGGATCTTGAAATTCACCTCTGCCTTCAAAGCTTTTAAATTCTTGTTGTTTGTCTTTACGGATAGCTTCAATCAAGTTCTCGTCTGAGTGGGAAACGAAGTACAAAAATGGTGCTTCTTCTCCATATTCTTCTCCCATAAATAGGAATGGAATGTAGGGAGAAATTAAGACGGTGGCTGCGGCAAGTTTTAGTGTTTCAAAGTTTACTATTTTTGAGAGTCTGTCTCCCAAAATGCGGTTGCCGATTTGGTCGTGGGTTTGAGAAAATACGATGAATTGATCGGCTGGTTGCTCTTTGGCGGAATTACCGTGTTTTCGCTTTCTGTGGGGAGCATATTGGCCGGAGTATACGAAGCTTTCTTTGAAGGATTTTGCTAAGTGTTCGCATTTGCCGAAGTCTTGGTAATATCGGTCATTTTCTCCGGTGAGTAAGGTGTGTAGTGCGTGGTGAAAGTCGTCGCACCACTGGGCATCTAGTCCGAAGCCTCCTAGTTCTTTAGAGCGCAAAGTGCGGACATCATTTAAGTCACTTTCTGCGATTAAATATAGTTTTCTACCTAGTTGTTGAGAAAGGTTGGCGGTTTCATCTGAAAGCTCTTGCAAAAATGGTCTGGCACTTACTTCAAATATTGCTTGAATTGCGTCGATTCTCAGACCGTCGATGTGATAGTCTCGAAACCAGTATAGGGCATTTTCAATAAAGTAGTTGCGAACTCCATCACTGTATGCGTCGTCGAAGTTGAGGGGAGTTCCCCAAATTGAGCCGTATTTTGATGTAAAGTAAGGAGCAAATTGACTGAGATAGTTTCCTTCGGGGCCGAGGTGGTTGAAAACTACGTCTAGAATGACTGAGATGCCTTGTTTGTGGCAGGCATTAATCAGTTTTTTGAATCCTTCGGGGCCGCCATAGGAGTTCTGGACGGCGTAGGGATATACGCCGTCGTATCCCCAGTTTCGCTCACCGGGAAATTGGGCGACTGGCATGATTTCTATGGCGTTGATTCCCAGTTCTTTTAGTTTGGTGAGTTGGGGAATTATGGCTTGAAATGTTCCGGCTTGCGTGAATGTGCCGACGTGTAATTCGTAGATGATTGTTTCTGCTAGGGGTACGCCTTGCCAATCTGTGTCTGTCCAGGTAAAGGCATTTTCATCTATTACTTGCGATGGGGAGTGTACGCCTTGGGGTTGATATTTTGAGGCGGGGTCTGGCCAGTCATTTTTTGCTTCGAGTTGGTAAGTGTAAAGGGTTCCGGGTGGGATGTCTGTAGCTGTGGTTTGCCAATAACCTTCGGCAGATTGTTGCATGGGAATTAGATGTTTGTCTGGGGAAACAAGTTGGACTGCTACTTGTTTGAGGGTGGGTGCCCAAACGGTAAATTCACATTGGTTGTTGCCGAGGTAGTTTGCTCCTATCTTCACTTTGAGTTGTTCTCCTGATAAAATAGGTTTGTGGTATAGTTGAAACAAGACTTACGCAAGACTTAAGTAATTATGTCATTCTGAGTGAAGCGAAGAATCTCAGATCCTCACAAAAGTGTA
Source organism: Oscillatoriales bacterium (assembly GCA_043742065.1). Taxonomy (GTDB): domain Bacteria; phylum Cyanobacteriota; class Cyanobacteriia; order Cyanobacteriales; family Microcoleaceae; genus Microcoleus. Next base: position 10,284 of record JAYTZD010000189.1, read on the forward strand.
CATACTATGTCAGTTCTATGAAAATTATAGAGGAATTACGCAATTGTCGCAATTGGTAAGGTGCGTCATTTTTTTAAACCTTCAATAATCGTTGAAGAAACGCACCTGATGCACCTTACAATATTCAGACTGAAAATCTGAGATTCTTCACTTTGTTCAGAATGACATGATTTAGGACTTTGTTGAGAATGACATGATTTAGGACTTTGTTCAGAATGACAATATTCAGACTTTCGACAAAGCAAGGGCTAGAATTGTCGCAAAGAGTCAAAATTAGCGATCGCCTCTCTCTCTAAATTAGAGCATGAATCTGTACGAGTCCGATCGCGAAGCCGTCGAACCCGATCGCAAAATTAGCCACCTGCAAGGGCTAATATTCCTTGTTTATATAACGTTTAAAATATACCTAAAGGTAGATTACAACTCAGCGAGTGTGTTTATGGTTATGGCTTTTGGACGGGAAATCTGTTGCAATCTAGACTCGGCGGAGTCTCGCGAGTGGTTGGTGACAAACGGAATCGGTGGTTATGCTAGCGGAACGATCGCAAATTTACTGACTCGGCGATATCATGGGTTGCTAGTTGCCGCCCTCAAACCACCGCTGGGACGGACTTTGATGCTGGCAAAACTGGACGAGACGGCGGTGTATGACGATCGCGCCTATCCACTTTATACCAACCGTTGGGCTGACGGGACGATCGAACCTCAAGGCTATAAGTATATCGAAAGCTTTCATCTCGAAGGTACCACAGCGGTTTGGAAATTTGCGATCGCTGATGCCATCCTAGAAAAGCGGATTTGGATGCAGCAAGGTGCGAACACAACCTATATTCAGTACCGCTTACATCGCGCTTCAAAACCGATCGCCCTGGCTGTCAAAGCTCTAATTAACTATCGCGACCACCACCACACAACTAGCGCCGATGATTGGCAAATCGGTCTAGAAACCTTGAAAAAAGGCGTTTGTGTAACTGCATTTAACAAAGCTGCACCCCTCTACCTGCTAACAGATGCCGAACCAGAGGCTAAATTTCGAGTGTCTACGCCCTTATACAATTGGCACTATGGATTTGACCTCGCAGCCGAAAGACGACGAGGGTTCGAGTGTTGTGAGGATCATTTGCACGCGGCGACTTTCCATTTTGCGATCGAACCGGGACAGTCTCTGACATTAATCGCTGGTACGGAGAAAAATCCGCTAAACGGCGGTGCGGCTTTAGAATTTCGTCGCACTTATGACCAAGAAGTGCTGCAACAATGGTCAAAAGTGAGCGAATCTCCCGACTGGATCAATCACTTAGCGCTAGCCGCCGACCAATTTATCGTCAGTCGTCCGATACCAGAAGAACCCCAAGGTAAAACGATTATCGCCGGATATCCGTGGTTCAGCGATTGGGGGCGGGATACGATGATTGCGCTACCTGGGCTGACAATCTGTACTGGGCGATGGTTCATTGCGCGATCGATCCTGCGGACTTTTGCTCGATATGTCGATCGTGGGATGTTGCCAAACCGCTTTCCCGATGCTGGTGGCGCACCGGAATACAATACCGTAGACGCGACACTGTGGTACTTTGAGGCAATTCGTGCTTATTACGAAGCGACTGGGGACGATCAACTTTTGACCGAACTCTGGCCGACACTATGTGAGATTGTCGATTGGCACATCAAGGGAACTAGGTATAATATTCGCGTCGATCCTGACGACGGTTTGATCTACGCTGGTGAAACCGGAGTGCAACTGACTTGGATGGATGCGAAAGTTGGCGATTTGGTGGTGACTCCCCGGATTGGTAAGCCGATCGAGATCAGTGCTCTTTGGTACAATGCGATCCAAACAATGGTTAGTTTTGCTCAAAAATTGGGCAAACCTCACTATGAATACCAGCAATTAGCCGATCGCACGGCTGCCGGATTCAATCGTTTCTGGAACGATGCCACAGGCTATTGTTACGACGTTCTGGACGGCCCAGACGGACACGACGGTTCCCTCCGACCAAATCAGATATTTGCGGTGTCGCTGCCCTTAAACTTGTCAGCTAAGGAGATGAGGGTGAATGATAGTCATCGGTATAAATCGTTACTCACGCCCGATCGACGTCGGGGTGTGGTGGATGCCTGTGCTCAGCAGTTGCTGACATCTGTTGGCCTCCGCAGCCTTTCGCCAGAAGACTCACAGTATCAGGGCGAATATGGGGGCGATCTATTGCAGCGCGATCGAGCTTATCATCAGGGTACAGTCTGGGGCTGGCTGATGGGGCCATTTGTTTTAGCCCACTTAGATGTCCATAAAAATCCAGCACAAGCGCGGGAATTGCTAGAACCAATGGCACATCATTTATTAGCCGGCGGAGTTGGCAGTTTGGGCGAAATTTTTGATGGCGATGCACCTCACTCGCCACGGGGCTGCACTGCACAAGCTTGGACAGTGGCTGAGGTACTGCGGGCTTGGTTGGCCATTCAGAGGACAGTTGACAGTTGACAGTTGACAGTTGACAGTTCACTGTTGACTGTTATGGCAGAAGTTGAGTAGAACGAAGAAATCAGGACACGGCAGTGCCGTTTCCCTACAATTAATCTGGCGTAGGGAAACGGCATTGCCGTGTCCTCTATATCATTCCAGCGCAGCCGGAATTGATATGAAACTCAAAAAATATTGGTTTAATCGGAGGTTTATGGGATTATTATTAGCGGGTGACATTGGCGGAACTAAGACAATTTTGCGCTTAGTGGAAACGACTGTTGAGGGTGAAATGAAAACTCTTTATGAGTTTCGGTATCCCAGCGGGGAGTTTCCCGATTTAGTGCCGATGGTGCAGCAGTTTTTGGCGGCAACTGCTGTTAAACTGGACATGGTGCCAGTGCCGGAAAAAGCTTGTTTTGCGATCGCAGGGCCGGTAGTCAACAATACTGCAAAACTGACTAATTTGTCTTGGCGGCTGGGTGCGAAGCGTTTGGAACAGGAATTAGGAATATCCCACGTTAGTTTAATTAATGATTTTGTCGCAGTTGGCTACGGCGTGTGCGGTTTGGATGCGACAGATTTGCATACTTTGCAAGTGGGAAAACCGCGACAATATGATCCGATTGCTGTGATTGGCGCGGGTACTGGTTTAGGTCAATGTTTTGCCATTCCTGAAGCTAATGGAGTGAAAGTTTTTGCTTCGGAAGGGGGACATGGTGATTTTGCACCGCGATCGGAGTTAGAATTTCAATTGCAGAAATATCTATTAGCCAAACATGACATTGCCAGAATATCGATCGAACGAGTCGTTTCGGGACAGGGAGTTGTGGCAATTTACCAATTTTTGCGAGACACAAAATTTGCGCCGGAATCAGCGGAAGTAGGAGAAATCATCAAACAATGGGAGTCAGAAGTCGGGAAAACGGAAAAGACTGTTGATCCGGGGGCGACGATTGCGATGGCTGCACTCAAAAAGTGCGATCGGCTTTCGGAACAAACCATGCAAATGTTTGTAGAAGCTTACGGGGCTGTGGCGGGAAATATGGCTGTCACACTTTTACCTTACAGCGGTTTGTACATAGCTGGAGGGATTGCCGCTAAGATTTTGCCACTGATTCAGGAAGGCAGTTTTATGCGGGCGTTTACCCACAAAGGGCGGATGGATTCGCTGTTGGAGATGATCCCGGTTCATGTGGTCTTGAATGACAATGTAGGGTTGATTGGAGCGGCAGTTTGTGCGATCGGTCTTTAGAAGATTATATCATTTCCATTTAATTCGGAATTGTATCTGATCAAATGCTGTAGGGGCGGGTTCACCGAAATATATAACGACGATCAACAATCTATAAAAACCCGCCCCCGCCCCACGGTAAATATAAATGTACATTGATATTATTTGTTGGGTTAGGGCGGGTTTTTGGAATTTTGGGTTTTCCATCTATATGGTTGGTTAACCCGCCCCTACAATATGACTTAGTTATCTCATCTTCAAAATCCTCTCGGCCGCACTTTCAGATATCGGCATCACCGATAACCGATTGCCTTTCCTCACCAACAAAATCTCATCAATGCTAAACTCTTGTTTCAATTCATCCAAAGATACTAACTTAGCAAATTCCTCAACAAACTCGACTTTCACAGTTTGCCAGCGAGGCGAATCAAACGTTGATTTAGCATCATAATATTCGCTATTTATATCAAACTGAGTTGGATCAGCGATATTAGTTTCAACGACACGCATCAATCCGACAATTCCCGGTATTTTAGTATTAGAATGGTAGAAAAACACTAAATCTCCCATACTCATTTCTCGCATAAAATTACGAGCTTGATAATTGCGAACGCCATCCCAAATAGAAACTTGATCGCCCTTCAAATTCGCAATACTATAAACATCGGGTTCTGACTTCATCAGCCAATAATTCATAAAATATATTCGCCTTGGTTAGTCAAATACTCTTGAATATTATCTAAACACTGCTGCATCGCTGTTTGCATAAAAACCTGAACTAACAATAACCCAACAGGATAGAATAGCGGAGAAGTTAGCATAAAATAAAACTCCCAATCAATCCGAGTTCCCTTTGCTGTAGCAGTGAACTTCCAATCTCCGCCACCAGACTCAATCAGTAGAGAAATCGGAAACTTAAACCCTCTAACCATTCGGTAAGTTTGCCTTTCTGGCTTATTGAAAGTAATCATTTCTTCATCTATCACGGAACCGTCGGAATTTTCAATCCGCCGCACGCTACCTTCACGCATTTCTCCACCATCTGCCATCTCAGCTTTGATAATTGCTGGAATTGGGCCATATCCGTGAAAGACTTTTGGCAGATTTGATAGGGATGTCACAAAATCAAAGACTACTTCCGGTGATGCAGCAATTTCTACTAATGCGTTGGTTTTAACTAACATTGAATCCTCTAATTATTTGCAACAGTAATCAAGTGCGAACCACTAACTATAAAATATCCTTACGCTTTTGCAACCACAACGTCAACATCAAATAAACGAAAATATGCACGCACAAAATCCCCCAATTTAAACTCAAATTCTCCCAGGTCGGATCGTAAACAGGAGTAGGCTCAAAGGGCTGAGGAAGTGTACTCCCATCCGGCAATTTAGTAAGTGCGGGAACCATCGCATTCACATTAACCAAAGAGCCATAAGCACCCACAGACCAGCGGCTTAACATCAGCCAAGAAAACGTACTCGCCAAACCTTCCATCTTAAACAAAACTCCAGAAAAGATAATCTGAGGCAGTAATAATAGAGGCAAAGCACTATTAGCCTGAGAACTGTTTTTGACAATTGCGGAAACGACCAATCCGAGACTAACACAACTCAGTAAAGTTAAAAAAGTGGTAATGCTTACTCCCAAAGTCCAGGAAATCAAACTCGGTTCCGGGTGTTTAAAAGCAATCAAAATTACTCCTACCATTAAGATAGTTTGCAATACTGCCAACCCCGAAAGTATGAAAAACTTTGAACCCAAATAAGCAAACAATCCTAAGTTTACCAAACGTTCTCGCAGATAAATAGCTGATTCTTTGACAATTTCTTGCAGAGAAGTTGCCAATCCTACCCAAATCGCCGCACAGGTGAAGACAAACAGAACTCGCAAAGCCAAAGGTGCTAAAGTTGCTTCCGGCGCGCCAATTAACGGGTCTTTATCTCTGACTGCAAGCCGCAGTAAACAAATGCCGATCGGCGCAGTTAAAAGAGCTAAACTTAAGTTAACTACATCCCGTGAAATTAGCTGAAAATAACGCTGAGCTAGCAGAACAAGCTGTTGAACAAAAGATACAGATTTTAGCTTGGGAGGCGCAGTAGGTGTTTTTCCTTCGGGGTTGCCGACGCTGAAATGGTTTTCAATGTATTGCTGATAATAGGGAGAATTCCTAAACTTATCCGCCCAGCTTTGAACGTTAGTTTCTGTTGTTTCTAACTCGTTATAAATGTCGGCAAAATCGCCAGTTTTGACATCAAAAAAGTCTAGGGCGACTGTTGGCGGGCCGAAGTAACAAAGGCGACCGCCACGGCCCATAAACACAATACGATCGCACATTGTGATATTTGCCGTGGCGTGAGTCACCAAAATCACCGTCCGACCTTGATTTGCCAACTTTCGCAGCAGTTGCATCATCTTTTTATCCAAACCCGGATCCAGTCCTGAAGTCGGTTCGTCCAAAAAGAAAAGTTTCGGGTCTGCTAATAGTTCGACTCCGATACTAACCCGTTTTCGCTGTCCGCCACTAAGCTCTTTTACTAAAGCATTGCGGCGGTGAGTCATTTCAATATCTTCTAAGGTTTTTGTGACTACTTGCTTAACATTTGTATCGGGAGGTAAGCGCAATTTAGCTGCATAAGTTAAGACTTCTTCTACTTGCAAATCTGCATGAATAATATCATCTTGAGGCACATAACCAATTTGATTGCGGTAAATATTGAAGTTTTTTCGTAGGTTGTCGCCGTTGAGATAAACGACACCTTTAGTTGTTTTTTCAATGCCTAAAAGCGTCCGCATTAATGTAGATTTGCCCGCGCCGCTACCGCCAACTAAGGCCACAAATTGCCCTGGTTCGATCGCCAAAGTGATCCGGTCCAAACGCTTTGGAATCACCAGACAGTCAGCATCCAAGCGAATTTGATGACCTCCGTCCTGCATCTCCAACTCACCACTACGGTAAGTTAGAGTAAACGGGCCGATCCGAATCGCATCTCCCTCGGACAATTGTACAGAATTTGTGACACGCTGACCGTTAACAAACACCCCGTTAACGCTGTAGTCTCGCAAAAGATAATTGCCGCGACTATCTTGGTCAATTGTGGCATGGCGTCTAGACACAAGTGGGGAATCTAATTGCAGGGAAGCATTAGGATCGCGCCCCAATAAGACAGACCGATTTTTGAGAGGAATTGACTGCTTACTTGACAAAGCAATTTGATTTGCAGTCGGGTTAAAATAAGTTAATAAGACTTGATTTTTTGGGTCAAGACCGATTTTAATTTCTGTACCGTTTTGCAGACAATAACCGTCGTTGGGAGTGATGCGAGTGCGATCGACAAATAGGCCATTAGTGCTCGGTTTTTGCCCGTCACCGTCGTAAATCCAGTAATTATCACCTTTTTGGCGAAAAACAGCGTGGATACCGGAGACAGCGCGCCAGGGTTCGGGTACAATCAAATCAGCACGAGTGCGATCGCGCCCCAATACGTGTTGCTGCTGTCTCAACTCTAACTGTACAACTTGGCCTTGACTATTTAATACTAAATAAGGGCGATCGCTTAAAGCTGTCGGTTGTCCTATATTGTTTGTCATAGTTCGATCGCGGTTTTTGCACTCACTTTTTCAGCATATCAAAAATTGGACAACAATACACTTATATTCAGCAAATAAACCAATATTGCACACTTTAAGATAAGTTAGCAGAATCTACTTAAAATAGCTAGTTTCTTTGTGAGCAAAAGTGAAAACATAGAAAAATCTAGGGAACACTGGAAGCAAAAGCTAAACGATGAGCTTTTACAAGCAGAAGAGCCTATACTGGTGATCACAATTCGCAGGGGATGGAATTCTGCTGCACGTCCGGTTTTAGTTAGGGGAATTGACAAGAAAGAATATGTAATTAAAGGACAACAAGCAGGCCGGCAAATTATTAACGATCAAGTGGTAGCTCGCCTCGGTGTGGCAATGGGTGCACCGTCGGACAACCGGCAATTATGGAAGTTTCAAGCGATCTGATTGAAGAAGATCCAGATTTTAATTATCTCACGGTTGGTACAGCACACGGCACGGTTTTTATCGCAGATTGTTCTGATGATAGAGAGCCTGTTAATTACATTCATCAAAGCGAAAATCGAGATAGATTTGCGTTACTTTGTTTGTTGTATGGATGGATGTACAGTAATGACTGTCAATTCATCTATAAAAAATCACGTCCTAACTTAGTTTACTCAGTGGATCATGGTCATTTCTTTCCGGGTGGCCCTAATTGGACAGAGCGTGACCTGATGCAAGCACCTCAAGCTGAACTAGACCCATTTTTGCATAAACGTTGCAAATTTACGACAGATGAGATTTGCTCAGCACTCCGGGCGCTTGAAAGCGTCAGTGAAGAAAGAATCATTCAAGCAGTGGCGACTCCGCCTAACGAGTGGGGGCTAACTCTTGACGAGCGTGTTACTCTAGTAGAATACTTGATTAGAAAGCAACAACAATTATTAACCCTTTTGTAAAAGCTTTCTTAATAGAGGGAGGCAAAAGCAATGGCAAGCAAATATAGTATCGTTCAATACGTCCCCAATCCCATCGCTGACGAACGGATTAATATTGGCGTTGTTGCTTTTGATGACAATGATGTGCGCGTACAATTTTTGAATAATTGGAGTCGAGTGCAAGCTTTTGGTCGCGAAGATATTCATTTTCTCAGAGACTTTGCGAAACGAATGAACTTCGCAGCCAGCGAGGGTTTGCTTTTCCCCGGAGATGAGCCAGATGGCACTCCTAAACACGAGCGATTAAAAAAAATTGCACGGGGTTGGATGAATAGTATTCAATTTACAGAACCTCGTGGCTCTTTGGATAATGTCGAGAGTTTATTAGAAGATATCGCGCAGACTTACTTGGTTAATATATTTTATCCAAAAACTAAGCGAAATCGCCAAGATGCTGCGAGAATTACAACTTCTATAATTAGAAAAGCTCTGATATCCTATGATGATAAACCAGCCATCAAAGAAATGTTCAAAAATGATTTTCCTGTAAAAGGAAGTCACAAAGAACACAAGTTTGATGCGGTTGTTGCTAATGGTAAACCTTACTTTGCCGCCCACGGAATATCATTTGAGGTTCACATTCCTGAAAGTCTCCAAGATTCTATTTCTTGGATGATTTCAGATGTCAAAAAATCTGATCCTAAATTGCCTATAGGAATTGTTGCACTTCCCCCAAAACAAGAGTGGCCAGATTACGAAAAACTCAATAAAATGTATCAAACCACTATCTCAACTTACAGGAGTTTGGGGGCGGAAGTTTTGGAAGAAAATCAAGTACAACCTTGGGCATCCCACACTCTTGATGAGTTAGTTGCTAGGTCAGAAACTTAAATACCAGCGATATGTTATTACCGAATTTCCAATAACTTAGCAGTCGCATCAACCACAATTTGAGCAGAACCGGCAAAGAAAACGCGATCGATAGTTGCTAAAGTATCGCTAGATTTGTGATAATGAGGCGATCGCAAATTTGCCGTATCAGTCACCAACACCGCACCAACTCCCTTATACCAGAAAGGCGCATGATCGCTCCGCAAAACATCGGGAGTCAGCACCCCTTTCAGAGGCACTGGCAACGTCACAATCGGTGGTAAACCAGTGGTTCCAGACTCCGCAAAAGCTCCCAAGAGCAACGGATGTTCAGCATCACCAACCACCGCAATAAACTCGCCCTTGTCGGAAGAATTCATCCCCGCTGCATCTAAAACCGGTTTTGGTGTCAAGCCTTGGGGATATCGCTGACAACCCGAAGTATGACAGGCATAACCTACCATATCCAAGACTACTACTCCCTGCAAATCTTTCAACCGCGCTGCATTACCAGTAAATGCTAAACTACCTAAAAGTCCGATTTCTTCTCTATCAAAAAATGCTACTTGCAATGTCCGAGGTGTGGGACGAGAAGCCAGCAGTCGCGCTACTTCTAAAACTACTGCAACTCCGGTAGCATTGTCATCAGCACCGGGTGATTTGAGTACGGTATCGTAGTGGGCGGCGACTAGAATTGCACCAGCCTTTGAATCCGTACCTTTTCTTTCGGCGAAGATGTTAGTGCCTCTATCAAACGGCTGTAATTCCGGGGAAAATCCCGATGTTTGCAGTTGTTGGGAAATGTAGTTTTTGGCAAAAGTGCGATCGCTTTCGACCTCACGTTCTCCGGCTAAACTTGTAACGTGTTTCCACAAACGAGACTGGTCAATTTGGGGCAAATCCATTGCTGGCTGTTCCGGAAGTGGCGAAGGAGAGGGGTTTTGAAAAATGCTGATATCACTCCGAACTTCAGCTACTGGCGACAAATGTTGCCACGAATAGGAACCCCAACCGGCAGCCCCAAGCGCAAATATAAATAGAACTATCCAAATCAATTGTTTCATTAATATGTCAATCTTGTCTTATTTAAGAAATTAGGAGACGGCAGTGCCGTATCCCTACAATATTATTTTGGGTAGGGACACGGCATTGCCGTCTCCTCTATCATTCTGGTGCAACCAGAATTGATATTATCCCCAATCTATGTCTTTACTTTGTAGCACAAATCCGTTATTTTTAGCTACAGCTTGAGGGATAGTTTTTGCGGAAAATTCAACAATTTGAGTTGGTTGTTGAAACCACTCACTATAACTGGGACTGAACTGATCAGAGAGCGCTTTTAAACTCCGTATTTCAGCCTCTAGCTGCATTGCTATTTGATTGATCCGATGGATTTGTACCTGCAAGTGCTTTTCCCCAGTCTGAATTTGATTTTCTATTTCTTGCCAGTGCTGTCCTGCCAACATTTTTTCTAGTTCAGCTTGTTTGTAGTTGAGTATGGACTCTTTTTGTGATAATTGCTTTTCAATTGTTCTGGTTTCCCGGTCAATCTCTTCGAGTTGCTGCAACCACTGTTCCCCAAAAGCGACTGTTTGCTGGTGGAACTCGGCAATAGCTTCTGGGGTATTGTTCTTGGGAAAACTGACTGCGACTCTGCACGATGAGCGCTGTTTGTAAAGTGTTTGCCGCGACTCTTGGAGGGTGGTAATTTCGGCTTGCAGGGTGCGGATTTCTGTTTGGAGTTCTGGGATGGTCTGACTCATGGGTTCAATTAGTGGGCTTTTGCATAGATTTTAAGCTAATTGTTGATTTTTCTGACACATCCAGCACATTTCTCTGTTAGAATATTTTTATTTGAGGCGATCGCAGGTACTGCCTAAGCATAATATCGCACAAATTTTGGCACAATGGCCAATGACATATTAGAAGTTAATATTACAATTGTAATTGGGATATTTTTTTATTTAATCAAATTCACAGTTAAAAAATAAAGTTAAATTAAGATCTCGTATTTTTTCTTGACAGACCCGAACTTTTACTCAATTTTTCCGGATATTTATACTAATTATTGTAAATAATTCATTTAAACTCAGGAATTGAAGCCAATGAAAATCACTCGTCAATTACTGTTTGGATATTTAACTGGTGCTATTTTTTGTATAACAGGCTGTACTAATCAGATCAAGCCTAGTATCTCCCCTACAAATAATTTTATAACGACTGCGGAAAACACAAAAAAAGATGATAGCTATACTTTAACTGAGGTTGCTTATTATTTGGCTTTTATTTCGGCGTTAGTTTCTTTAATGATGAGGACTAATACGGCAAATTTGTTATTTAAGACGGCAGATAAACTTAAATCAACTCCTAAAGTCAGTAATGAAAATTTCCTAAATTTATTGATCCCAAAAAATGAGCAGGATATCGGTGATACCATTGCAGAAGTTACTCAAAATTTGCAACAAACTGCTGAATATCCTCTAGATCTTGTTGAAGAAATAAGTTTATCGATAATTACCACAACCCCAACTGGTCATATCCTGTCGTTAAATCATGCTACTTCCCAACTTTTGGGATACTCTAAAAAAGAGTTGATCGGGAAACAGATAGCGGGAATTTTCAAGAAAACCGAATTATCACTACCTGGGTTAGAAGCTCAAGATTTAAGAGCAGAAGGTTCTGTCCGCAATATCGAAAAAGTTTACTTATCTAAACAGGGAAAAAAAATAATCGTACTGCTTTCTATTTCAACTATGCGCGACGGGAAAGGCGAGGTGATTGGGAAGTTATATGTAGCTCAAGATATTACGGATCATAAGCGGGTAGAAAGAGATTTGCGTCGCAGTGAAAAGAAGTTTCGACAATTAGCAGAAACTGTCAATGCTGCTGCATTCATCTATCAAGGCAGACAATTGCGCTATGTCAATTCTCAAACGGAAACTATTACCGGATATACTCGCGAAGAATTGTTGTCAATGAATTTATATGACTTAATTCATCCTGATTTTCGATCGATAGTTAAAAATTGGGGTAAAGTCAGCGAATATCAAAAAAAATCTAGTTCAAAACATGAAGTTTTACTTGTTTCCAAAACTGGAGTTGAATGCTGGATTCAAGCAACAGTAGATATAATTAAATTTGAAAAAAAAGCTTCTATATTAGTCACGGCTTTTGACATTAGCGATCGCAAACGATCAGACTTAGAACTAGAAACGTCTCTTTCCTTACTTCAAGCAACAATTGAATCAACTGCGGACGGCATTCTTGCAGTTGACAGCCAAGGAAAAGTTGTTACTTTTAATAATAAGTTTGCCCAAATGTGGCAAGTGCCGAATTTCCTACTCGATTCTACATATAGCAATCAAATTTTAGGGTTCGGAATCAATCACCTCAAATATCCAGAAAAGTTTCTCAAATCCTCGAAAGAATTGTCAGATAAACCGGAGGCAGAAAGTTTTGATATTATCGAATTTAAAGATGGTAGAATCTTTGAGTGCTACTCTCTACCGCAGCGCACGGGTGGAAAAATTACTGGCAGAGTATTCAGTTTTCGGGATGTAACGGAACGGCTGCGAGGAGAAGAAGCACTGCGTAAAAGTGAAGAACGCTTTAACCTGTTGACGCGAGCCACAAATGATGCTGTTTGGGACTTGGATTTGTTGAAAGAAGAATTATGGTGGAGTGAAGAATTTGATAAATTATTTGGCTATAAAGTTACCAGAAATCAGATAATAGAATTGGAATTTTGGCACCAACAAATTCATCCGGAAGAACGGGAAAGAGTGATCACCAAATTCAATAATACGATTGCTGGTAATGCGGAATATTGGTTGGAAGAGTATAGTTTTCGCTGTGCGGATGGCAGATATATTTTTGTGCTAGATCGAGGCTATATCATCCGCAATGAAAGTGGCAAAGCGGTGCGGGCAATCGGTACGATGATGGATATTACTCAGCGTAAGCAAGCTGAAGAAATTATTCGCTATCAAGCTGTTTATGATCAATTAACGGGTTTGCCAAACCGCCTACTTTTTAATGAGCGACTGTTGGCATCATTAAGACAGATTAAAAACAGCAAGAAAATATTAGCTGTGATGTTTTTAGACTTAGATAGGTTCAAGAAGATTAATGATACTCTAGGTCACGCAGCGGGCGATCGCCTGTTGGAGGTTTTTGCTGCACGGATCAGTGATACTTTGCGATCGACTGATACGGTGTCCCGCTGGGGTGGCGATGAATTTACTGTGCTACTACCGGACATCAACTCCCCAGAGGATGCAGTCAGAGCGGCTCAAAGAATCCAAGAGAATTTAAAGCCAGTATTTAAACTGGAAGAACAGTCGCTGCATATCAGTTGTAGCATCGGGATTGCTCTCTATCCAGACGATGGAGAAGATGCTGAAACTTTGGTCAAGAATGCAGATGCTGCTTTGTACCGTGCTAAAGAAAAGGGAAGGAATAATTATCAATTTTATAATTCAACAATTAATCCCCAAGGTAGCGAGTTGCTAATTTTAGAAAGTAAGCTGCATGATGCTCCCGGACAGGGAGAGTTTGAGGTTTACTATCAGCCAAGAGTTAATATTACTACTTGGAAGATCCAGGGTATGGAAGCGCTGCTGCGTTGGTATCACCCAGAATTGGGTTTGATTTATCCTAATACATTTATTCCGATTGCGGAAGAGAATGGATTAATTGTATCGATTGGGGAATGGGTGCTGGAAACTGCTTGCAAACAAAATAAGGCTTGGCAGGATGCTTTGCAGCCAGATTTGCGGATAGCAGTTAATTTTTCGGCGCGGCAATTCCAGCAATGCAATTTATTACAAATGGTATCGGATTGTTTGGAAAGAACTGGTTTAGATCCGAAGTATTTAGAGTTAGAGATTACTGAAAGTACAGCTATGCAAGATATGGAGTATACGAAAAATGTTCTGACTCAGTTGCAGAATATGGGAGTACAGATTGCGCTGGATGATTTCGGAACGGGTTATTGTTCTTTAAGTTATCTCAAAAATTTCCCTCTCAATATTTTGAAAATAGATAAGTCTTTTGTCAGTGGGCTGACGAATGATCCCCGCGAAAGGGCGATCGCGAATGCTGTAGCGACGCTGGGACGAGATTTGAATTTGAGTGTGGTGGCAGAAGGGGTGGAGACTAAGGAGCAGTTGGAGTGTTTGCGATCGCTCCATTGTCAAGAAATTCAAGGTTATTATTTTAGCCCTGCGCTGTCAGCTAATGACGCTAGCAAGCTATTGGTAAATTCTTTGTTGAAGAAGGCGAAAATTGCTTGATTTGTCAAATGGGGCGATCGGGCATGGGGCATGGGGAATTGGGCATGGGGAGCAGGAGGAGGAGACGGCAGTGCCGTGTCCCTACCCAAATAATCGTAGGGACACGGCATTGCCGTCTCCTGATGCGATGAGACACCGCAGCAATGAGGAGACGGCAGTGCCGTGTCCCTACCCCAAATAATCGTAGGGAAACGGCATTGCCGTCTCCTGGCTTGCGCCCCCAGCGAGTTAAAACTTAAAATAGTGTGCAGAATGACGGACTTGTGCCCCAAGACATAGGAAAATATCGCTACCCTAAAGTAGAACATTTGTCTATGCAGCCGATTCGCACATTTAACGTTTCGCCCTCCCTACCCACGATTCTCGAACCCTTACGCAAGCTTGCTTACAACTTGCACTGGGACTGGAACGTCGAAACCAAGGACTTATTTCGCCGCCTGGATAGAGACCTCTGGGACTCCAGCAACCAAAACCCGGTGCTGATGCTGGGAACCATTTCTCAAGAACGACTGCAAGAAATGGCAGATGATAAAGGCTTCATCGCCCAAATGAACCGAGCCGCCCAGCAGTTAGAGGATTACCTCAAAAATCGTGCCTGGTACCGCAAACAGCGCGGTACAGAGCTGCAAGAATGCTACGCTTACTTTTCGATGGAATTTGGCTTGGTCAAAGCTTTGCCCATCTATTCCGGCGGTTTGGGTGTGCTCGCGGGCGACCACCTGAAATCTGCTAGCGATTTGGGCTTGCCCCTCGTCGGTGTGGGCTTGCTTTACCAAGAAGGCTATTTCTCGCAGTATCTCAACGCTGACGGCTGGCAACAAGAACGCTATCCGCTCAACGATTTCTACAATATGCCGCTCCACCCAGAACGCAATCCCGACGGTTCGGAATTGCGGATTGAGGTGGACTATCCGGGCCGCAAGGTGTACGCGCGGATTTGGCGGGTGCAAGTGGGTACGGTGCCTCTGTACTTGATGGATACGAATATTGAACCGAACAGCCGCTACGATCAAGATATTACTGACCAACTTTACGGCGGTGATAAAACTCTGCGGATGCACCAAGAAATCATGCTGGGCATCGGTGGTGTGAAAATGATGCAAGCTCTGGGGCTGAAAGTCACGGCGTATCATATGAATGAAGGGCACGCGGCTTTCATGGCTTTGGAACGGATACGGATACTGATGGAGGAATATCACCTGACTTTCGCAGAAGCCGAACAGGTGGTGGTGTCCAGCAGTATGTTCACG
This sequence comes from Oscillatoriales bacterium, assembly GCA_043742065.1. Lineage (GTDB taxonomy): Bacteria > Cyanobacteriota > Cyanobacteriia > Cyanobacteriales > Microcoleaceae > Microcoleus. The sequence goes on from JAYTZD010000189.1 coordinate 25,880, forward strand.
ACTCACACGCCTGTTCCTGCTGGGTTTGACTTGTTCGAGCCGGATATGGTGATGCACTATCTGGGTCAATATCCCAAGATTTTTGGCTTGTCGCAAGATCAGTTTCTGGGATTGGGCCGGGAGAATACTAGCGATTTGTCTGGGCCTCTGAATATGGCAATTCTGGCAATTAAAATGTCGAGTTTTGTCAACGGGGTTGCTGCTTTGCACGGTGTGGTTTCACGCCCGATGTTTGGGGGACTTTGGCCGGGTTTGCCGCAGGAAGAAGTGCCGATTACTTCGATTACCAACGGGGTACACGCTCGTAGTTGTGTGGCGAAGTCTACTCAGGAGTTGTACGATCGCTACCTTGGCCCAGATTGGGAAATGACTGGTAAGGACGATCGCCTGTGGGATAAGATGGCATCGATTCCCGATGAGGAATTGTGGCGGAATCATGAACGTTGTCGATCGGAGTTGGTGGTATTCGCGCGGGAGTGGCTACAAAAGACTTTGCGCGAGCGAGGTGCTGCTCAAGGGGAAATTGAGAACGCGCGGGAGGCTCTGGATCCGAAGGTGTTGACGATCGGGTTTGCTCGTCGTTTTGCTACTTACAAGCGGGCTACGCTGTTTTTGCGCGATGTCGATCGCATTATGCGGATCATGCGGGACAAAAACCGCCCCGTGCAGTTTGTAATTGCTGGGAAGGCTCACCCGATGGATATTCCGGGTAAGGAATTGATTCGGGATATTGTTCACTTCATCCGCGAACATGAGACGATGAGTTCGATGGTGTTCCTGCCAAATTACGATATTAATGTGGCTCGGATGATGGTGTCTGGCTGTGATGTGTGGCTAAATACGCCGCGCCGCCCCCGTGAGGCTTCTGGTACTTCGGGGATGAAGGCTTCGATGAATGGTTTGCCGAATCTGAGTATTCTTGATGGCTGGTGGGATGAGGCTGATTATGTTCGGACCGGTTGGCCGATCGGACATGGGGAGTTTTACGAAGATATTAAGTATCAGGATGATGTCGAAGCTAATGCTTTGTACGAGTTGATGGAGAAGGAAGTTGTACCGCTATTTTACAACCGCGATTCTGATGGAATTCCCCGTGGTTGGACAGAAAAGATGAAGGATTCTATTCGTTTGAATTGTCCTTTGTTTAATACGACTCGGATGGTGAAGGAGTACGCGCGACGGGCTTATTTCCCGGTGAGCGATCGATTCCACACTATGACTGAGGATCAGTGTGCTCCTGCTAAGGATTTGTCTCACTGGAAGAAGCATTTGCTGCAAAAGTGGCATGACATCAAGATTGAGGCTGTTGATATTTCCCAGGATAAGGAAGTCAAGGTCAATGAGTTGATTGATGTGAAGGCTCGGATTAATCTGATGGGATTGACTGCGGCTGATGTGCAAGTGGAATTGTATCAAGGCTCGATCGATGTTAACGGCGATATCATTGGTGGCGTGCCGATGGTGATGGAGTATTTGGGTGAAGATGCTCACAAGGCTAGTCTTTATAAGGCTGATATTACCTATACTTCTAGTGGTTTGCAAGGTTTGTCGTTGCGGGTTTTGCCGAAGCACAAAAATCTCAGCAGCCCCTATGAAGCTGGTGTGATTCTTTGGGCTCATTAGAAGGAAGTTCGGCAACGGATTCTGTAACGGATGTAACGGATGGATGGAATATTTTACCTATTCTCTCTCACTCCCCCTCTCCCCCACTCCCTCTCCTTATCCAAGTTGCGGAATGACGATGTAGCCGGTTGTGCGATCGCCCAAAACCAAATTCCGCTCGATTCCCCAGTACCACCAGTGAGCACCGATATAAGCGCACAGCAAGGCATCTAACTTGTCTTCTAAGGCTTTGAGAGTTGCAACACTGGTGGGGATTTCGGGGAGATTTGAACCGCCGCTCACAGGCAAGATGCCTGTGCTACAAGACAGATTTAGAGACGGTTCAAGGCTCGGTAAAATATCTATAATATACTGGCAGAGTTTCATCAATTCTAGTTGACGTTCTGCCAGTTTTCCTTTTTTATATTTGATGATTCTGTCTAATTTAAATAGATTTATTGTGGCTGGATGGGGATAGACTTCTATTTGATATCTGCCTAGTTTCTTGGCTTCTATTATCGGTGCATGAACAAATCCTCTGGCTTCTAAACTGAGACCGAATTCGACTGTTTTTTGGGCGAAGGGGCGGGAAAGGTTGGCGGGATAGCAGCCTGCGTGGTAGCGCCCGAAGTGTTTGTGGGTGAGTTTGTCGGCCTCGCGCATTCCCGTGGGGTTACGGATGATTGTGGGGGCATCTACGGCGATGATTGCTGGTTCGGTTGGGGATATTTGGGTGTCGATCCAGGTGAGGATGTCGTTAAGGGATTTTTGGCGATCGCACTCGATGAATTGCAATTGGTTGTTTTCCCAATTTAAGCAGCACAAACCGCTTGCTCCTGAGCTCCAACCTAAGTCTATGCCAATAAATTTCATAGGTATTTTTGTGGTGAAACTTCACTCACTAAATCAACTCTCAGAATTGCTAAACTCTCGCCCACAAAGCCAATCCGCCGCCTCTTCCCCTAGCCGCAATTATCCCATCTTCTACCAAAAAATATGCAAAAAATGCCTGTTTCCCCACACTTAAACTGAAAAATTCCGTCTCCCGCGCTTCTCCACCACGAATGAATCCTTGATATACAGTTTTCCCCAAAAATTTAACTGTAATTCTGGTAAAATCAAAAGCTAAAATATTATTAGGCAAAAACTTAGTCGGCCCGGAAAGAGTCAGTTCCATCGTACCAACTTTCACAGAATTTTCGACTCTACCAACTTCGCTATTCTCTGCTCCTTCAGCCACAGATTCTGCGGAGTAAGTAATGGAAATTTTCGCAATCCACTGAGGAATATATCTTCCCGCACCTAAGACAATCCCGGCTTTTTTTCGAGTCTTTTTTGTCCCGGTGATAAAGCACAGTTGCCAGTTGCCGATTAGTTGCTGGAAAGAATAGCGAATTTTGGTTTTTTTGGCATCTTTTTCGGCTGCTAGGAGGGCTGTAACTACTTCGTTGGAAGATGGCTTAGAATCAGATTTGGCGGCTTGTTCTAGAATTGATATGTTTTCCATTTAATCAAGAATCATAAAGTTTTTCACAATGGATGCAAAACTATTAGTAATAAGCAAGGTACTTCTATGGTCACTGAGCGTAGTCGAAGTGTCTTATACGTTCACTGAGCGTAGTAGAAGCGTCCTAACTATCTTGGCGGTTGCTATATTTTAGATTACTGACTAACTTTACGTTCAGTAACTAAAGTCAAACTTACCCATTCACCTTTGTCATTATAACTGCGAATCATCCGAAACCGCAAGTCAGGTTCAACCAACCAACCAGCCTCGAAAAATACAGGTTTTCTGAGTTCAACTTTGACAGGGATTGTGCAAGAACCGCCATCGGGAAGCAGCAAAACTTGCATTGGCGTAGTACCTTCATTAAAATTAATCACCGAACCGTCAATGATACCTCCAGAAGTGATAATCTTAGCATCCGCATTAGTACCAAAGGTAATTTGTTGAATTAGGCGATCAGCTCCATCCAAATGTAATTGTAAATTGGTAGAATAGGAATCAGGATTTCGATAATCGGGATAAATTGTCACGGCTTCTCCATGCCATTCTCCCAGCAAAGCCTCAACAGTTAAGGGTGGGCGTTCGGGGATATTTTTATCGAGTTGTTTTTCCCGAATTAAGGTAAGTGTTGATAAATCGCCATTGGTATTGTACAACTGAACGAACCTCAAGCGGCGATGATTGTAGATAAAACCAAATTCGGCACCGCACTCAGAAAAAGGTGCTATTTGAATAGTCCCCTGACAAAAAGTGCCATTCTCAAAAAACAGGATATCCCGTCCCAAATTCTGATATTCTCGCACAAGTTCGCTAACTTCCGGTTCGCCGACACCGCTAGGATTTGGGGAAAAGCGCTGGAGTTTCAAACGCACTGTTTTGTTTTCGTTAAAACCTTCGAGAGTAATAATGCTAGGAGTATCTTTAACTACTTCTCCCCGTGGCGATAGCTGAGTAAAGGAACCGTGCCATTCTCCCAGATTTTGTAGAAAATTATCCCATTGTGCTACCATATTTTTACCTCTGAATATATACCAACCTTCTCGGCAGTTAGGATGTTTTTAGTTTGGGACTTCTCAAGTAACTGAAGTACGCACCGATTCATTACCAATTACCAATTCCCCATTCCCCATTCCCCATTCCCAATGTCTAAAAATAGAATTATAACTCTACTGACGGATTTTGGATTGAGCGATGTTTATGTGGGAGTGATGAAAGGTACGATCGCCCAAATTGACCCACAACTCAAAGTCATTGACATTACGCACGATATACCACCTCAAAATATTGCAGCGGCTAGGTTTTGTTTGATGAGTGCTTATGCTTATTTTCCGGCGGAAACGGTACACATTGCTGTCGTCGATCCTGGTGTGGGAAGTAGCAGAAGGGCGATCGCGATTCAATGCGCTAATTGCTTCCTTGTGGGGCCCGATAACGGGTTGTTTAGCGGGGTGTTGAGTCGGGAAAGTGCGATCGCCTGCGTCTCACTCACCAACCCCCAATACTGGCGTACACCTCAACCCAGTAGCACTTTTCACGGTCGAGATATTTTCGCTGCTGTGGGTGCTCATTTGGCGACTGGGGTGCGGTTGGAAGAGTTGGGAGAGGCGATCGACCCTGCAAGTTTAGTGCAGTTACAGATACCAAATTGTGCCGTTACAGCCACTGGTATCGCAGGTTTTATCCAATATTGCGATCGGTTCGGCAACCTAATTACTAATATCCCAGAACATTGCATAAAAAGCAACAATTGGTCAGTAAAAGTCGATCGCATTTCCGATACAATTAGCATACCCAAGGGCAAAACCTACAGCGACAGTAAACCGGGGGATTTAGTTGCTATCATAGGTTCTGACGGCTGGGTGGAGATTTCTGTGAACGGCGGTAGCGCTCAATCTGTACTAAAATTGGAGTTTGGTGCGATCGTGCAATTAGTTTTTGACTTCAATAATTAAATACAACTTACACATAGGTGCTCAGAAACCGGGTTTTTTTACGAAAATACTTTGTTGTAACAGGAGATTAGGCGAAAAACCCGGTTTCTTTTGCGGAGTCCCTATTTTTTATAAAATCCACAATAGTTATACCATTTAGCAAAATCAAAAACAATAATTATTTACCTCAAAAAGTAGCCTAGTTTGAGGCAAAGTAAATCCCGATGCTTCTTCACTTAAAAGTTGATTGTATATTTGATTCGCTTCCCACAAAGAATCTTGAGGCAAAAATCTAAAAACTGATGCAGCAACATATTGTTTTTCTTGCTCAAAACTTATCCATTTTCGTGATAATTCTTCTGCTGCATAACCAGTAGTATTAGAACCCGAAAAAATATCTACTACCAAATCTCCCGGTTCAGTCAGAAAATTTATAAAAAATGACGGTAATCTTTGGGGGAAACGTGCCGGATGCGCCTTAACATTAAACTCTTTGCACCAACGCAAGTATTGAGAATTACTTTCCGAATTAGCAATTTCCAGCAAATTAGATGGAATAGCACCTCCATTATCTTTAGCAAATCTATCGCTAATATTATGACCAGAAGGACGTTCTTTGGGCGTGTAAAATTCCTCAGCATTTTTCAAAAGTTTTTTCATTCTTTCAGAATACTCTACTTTTACTTTGGTAATATTAGCTTGAGGCTGATTCGTTTTGGAAAGCCACCAAACAGTATTCACAGAATCTTTAGCCCGAATTTTTTGTTTATTCACCCACTCTATAGGAGATGGAAGTTTTGAAGGATTAAACCAGAAAAACTCTTGAGCAAGCTTAAATTCATATTCGTCACATAACCTAATAAGTACACGGTAATTATATAGCGAACGTACAGGTATGCCTTTTTGATAAGCACCTCCAAGGTCTACAACAAAACTTCCAGTATCCTTGAGAACTCTTTTAATTTCAGGAGCAAAGCCCAGCAGCCAATCAACATATAAATCTTGATCTTCATTTCCATAACTCTTTTTCCGTTGCAATGCAAAAGGAGGGGATGTCATCACCAAATCTACAGAATTGCTAGCAAGACTATTCAGGAGATGAAGAGAATCTCCTAAATAAGATTGACCGTATTTGGTGGTGTAAATTGGGGCAGGTAAAATGTTACTCATGTGTAATTTAGATTAGTTTAAGGTACAACAGACATAGCCTACTGTCATTATATCAAATTCCGTACTTTCAGTACGTTGTCTTGTGTATAAATTCTTCATATCATTCACAAAGCGAACTGAAAGTTCGTTTTTACCAATTGTGACGAGTATGAATTACAAAGAAGCCAGACAACAATTTGCGACAAAGGTGAGTCAGTTACGCAAAGAAAAAAGGATGACACAGGACGAGCTAGCAGAACTCATAGATAAGACTACTGACTATATCAGCTTATTAGAACGTGGCGAAAGATCACCATCATTTGAACTTATTTTTGCTTTAGCTGAAGCCCTTGATGTACCCGCTACTTATTTAATCAGTTTTAGTCAAGGCGGTGACAATAAAGCTCTAGTTAACACCCTCATAGCTGAACCAGTTTCTCCTTCGGTTGTGGAGCCAGTTGAAGAGGCTGTTACCACGAAAGAAGAACGCATTTCAGATGCTAAACGGCTAGAAAATGCCATGAAAAGCATTCAGGAATTGCAAAATCTAGCAAATGAATATGGGATTACCGATATTTTTCAAGATAATGGAGGAAAGACTTTACAGTTATTAATCCTTTTAGGGCTGCGTATATCGCCCGGTCGTGAAGGAAATGATGCTATTGATGCCGAAGGAAAAGAATACGAACTTAAAACAATCAATATTTCACTTAATCGCAGCGGTGGTGTCACGACCCACCATCATTTGAACGAGATTATACTTGAAAAATATCGCAAAGTAGGAGCTTGGTATATTGGATTATATGAAGGGATAACTCTCAAACAAATTTATAAACTCACACCTGAACTTCTAGAACCGAAATTTAAAGAATGGGAAGAAAAGCTGAAAGTCAGAAATGACGCACTTAATAATCCTAAAATTCCCTTGAAGTTAGTTAGACGGGGGCAACTTGTCTACTCAGATAGTCAAGAATAGCCCTCCGTCAACAATTTTGATTTTGAGAATTAATTGTAGGGTGCGTCAGACAAAGTTCTAGGATGATTATTTAGAGTATAAGATTCTGACGCACCCTACTACTACTACTAAGCCACCACAAAATTCACCAACTTTCCAGGCACCACAATCACCTTTTTAATCTCCTTACCCTCAATGTGACGCTTAGCCAAATCCGACTCGCGAGCAAAGTTTTCCAAAGCAGCTTTATCAGCCCCAGAAGGCACTTGAATTGTACCGCGAGTCTTGCCCATAACTTGAATTACCAACGTAATTTCATCCGTAACTAATGCTGAAACATCCACACTTGGCCAAGTTTGCGTATGTACAGATTCACTGTTACCGATTAAATGCCACAACTCATCAGAAATATGCGGCGAAAAAGGCGCTAACAGCAAAATCAATGTGCTAATTCCTTCTGCATAAATCGGCGAATCTTTACATTTAGCATCAGTCAAAGCATTGTTCAACTTCATCATTTCCGAAACAGCAGTATTGAACTGATAATCGCCCTCCAAATCTTCGCTCACTTCCTTAATTGCAACATGAATCGCCCGCCGCAAATCCTGCTCTGGTTTAGTTAATACGTCTTTCTCCCCCCCTTGGCAAGGGGGGGTTGGGGGGGGTGAAGCAAACTCTGTTACCAACCGCCAAACCCGATTTAAAAAGCGAAACTGCCCTTCTACATCAGCGTCATCCCACTCCAAATCTTTCTCAGGTGGCGCTTTGAATAAAATAAACATCCGCGCCGTATCTACCCCGTACTTTTCCATCACTTGCAAGGGGTCAACACCATTATATTTAGATTTAGACATCTTCTCATAGAAGACTTCCAAAGCTTCCCCAGTTTCAGGATCTTTGGAATTTGTCGCATCTACTTCTGCGGAAGGAATGTATTTGCCAGTAACGGCATTTTTGTAGGTTAATCCCTGTACCATCCCTTGAGTTAATAGGCGCTTAAATGGTTCATCACAATCGATCAAACCCCGATCGCGCAAAACCTTCGTAAAGAACCTAGAATACAGTAAATGCAGGATTGCGTGCTCGATACCGCCGACATATTGGTCTACCGGCATCCAGTCGTTAGTCTTCGCACTGTCAAAGACTTGATCCTGATTACTCGCATCGGGATAGCGCAAGAAATACCACGAAGAATCCATAAAAGTATCCATCGTATCTGTTTCTCGCTTCGCCGGAGTACCGCAACTCGGACAAGGAACATTTACCCAATCTTCCATCTGTGCCAACGGCGAACCTTTGCCCGTAAATTCCACATTTTCCGGCAACAATACGGGTAAATCCGATTGGGGAACGGGGACAGTACCACAGTTGGGACAGTGAATTACTGGAATCGGAGCGCCCCAATAACGTTGTCTAGAAATCAACCAATCTCGCAAACGATATTGGACTCGCGCTTTGCCACAACCTGAATTTACGGCAGCTTGAATAATCGCTGCTTTGCCTTTAATTGAATCCATACCATTGAAGCTTT
>JAYTZD010000190.1:0-15872 GCA_043742065.1 Oscillatoriales bacterium
AATTACCAGTCACCAATTAGCAATTAGCAATTACTCTACAAGCAATTACCAATTACCAACTATCAACTATTTATTCAACGCTTCACGGGCGGCAACCGCTTCGTCAGGATGAATATTCAATCGGGTCAAATTGATCCGACCTTTATTGTCAATTTCTCGCACTTTGACAATCACTTCGTCGCCGACAGCTAACTCGTCTTCCACTTTTCCAACGCGGTAGTCGGCTAACTGCGAAATGTGAATCATTCCTTCTTTTCCAGGCAGAATTTCCACAAAAGCGCCGATCGGAATAATTCGAGTTACAGTGCCAACATACACATCTCCTGCATTCAACTTGCGTGTCATGCCTTGGATAATGTTGTGAGCTCGCATCGCTTTTTCGCTATCGTTGCCGGCAATTGTGACGGTTCCGTCGTCTTCGATGTCAATTTTGACACCTGTTTCTTCGGTGATGGCTTTGATTGTTTTGCCACCAGGTCCAATTACCAAACCGATGAATTCGGGGTCGATTTTCAGGGTTAGCAAACGTGGTGCAAAGGGCGACATTTCCTTGCGGGGAGTGTCGATGGTTGACAGCATTCTTTCTAGAATGTGCAGTCTGGCTGGTTTGGCTTGGCGGATGGCATTGGCAATCACATCTAAGGGTAAACCTTTGATTTTCATGTCCATTTGCAAAGCAGTAATTCCGGTGTCAGTACCAGCTACTTTGAAGTCCATGTCGCCTAAAAAGTCTTCAATTGCCTGAATGTCAGTCAAAATTCGGACTTCATCGCCTTCCTTAATTAAGCCCATTGCCGCGCCGCTGACTGGTTGAGACAGGGGAACGCCTGCATCCATGAGTGCTAGCGTTGAGGCGCAAACTGAACCCATTGAGGTGGAACCGTCGGAAGATAGAATTTCCGAGACTACGCGAATCACGTAGGGGAAATCTTCTTTGGATGGCAAAACCGGGAGTAAAGCGCGTTCTGCGAGGGCTCCGTGACCGATTTCGCGGCGTCCGGGCGATCGCATTGGCCTGGTTTCTCCCACGGAATATGGTGGGAAATTGTAGTGATGCAAGTAGCGTTTGTCTTGCTGCGGGTGCAAGTCGTCTCCTAAGTCTTGGGCATCGCCTGGGGTTCCCAGGGTAGCTGCGGACAAGACTTGAGTCAAGCCCCGATTGAACAACGCAGTGCCGTGTACTCGCGACGGGAGCACGCCTACGCGACAAGAAACTTGGCGCACCTCGTCCAGCTTGCGGCCGTCTACACGAACGCCATCTTCGAGGATCTGCTTACGCATCATTTGTTTGGTAACGTCTTTGAAAACGTTGCCGATCATTTTGCCGTTGGCGCTGGCGGCTAATTTTACGGGATCGTCTTCAGCAAGTTCGGCGATCGCAGATTCGACTGCATTTGCCTTAACTTCGTCCAAAGCTGCATTGCGCTGATTTTTGTCTTGCTCAAATCTGGACAAGATAATGCGGATTGGGGCTTCGGCGCGACTGCGAATAAAGTTTTCGAGGGCGGAATCTTGCGGTGGACGTTCTGCTACAACTAAATCTATGCCCAATTCGGCCATGATTTCGCGTTGGGCTTGGATCAAGTCACAGGCTGCTTCGTAACCAAAGTCGATCGCCTCGATGATATCCTGTTCGGGCAATTGGTTAGCGCTGGCTTCTACCATGATGACTCCATCAGGAGAACCGGCAACCACGAGATCCAACTCGCCTTCTTTGATTTCGCTGTAGGTGGGATTGATGATGAAATCGTCCCCTACCAAACCAACTCGGACTGCGGCCATCGGCCCATAAAACGGCATTTTCGCCAGCAGAATGGCTACTGAAGCGCCTGTCACTGCCAACACGTCGGGGGGTACTTGCTCGTCCATCGACAGCGTTGTGGCTACGACTTGGATGTCATCTCGCAACCAGCTAGGGAATAGCGGGCGCAACGGGCGATCGATCAAACGGCCAGTCAGAGTCACTTTTTCTGGAGGACGCCCTTCCCGGCGCAAAAATCCACCGGGAATTTTGCCGCCAGCGTACAGTCTCTCTTCGTAATCGACCAACAGGGGCAGGAAATCAATTCCCTCTCTCCCCTGGGACCGAGTTGCAGTCACTAAAACCGCCGTGTCACCGGACTGAATCAAAACTGCACCGCCTGCTTGAGGCGCCAGTAAACCAATCTTCAGCCTAATATCTCGTCCATCGAAGGATATTGACTTGTCTATCTCTACCATGTAGGATTGCTTCCTTATCTACCGCATTCTTTCTCTGTCGGGATCGTAGCATTAACCACAGAATTTTGAAGGGCGATCGGCAAATAGACGAAGATATAGGGCATGGGGCATGGGGCATCGGGCATCGGGCATGGGAAATTGGGAAATTGGGAATTGGGGCATCGGACTTGGCCATGTACCAATATCTGAAATAGGTGATACGATAAATCTTCAATTGGAAATTAAGACATCGAAAGTTGGGCATTGAGAATTGGACTTCATCACAACTAATTACCAATTACCCTTCGACGGAGTTTATCCTGAGCGTAGTCGAAGGGCTCAGGGTACTGCAAATAACTAATAACTAATAACTAATAACTAATATTTAAAATGGCGATTTTACACGGTAGTTGGATAATTGATTCGCAAGAAAGTTGTTTATTTATTTGGGGAGAAGTTTGGCGTAAAATAGAAGCGTTCGATACGATTGAATCAGGGATGAATCTTCACCATCCCTTGGCAATGACTGAATCTGAGTTAAAGATTTTCCTAACTTCCTTACAGCAGTCTGGTAAACTGAATTGGGTGTTACCGGATACTGCTGAAATTCCACAGGAAAAAGGCAAGAAAACTAGGCGATTGGCAAAAACAGCAACTGCACAAATTATCCCCAAAATCTCATCAGTTAGAAAGGAAATTCGGGCGATCGCACTTCCAAGCCAAATTTCCGCATCCAACCCGAATCTAGTGATGCCACAGCACTCAGCCGCAGCACTTTCTGAACCTGCCCAAACTGAGGAAATTTACCTTTTTCCCTGGCAAGTCGAGGGTTTTTGTCTCAATCCTAAAACAGCTTTTATTTTCTTACAAGCACTACCGCTCAATAGCACAGAATCTGACTCTTTTGTCGGTTCAGATTTGCGTTTTTGGTCTCATATGGCTAGATGGAATTTGGATCTATTGGCGAGATGCAAATTTTTGCCGGCATTAGAGAAACAGTCGGACGGTTCGGCTATTGCGAAGTGGCAACCTCTGTTAGATAGTTCCATAGATCAACTCCGACTCGCTACTTTCGTCAAGCAAATGCCTACTGCTTGTAGAACATATCAATCGAAGGAAGAAGGAAGTTCGGCAGCGGATTTTGTAACGGATTTAACGGATGCAAGAGCCAGCAATTCGAGGACGGTTAGCAAGGTACGGGATATAGCGGTGGATTTGCCGATGGGTACTCAGGAGTTAATTTTGGGATTTTTGAGCAGTGTTGTGGATGGTCAAGTGCGATCATCTTGTGGCTCAACTTTAGAAATCAAAACAGTTTCTCCAACCCGCGAATGGCTGCAATCTTTGCAACAAGAATCTGGGATTGTTCAAGCAGAATCATCAGCCTTGGAAAACATGATCGCAAAGCTGAGTGCTTGGACTGCGCCACTGCAAAATTCACTATCTCAACAACATCAATTTCGCACTTGTTTTCAACTCATACCACCATCATTTGGTACAGCCGAATGGAGTTTAAATTATTGTTTGCAAGCAGCAGATGAAAATGAATTTCTAGTAGATGCCAGAACTATTTGGAACAATTCAGTTGAGAGTTTGAATTATGCGGGACGGACTATACAATTACCTCAAGAAACTTTGCTCAGTGGTTTGGGTTTAGCTTCAAAACTTTATCCGTTAATTGAACCGACTTTGCAAGCACAGCGCCCTCAATCTTGTCCGTTAAAACCTTTAGATGCTTACAATTTTATCAAGTCTGTAGCTTGGCGATTTACTGATAGCGGATTGGGCGTAGTTTTGCCACCGAGTTTGACAAAGACAGATGGTTGGGCGAGTCGTTTGGGTTTGAGCATTCAAGCGGAAACTCCGAAGTTAAATCCTGCTAAGGGTGGAGTGGGATTGCAAAGTCTGTTAAGTTTTAAGTGGGAATTGACGATCGGTGGACAGCGCATTTCTAAAGCAGAATTTGATAGATTGGTAGAGTTGAATTCGCCTTTGGTGGAAATTAACGGTGAGTGGGTAGAATTGCGCGCGCCGGATGTGAGGGCTGCTCAAACTTTTTTTGCTAGTCGTAAAGAGCAAATGACTCTTTCTTTGGAAGATGCTTTGCGTTTGGCCTCTGGTGATTCTCAGACAATCGAAAAACTACCAGTGGTGAATTTTGAAGCAACGGGTCAACTTCAGGAGTTGTTGAACACTTTAAATAATAATGAGGCCGTAAGTGCGATCGCGCCAGCTAGTCTCCGTGGTGAATTGCGGCCTTATCAAGCCCTGGGAGTTGGCTGGTTGGCTTTCTTAGAACGTTGGGGTTTGGGTGCTTGTCTCGCGGACGATATGGGGATGGGAAAGTCGATCGAACTAATTGCTTTTCTCCTGCATTTACAAGAAAACAATTCTTTGGAAAGCCCCACATTACTGGTGTGCCCGACATCGGTATTGGGCAATTGGGAACGGGAAGTCAGGAAGTTTGGCCCGACGCTGAAAGTATTAGTTCATCACGGAGACAAACGCGCTAAAGGCAAAGCATTTGCTACGGCAATTAAGGGGAAAGATTTAATTATTACCAGTTATGCCCTAGTGTTTCGCGATGCGAAGGAAATTCAAAGTACTAAATGGCAAGGACTGGTTTTGGATGAAGCACAAAATATTAAAAACTCGGAGTCTCAGCAGTCGAAAATAGTACGGGGAATCGAGGCATCTTTTAGAATTGCGCTAACAGGAACTCCGGTGGAAAATAGACTGCAAGAATTGTGGTCTATTTTGGAGTTTCTGAATCCTGGCTATTTGGGGCCGCGTAATTTCTTTCAGCGCCGATTTGCAATTCCCATCGAGAAATATGGCGATCGCGAATCCTTGCAGACTTTGCGATCGCTCGTTCGGCCTTTCATCCTCCGCCGCCTGAAAACTGACAAGTCAATTATCCAAGATTTGCCCGAAAAACAGGAAACGACTGTATTTTGCGGACTGGCGACTGAACAGGCGACATTATATCAGCAAATAGTCGAAACGTCAATTACTGAATTGGAATCTGCCGAAGGTATTCAGCGCCGGGGGATGATTCTGGCTTTGTTGGTAAAACTCAAACAACTTTGCAATCATCCGGCTCTTTTGACAGCTAAACAAAACCCGAAAGCCTTGGAAATTAAGAGTCTGGAGTCGGGGAAATTGCAGCGGTTGTTGGAAATGTTAGAGGAAGTTGTCGCTGAGGGCGATCGGGCTTTGATTTTCACTCAATTTGCTGAATGGGGAAAACTATTGAAACCCCATCTAGAAGAGCATTTGGGTCGAGAAATTCTGTTTTTGTACGGCGGCATTAAGCAGCAACAGCGGGAAGAAATGATCGATCGCTTCCAACACGACCCCCAAGGCCCCCCAATCATGATATTATCCTTAAAAGCTGGCGGTACGGGTCTCAATTTAACGCGAGCAACTCATGTTTTCCACTACGACAGATGGTGGAACCCAGCAGTAGAAAATCAAGCAACTGACCGAGTATTTCGCATCGGTCAAACCCGCAATGTTCAAGTACATAAATTTGTGTGTACTGGTACATTAGAGGAGAAAATTCATGATATGATTGAAAGCAAGAAAGCTTTAGCCGAACAAGTTGTCAGTGCTGGGGAAAACTGGATTACCGAGTTAGACACAGACCAACTTCGGAATTTACTAATCCTCGATCGCAATGCTATCATAGAAACCGAAGAAGAATAATTTCAGTATAATACATCTCTCCCATAATTATTGTGGAACAGGCTTTTTGCCAGAAATATAATGAATACAGTGTTTCAGTGAGGAGATCGACACTATGCCGAAGATTTTAGATCCAAATGAGTCCTACACCTTTAGCAAGTATTTTGATTTGCCTTACGCGCCCGAAGATATTTTGGCAGATTTGGGCTGTACGATCGAGCGCACCGATCGCGAAGATCTCCCTTACACGCAATGTGAATTAGATTGGTTACCTGAACTTGCCGAGAGTATGCGGCGCAGACTGAAACGGGTAAATACAACCACTGAACAAGCTCGCCGGGAGGCATTAATTTTTCCGTTGCTCGATCGGATTTGCGATCTCTTAGACTATTCAATTAATATTGAGTATGCGGTTAATGTGAGCAATTGGTTAAAAGGTTCACTAGATTATTATATTTCCAGCCCAAACAATCTTCTGGTCATTGAAGCGAAACAGTCGGATTTGACCAAAGGCTTTACTCAGCTTGCCGTTGAATTAATTGCGCTCGATAGCTGGGTAGAAAGTGAGAGTCCGATTTTGTACGGTGCTGTTTCCACCGGAGAAATTTGGCGATTTGGGCTGTACGATCGGGCAGAACATCGTGTGGTAGAATATTTACAATTGCATCGAGTGCCACAGGATTTGGAGTTTGTAACGCGGACGATTATTGGAATTTTGCAGCGATAGTCGATCGCAGAAAATATTGAAGCATTAATTCAAGAGTTAATTTACCAGACATAATATAATATAATATATACCTAATTCCCGATATCCGTTACATCCGTTACAAAATCTGTTGCCGAACTTCCTTTTGATTATGATTGACAGAGAATGGTGGACACAACAATGGCTTGATTTAATCAATACTTATCGCTTCAAAAAGCGTTTAGAACGCGGTTGGCAATATGCGCGGGAAGGCAAAGTTCTCAGCATTAAATTTCCCAACCAAGAAGTAATCGCGGTTGTTCAAGGCACTGATCCTAAACCTTATCAAGTTTCATTAGGACTCGATACATTAACCGATGAAGATTGGGAATATGTGATTGAAAATATGTCACAAAGAGCGATTTTTTCGGCGAAGCTATTAGCAGGAGAAATGCCACACAATATTGAAGACGTATTCGCAGCCGCTGGGAAAACCCTATTTCCGTTAAGTTTGTCAGATATTCGATCGCGCTGTAGCTGTCCTGACCCCAAAAATCCTTGCAAACACATCAGTGCAGTATACTACCTATTGGGCGATCGCTTCAGCGAAGACCCCTTCGTACTGTTTCAAATGCGAGGTAGAACCAAAGAGCAAATCTTGACAGCACTCCGCCAAAAACGAGGTACGGAAACCAACGAAAATACACAACTCAATTCAGGGGACAATTCCCCAACTAAAGATGCCAAATTACTAAAAGTCGATCGCTTCTGGGAATATAACCAGGAGCTAGAATCATCTCTAGTAGTAATTGTACCGCCACCAAGCAGCGAAACAGTCTTAGATATTTTAGGGCCAATTCCCCTAGCCACTGACGGGAAAGGAACAGCCAGTAAATCATCCCCAGCCTCTGATGCACTCAAACAGCATTTTAGCAAAATTTACCAAGCAGTAAGCCAGCAAGCAGTTCTAGCAGCACTAAAACGCAGTGAAGGAGATTAACCGTTTTTAAATTACATTAAAGATTTAAACATTTCTGTACAAGTACAAAAAAGCTTCTACTTCAGCGGCGGTTGGTTGAGCAGAAATTGCACCCGGTTTCATGGCCGTCATCGCACCGACTGCACTCGCATATGTTACAATCCTTTTGGCTATTTCTGCATCGCCCAAACTCTTGATTCCCACCTTGGACAACTGGCTAACTAAACCAGCCACAAATCCATCGCCAGCACCAGTTGTATCTTCAACATCTACTCGGAAAGCGGAAATTTTCCCTTCATTTTCTGAGATACAATAGGAGCAACCCCGATCGCCCGCAGTGACAAAAACGCCTTCGAGAGCATCGAGGCGGTAGGTAATAGCTCCGGCGTCAGTAGTTTCAAATAACCATTGAGCTTCTTCCTCGGATAATTTAAGAAAATCAACTTTTTTTAACAATTCTTTGATCTGCGGTTGTGCTTCATCAGGATTTTGCCAAAATGCCGATCGCCAATTGATATCAACTATAATTTTCAGGTTGTATATTTCTGCTAATTTAATCGCTTTAGCGACTGCTTCTCGACTATCGAAAGTGGCTAATCCGAGAGTGCCTAAAACTAGAAACTCAGCATTTTCAAACAGCACCTCCGGTATTTGAGCGGCGATAAGGTGAGTGTCGGCAAAATCTGTAGTATTCAATTCACCAAAACCAGCAAAAGCTCGATCGCCCGCTGCATCCCGCAATACATAAACTTGGCGTGTCGGCGCAGTCGGATGATGCTGAATTCCCGTGGTATCAACCCCTATTTCTTGCAATACCTGCACTAGGGAATTCCCCAATTCATCCCCACCCACAGCACCAATAAAGCCCGCAGGAATACCTAATTTAACCAAAGCACAGGCAACATTCGCAGGAGCACCACCGGGATAAGCCGTCCAAGATTCTACCTCTTCCAGGGAAAGTCCCGATCGATCCGCTAGACAGTCAAATACAATTTCACCCAAACAGAGCACGCGAGGATAAGTCATATTGATTTTAGATTTTAGATTAGAGATTTTAGATTTTAGGCGATCGAGTTTATCTCTACATCCACCTAGGCGCACCGCTACAAATGCCTATATCTGTTGGTATATCGTCGCTGTGGTTGGAAAACGCGATAGTGTATTACTCCCGATCGCCCATCTTCGGGAACCATAGCACAAAAAGATTTAATTTTTTCTTCATAGTTCATCCTTCATCCTCTAGAATTGTAAATAAGTAAATATGCACACATAGGAAAAATTTATGAATGGGAGCATTTCTCAGACCCCTGTCACCCTGTCTGACAGAGAATTGCAAGTAGTAGAGTTACTCGCGACGGGATTGACCAATGAGAAAATAGCCGAAAAGTTGGAGATTAGCAAACGTACAGTTGACAACCATATTAGCAATATCTTGAATAAAACGCGGGTTGACAATCGAGTTTCACTGGTGCGCTGGGCTTTGCAGTGGGGAAAGGTATGTTTGGACAATATTAACTGCTGCCCTCTACCAGGACCGAGCGATAAAGGAGTATCTTAAGTAGGGCGGAATGTTGCGGATAGACATACAGATGATGCAAACGGCACAAGAAAAACAACTATGCTATCAAATTCAATGCCCTGGATTGCCACTGGCGGTGTATCGCGAAGTGGCGGCCCATTTGCGTCAAGTTGAGGGGGTGGAAACTGGTTTAATTCCGCAGCAGTCGCAGCGGTTTGATTACAATGACAGTCAAGTTGGGGCTTTGTGGATACAGTATCCTGAAGAGTTTGATTTGGTCGATCGCGAACGGGTCGATCGCATTTTGGCTTATTATGGCGATCGATATGGGGCTTGGGAATCATTAGTCATTAGTCATTAGTCAGCAGTCATTAGTCATTAGCTAAGAGTTAGGGATTGAGAACTAAGAAATAAAAAATTTATTAGCTTTTAATTAAGACGTTAGTTACTCAGAACCAAATACCAATGACAAATCATAAATCACCAACGACAAGACAAATGACCAATGACCAACGACAAGACAAATGACCAATGACCAATGACCAATGACCAATGACCAATGACCAATGACCAATGACTAAAAAAATGAGTGCAATTAAAACTTTACCGGGAACACGGGACATTTTGCCAGATGAAATTCAATATTGGCAAAATATCGAAGAAATCGCTAGAACAATTTTGAATAAAGCGGCTTATCGAGAAATTCGGACACCAATTTTTGAACAAACATCTTTATTTGAACGCGGCATCGGCGAAGCAACCGATGTTGTGGGCAAAGAAATGTACACTTTTAAAGATAAAGGCGATCGATCGAGCACGTTGCGGCCAGAAGGCACGGCGGGAGTAGTTCGAGCTTTTATTCAAAATAGTTTGTATGCGGCTGGTGACGTGCAGCGCCTGTGGTATACTGGGCCGATGTTTCGCTACGAACGCGCCCAAGAAGGCAGACAGCGACAGTTCAATCAAATTGGTGTGGAAGTCTTAGGGAGTGCGAATCCCCGTGCGGATGTGGAGGTAATTGCTCTTGCTTCCGATATCCTACAAACTCTCGGTTTAAAAAATTTGAGACTTAATATTAACTCTGTCGGAAATAAGGAAGACAGACAAAATTATCGACAAGCCTTAATCGATTATTTTACACCGTTCAAATCCGAATTAGATGCCGATTCCCAAGACCGCTTGACTCGCAATCCGCTACGGATTTTGGATAGTAAAAATCAGCGCACTCAGGAAATTGTCAAAGATGCGCCGAGTATTTTGGACTATTTGGGTGATGAATCGCGATCGCACTTCGAGCAAGTCCAGCAAATGCTCACCAATTTAGGAATTAGCTATCAGTTGAATCCCAGATTAGTACGCGGTTTAGACTACTATACCTACACCGCATTTGAAATTGTCTCCGACGATTTGGGCGCGCAAGCCACAGTTTGTGGTGGTGGCAGATATGATGGTTTAGTCAAGGAATTAGGCGGGCCAGATACGGCGGCAGTCGGTTGGGCAATGGGTGTGGAAAGGTTGATTATCCTGCTACAAAAGTTGCAACCTTTGCCCGCACCAAAGTTAGATTTCTATTTGGTATCCAGGGGTGAAAAAGCCGAACAGCAATCGGTATTGTTAGCACAAAAATTGCGGAGTGCTGGGTTTAGTGTTGAGATAGATTTGAGTGGTAGTGCGTTCGGGAAACAGTTCAAAAGAGCCGATCGCAGTGGTGCTGTTGCGTGCTTAGTTTTGGGAGATGCGGAAGCTGAAAACGAGACGGTACAATTGAAATGGTTGGCGAGTGGTGAACAAAGTGCGATCGGGCAATCAGAACTACTCACAATGACAAAGGACTTACAGCAGAAGATCATTGCTGCTGCATAGTCCGGCAAGGGTTGAAACCCCTGCCTCAAAGCTAAAGTCCTCTCAAGAGGACTAATGAATTTAAAAGTCTTCTGCTCAGTCCTCTTAAGAGGACTTCAGCTATTAGCCAGGGAATGAATTCCCTGGCGGACTGTAAAACATTTAACCTCTGATAAACTATGTCTGTAGCAACTAAAAACCCAGCCACAAAACTCACAATCACCTGGCCGCTACTACCAGAAGATTTTCAACTACCAGATGACCCCGTGGAAGATGAAAGCCAACCATTGTTAGCCACAGCTTTACGCCAGCCCCTAACAGAATTTCCCGAATTAATCCAGGATGCCTTAATAGTTTCCAACTTTGCCCTTTGTGCCGGCATAAGTTTCCCAGAAGCAGCCACCGACGAACAGCGAACTATTTGCAAAGCGCCCGACTGGATGTACGTGAAACCCGTCAATCCCCCAAATGTCTCGCAAATTCGCCGCAGTTACACGCCACACACAGAAGGGACAATTCCCCAAATCGTGATGGAATTTCTCTCGGAAACCTACGGAGAAGAATACTCTGTAGAGTTTACCTTGCGGGTGGGAAAGTGGTTTTTTTACGAGCAAGTAATCAAAGTCCCTAGATACGTCATATTCCGAGCGAAAACAGCTCGTTTAGAAGTTTACGCTTTGGAATCAGAGCACTACAACTTGCAAAAAACCGATGAAAACGGACGTTATTGGATACCCGGATTAGACTTATTTTTGGGAGTTTGGGAAGGAACCCACGAAGGCAGAACCGGCTGTTGGCTGAGATGGTGGAATGCAGCAGGCGAGTTATTGTTGTGGTCGGAGGAACGAACTGAACAAGAACGTCAGCGAACTGAACAAGAACGTCAACGGGCCGATCGCGAAAAACTCCGCGCTGAAAGATTGGCCGAAAAACTGCGTCAAGCCGGGATCGAGTTAGATGATGAAGAGTGAAATATCACGAAATGCGATCGCCTGGACAAAAAAACCGCGACTCATCTCCTTATTTTCAGGCTGTGGCGGCATGGATTTGCCATTCCACCAAGCCGGATTTGAGGTAGTTTGGGCGATCGACTCCAACAAATACGCCTGCAAAACATTCAGCAGAAACATCGCCGATGCGATCGTCAACGACAGCATAGAAAATATAGATATTGCCCAAGTTCCCAATGCAGAAATATGTATAGGAGGCTTCCCCTGTCAAGACTTTTCCCTGATTTGGAAACGCCCCGGACTTGAAGGAACCAGAGGCAATTTATATACATACTTCCTAGATTTTGTCAATAAAAAAAAGCCGAAAGCTTTTGTAGCAGAAAATGTCAAAGGCTTATTAAGTGCCAATAATTATCAAGCCATAAAACAAATAATTTCCGACTTTGAAACTATCGCTCCGGGCTACTTAGTTAAACCCAAACTTTACAACTTTGCTGATTATGGAGTCCCCCAATTTCGCCAAAGAGTATTATTAGTTGGCATTCGGATGGATACAGGATTTAACTTTGTGCATCCTCAGCCAGAATACGGACAAAATCGCCAAAATCCTTATCGAACTGCGGGTGAAGCACTCAAAAATGTAGAAACAGTTCTGGATAACAACAAACATCATAGAATTCAAGCCCGCACCGTTGAAATTTTAAATAGAATCAAACCGGGAGGCAATTTTGCTGATATTCCCAAGGACAGTCCATACTATGTCAAAGGCATGATCAGCCACGTTTATCGGCGTATTCATCCAGATAAACCATCATCCACAATTATTGCTGGTGGCGGTGGCGGTACTTGGGGTTATCATTATTTAGAACCGCGTTCCTTGACCAATCGCGAAAGAGCGAGGTTGCAAACATTTCCCGATGATTTTGTTTTTGAAGGTTCTACGACTGAAGTGCGGCGGCAGATTGGCAATGCCGTGCCGCCGCAGGGAATTGCTGCTGTTGTTGAGTCTTTGATTCCGCTATTTAAGGGGGATTATCCGCAAGTTGATTTATATGAAATGAGTAAAAAGTTGCAGGGAATGTCAATTCAAGAACGATTGAAATGGGCTGAATTAGAAGTGTCAGAGCAGAGGTTGCAGTTGATTTGAAAGTGTGATATAATCAAAACACCTGAGTCAGACGAAGCTTAAATCTTATGTCGAAGTCAGGTTATATATTTTTATTTATCGATGTGTTGTGTAAAATTAATCATTAATCCCGTGAACAAAAACTTAACTACAGGAAACCCCTCTAGAAACACACCTCATTACGAGTATCCCGAAGGCATACCTGAGTGCCATGCGGACATCGTGGAGGAACTGCGGACTAAGGTTCAAAATGCTCGATTGATCCATATTAAAAAACCTCGTCTTGGTAATGCTGCTGCTGCGAAACTAGAACTATAAACTGGTCTAGTTTATAGCAAAGAAGCTACCAGCAAACGATATCCTCTAAATATTCCAGGTGAAGAGGATGGGCCAAAGTTGTTTTTTGAGCACAGAATTGATAGACAAAAATCCTCTGACAACGAAAAACACGCTGAGTACAAGATTTTCAATGCACTTGCAGAAGACTTGGAAAGAGATGATGTTTCTTTGGAGGTAGAAGGAATACTCTACCTCTACACTGAGAGAGATATGTGTTCGGGCTGCAACATTACTTGTGATGAGGACTTTAACATGAGGTTCCCGAATATTAAAGTAATTATCTCCTACGAACGTCCCTATCCGTAGACATACAGGATAGACAGCCAGTAGATCCTATCAGAGCTTTACTGGCTTCTGTACCCAAGGTAACATTGAGGTGATATGAAGTTGAAAATTAGCTGGCTCTTGGTTTATGATTAAGGAAAATACATAAAAAGGGAAAGTCAATGATCAAGTTTGAGATAGGCCACTACACCGATTTCAAGTTGCCCCGCAACTTCGATATTCCAGATCAATTACAGCAAACACTTCGCACGGTTTGGGACAGAAAATATGACGACTTATACGAAAGAGGCGGAAACAGCGATGTAGAAGAAGCTTTTGTAGAAGTAATGACGGCTTTTGGAATGCCTAATGATGCAATATCCCATCAGCGATACGTCTATATGGCTTATGGAATAGCATTAGCAGCTAAACCGACGATTAAACATTACTTTCCTGAAGAACACAAAGCTGATATCGTTCAAGCAATTGTATCTTGTTGGCTGAAGGATGGTTGTGAAATCCCAGAAAGTTGGGCAGATACGTTGTTTCCTAATATCAACAAGATTGGAAAATATCAAGCTACTGACGAAGCTTATAATATCTTCTCTGGATTGCTGCAAACACTCAATACCAAAACAGCCTATAATGCCATCTTAGATATTCTGTACAATGCCATTACTGGCGATGCCATTTCCGGTTTTGCTGCGGCCCAACGAGATATGTTTAATTGGTGGTTGATTGAGGTGATTCCTGCTGCCTATGGTTTGCAGCTACCATCTACTTTATATTCAGGAAAATGGGAATTTCCGCCGCTGAGTCAGTGCGCTTAAGTAATGACCAAAGTAATTGGTATAGCTTAATTAGTGAATCATCAGGAGAATTCAGTTATTGACAATTGTGATCAATCTCATTCATACTATAACTAAGCGTTGTAGGAGCTAACTTTAATGTCGGAGCTATTCGCAAGAATCACGGTTAATCCTAGACAGTGCGGTGGTCGCCCTTGCATTCGCGGCATGAGAATTCGGGTATCCGACGTACTGGACTTATTTGCGGCTGGTTTGAGTGCGGAACAAATATTAGAAGAAATGCCGGATCTGGAAGCAGACGATCTGAAAGCATCTCTTTTGTATGCTTCGCGGAAACTCAATCATCCGGTATTAGTTGCATGACAATAATTTGGGTAGATGCACAATCAATCGAAATTACATCAGCGTTAATCAGCGTTCATCTGCGGTTAAAAGAATCTAAAATATTGAATTAGTTAATCATCAATCAGGCACCATCAAACCTTTCAATATTCTCCCCTTCTCCTCCTCTCTCAACCCCTTAGACTGCACCAAAACCCCAAAACCCCCCAAACCCATCGGATCGATCGCTCTATGCAACGCCTCCCTACGCCGTAACAACGTTGCCACATCCAATATACTTGTGGATAGAGCAGCAATGCGATCGCCCAAACCCAACGCCATCAAAAACAAAGCCTGCTGAGTAAACCCTACCACATCCAAACCGCACAATTCCCCCTGCTTTTCCAGCGCCGTAAAATTAACATGAGCCGTCAAATCCTGCCGTCCCACATTAATATAAGGATTATTGTGATATCGATGGCGATAATAACACTGTAGCGTCCCCTCCCTGCGCCTCGGATTGTAATAGCGGTGCGCCGGATGGCCGTAATCAATCGTCAACAAGTATCCCCGCTGCAACTTTTCAGCAACTGTACTCATCCAGTCCAAAGCCGCCAAATTCACTTCACTACGATATCCATCCCCGTAAACACTCGCAGACAAATCGACTCCCAACAACTCAAAATATTCGGCAATTCTAGGCGTGGAAATTTCACCAACTACCTCAACAAACTGTTGATTTTTTGGTGTTTCTGTGGTAATGTATATTTCTGTAAGTTCATTTTGTTCCATAATAAATTGATGCACGGGGAAGGCATCGACTAATTCATTGGAAAAGAAACAACCGACAATTGAGTTATCAACTATTTCGTCCCAATTGTGCCATTTGACACACTCGAAGTCGCCTAAGATTTGCCGTTGTTCTGCTTGAAGTATTGGCGAAATTTCAATAATTATGTATGTTAAAGTTTTAAATAAGTCGGGATGTTG
This sequence comes from Oscillatoriales bacterium, assembly GCA_043742065.1. Classification (GTDB taxonomy): domain Bacteria; phylum Cyanobacteriota; class Cyanobacteriia; order Cyanobacteriales; family Microcoleaceae; genus Microcoleus. Next base: position 15,711 of record JAYTZD010000190.1, read on the forward strand.
CTGTTGCAGATATTGCAGGACATTTTCGGCGAAATTTCCCCGCCCAGCGCCCATTTCGACGATCGCAAAGTTTTGAGGGCGATCGAGCAATTCCCACATTTCCACAAACTGCTCTGCCAAAACCTCGGCAAAATCAGCACCCCAATCAGACGATGTGATAAA
>JAYTZD010000191.1:0-15872 GCA_043742065.1 Oscillatoriales bacterium
CCCTACAATTGATCGCGGTAGGGACACGGCACTGCCGTCTCCTCCGTTTACATCATTCCGATGCAAACGGATTTGATATGACTGATGGCGAAACTAATCAGCTCCGCATCGTTCCAGTGAGTAATTACAGCAGATTATCGATGATTAAATGCGATCGCCTGATCGAGCATTTTCAGGGTAGGGACACGGCATTGCCGTCTCCGTATTGCTTAAGTTGACACTGCAATCTGCTTTATCAAATCTAAAATCTAAAATCTAAAATCTAAAATCATTTGTGCGTTTTCTCGAAATCAAACATCTCGCCCCAGAACACCTGCCTAGTGCCGTAGAACTCGATCGCCTCTGTTTTGGGGGACTTTGGGCGATCGAAGGCTACAGGCGCGAGTTAGACAATCCTAACAGCGATTTATTGGGTTTGTGGACATGGGAAACTGAGGACTCTCAATCAGAGCCAAACCCGGCGGGCACGGGGGAATCGCCCCTACAGATTCCGCGAACTCTCATCGGTATTGGTTGTTTGTGGGCGATTTTAGAGGAAGCTCACATTATCATGCTGGCAATTCATCCTAGTTTTCAACGTCAGGGTTTAGGACAAGCTCTGCTTTTGGCTTTGCTAAAATCAGCTCACGACAGACAATTAGAGCGATCGACTTTAGAAGTGCGGGATTCTAATTTAGCCGCAGTTTCCCTGTACAAAAAGTTTGGTTTTAAAGAAGCAGGACGGCGGAAACGATACTACGAAGACACTGGAGAAGATGCTCTGGTGATGTGGCGCAGCGGTCTGGAAAAACCGGAATTTCAGCGATATTTGGCGGTTGAGAAAGTGCAGATGTGCGATCGGTTGTATGAGAAAAAGTGGGATTTGGCGATCGATATTTTTGAGCTGTCAATGTAAAATTATGGCATCGTAACCGCATTTGAAAGTTAAATTGGAAAGTATCATGTTTGTATGTGAGTAAAAGAGAGAGTTTTCATGTTTCATCTCAAGTATCCAACACAGCAAAGTGAACCGCCACTTTCTCCCAGGGAAACCCTGCCCACGATGTACGATTTACCTAGTGAAGATCCGGAGGAACCTGGTTTGCCTGATGAGTTTCATGATTACCAACCTGAAATGATGCGTCGTACATTTCGTCCTCGCAATTATTACCCAAATAAGTTGTTCGCTGGCAGTGACATAAATATTTATTACGATGTTCATCACCATAATTGGTACAAACGCCCTGATTGGTTTGGGGTGGTGGGTGTGCAAAGGCTTTATAATGGGAAGGATTTGCGCTTGAGTTATGTGGTTTGGCAAGAAGGGGTGAATCCGTTTGTTGTGGTAGAGTTACTGTCACCTGGAACGGAAAAGGAAGATTTAGGAAAAACTGAAACAAAGAGTGAACAACCGCCGACAAAATGGGAGGTTTATGAGCAAATTTTACGGGTGCCTTATTATGTGGTGTTTAATCGCTATAATGATGAGCTAAAAGTGTTTACTTTACAAGCTGGTAATTATCAGGAATTAAGTTTAACTGAGCCGAAGGTTTGGATGCCTGAGATTGAATTAGGGTTAGGTTTGTGGCAGGGTGTTTATGAGGGTTTAGATCGGTTATGGTTGCGTTGGTATGATGCTGAGGGTCATTGGATTTTGACTGAGGAAGAGGCGGCGCAGCAACGGGTGTTGGAGGCTGAACAACGGGTGTTGGAATCTAAACAACAGGCGTTGGAGGCTAAACAACAGGCGTTGGAGGCTGAACAACGGGTGTTGGAGGCTAAACAACAGACGTTGGAGGCTGAACAACGGGCGGAGGAATTGGCTCGTCGGTTGCGGGATCTAGGGGTTGATTTGTAAAATATCAATCAAACTGGTTAGGAATTGGAATTTAACCAGACAGATTATTTAGATGCGGAGCAGATTTAGGGGGTCGATCGCGCACATCTAACCAATAAGTTTTGTAAAAAAACTGCCCTACACTTCGGTAACTACCACTTTTGCAGCGACATAACAGCCCAAAAGATTGTGCTAGAATCCTCAATACATAGTCGTAGGTTGGGCACAAGCCGAGAAGAGCGATTAATTTATCACGTTTGGCTAAAGCGTGAAAGCTTGCCGAGGGATAACCGCTCCCATGCTCCCGATGAAGCAAGAAGCAAATGTATAGACTTGTCTAGTATTTGTATAGCAGCAATCTTCTTGCAGTCTAGGGAAGGTTGTAGGTCAGCCACCATTTGGGTCTTCCCAGTTGAAAGCCACCCTGCAACAGCAGCCTAGAATCTGCAACCGCTTTGACCGTGCGGCAGAGCGGTTGAAAGTGTCACGCTAGAATAAGTACGAGTAGGGAAACGGCATTGCCGTGTCCAATGCACAGCAATGCCGTGTCCCTACGAGAACAAAAACGCTCGTCGTGCGAGCGTGACCTCAAAACGGGCACATAGCAGGTGATGGGAATAAATCATGTTTGAACGCTTCACAGAAAAAGCAATAAAAGTAATCATGCTGGCCCAGGAAGAAGCTCGTCGCCTGGGTCACAACTTCGTAGGGACAGAACAGATCCTTCTGGGTCTGATTGGAGAAGGAACCGGAGTTGCAGCCAAAGTCCTCAAATCAATGGGGGTCAACCTCAAAGATGCTCGGATTGAGGTCGAAAAAATTATCGGGCGCGGTTCGGGCTTCGTAGCAGTCGAAATTCCGTTCACCCCTCGCGCCAAGCGGGTTCTAGAACTGTCCCTCGAAGAAGCTCGCCAACTCGGACACAATTATATAGGTACTGAGCACTTGCTGCTGGGTCTGATCCGTGAAGGTGAAGGAGTCGCAGCTAGAGTCCTAGAAAACCTGGGAGTAGACTTGTCGAAAGTCCGCACCCAAGTGATTCGGATGCTGGGAGAAACCGCAGAAGTCGCAGCCACTGGCGGCGGCGCTCGCACCAAAACCCCAACCCTCGATGAGTTCGGATCTAATCTGACTCAAATGGCGGTGGATGGCAAGCTTGACCCAGTAGTCGGACGCCAAAAAGAAATCGAACGGGTAATCCAAATCCTCGGTCGCCGTACCAAAAATAATCCGGTACTCATCGGTGAACCTGGAGTTGGCAAAACCGCGATCGCCGAAGGCCTGGCCCAACGCATCGCTAACAACGACATCCCAGACATCCTCGAAGATAAGCGCGTCGTCACCCTCGATATCGGCTTGCTAGTGGCTGGTACGAAATACCGAGGGGAATTTGAAGAACGCCTCAAAAAAATCATGGACGAAATCCGCACGGCGGGTAACGTGATTTTAGTCATTGACGAAGTGCACACTTTGATCGGTGCTGGTGCGGCGGAAGGTGCGATCGATGCTGCGAACATTCTCAAGCCAGCTTTGGCTAGAGGCGAACTCCAGTGTATCGGCGCTACCACCTTAGACGAGTACCGCAAGCACATTGAGCGCGATGCAGCCCTAGAACGGCGCTTCCAACCTGTGATGGTCGGCGAACCTACCGTTGATGAAACGATCGAGATTCTCTTCGGTTTGCGGGAACGCTACGAACAGCACCACAAGCTGAAAATCTTGGATACAGCCCTGGAAGCCGCAGCCAAACTTTCTCACCGATATATCTCCGATCGCTTTTTACCAGATAAAGCAATTGACTTGGTAGATGAAGCAGGTTCGAGAGTCCGTCTGATCAACTCTCAACTTCCTCCCGCAGCCAAGGAACTTGACAAAGAACTGCGCCAAGTCCTGAAGGATAAAGACGAAGCGGTGCGTTCTCAAGACTTTGATAAGGCCGGAGAATTGCGCGATCGCGAAATGACGATCAAAGCCGAAATTCGCGCCATCTCCCAAGCCAAAAAAACCGAGTCGGCTCAAAAGGGTGACACCGACCCATCGCCAGTAGTCACCGAAGAAGACATCGCTCAAATCGTGGCAAGCTGGACAGGAGTTCCGGTCAACAAATTGACCGAATCCGAGTCCGAAAAGCTGCTGCACATGGAAGACACCCTGCACCAGCGTTTGATCGGCCAAGACGAAGCTGTCAAAGCCGTTTCCCGCGCCATTCGTCGCGCCCGCGTTGGCTTGAAAAATCCCAATCGCCCGATCGCCAGTTTCATCTTCTCTGGGCCCACCGGTGTCGGTAAAACCGAACTCACCAAAGCCCTAGCCGGTTACTTCTTCGGTTCCGAAGACGCGATGATTCGACTGGATATGTCCGAGTACATGGAACGTCACACCGTCTCCAAACTGATCGGTTCCCCTCCAGGCTACGTCGGCTACAACGAAGGTGGACAACTGACAGAAGCAGTTCGTCGTCGTCCTTACACAGTCGTGTTGTTTGACGAAATCGAAAAAGCCCACCCCGATGTCTTCAATATGCTCTTGCAAATATTGGAAGATGGCCGTTTAACTGATGCCAAAGGTCGCACCGTAGACTTCAAAAATACGCTGCTGATTATGACATCTAACATCGGTTCTAAGGTGATTGAAAAAGGTGGCGGTGGTCTCGGTTTCGAGTTCAGCGATAATCAAGCCGATGCTACTTACAATCGCATTCGTTCTTTGGTTAACGAAGAACTGAAAAACTATTTCCGCCCAGAATTCCTCAACCGACTTGACGAAATTATTGTATTCCGTCAGTTGAACCGAGATGAAGTCAAGGAAATCGCTGTGATTATGCTGAAAGAAGTTTTCGGCCGTTTGACAGAACAGGGAATCACTCTGGAAGTTACCGAAAAGTTCAAGGAACGTCTGGTGGAAGAGGGCTACAACCCCAGTTACGGAGCCAGGCCGCTGCGCCGCGCGATCATGCGGTTGTTGGAAGACAGTTTGGCTGAGGAAATCTTGTCTGGCCGCATCAAGGATGGCGACATCGCTATTGTGGATGTGGGCGAGGATGGAATTGTCAAGGTGTTGCAAGGCCAGAAGCGGGAATTGCTACCCCAAGGTGCTGAGTAAGTGCGATCGCAATTGCAGTTTTGAATCAATTGTGCGATCGTAAATAACTCGAAATCAGCATATAAAAAAGGTGGAGAATATTCATTCTCTGCCTTTTTTATAGGATAAAACAATAAAATTATCGGAGAACTAAATGACATCTGAAAAAAATAATTTGAATACAGAAGTAGCAGAAAATAAGCCTGATACTTCGACTTCGCTCAGCACAAGCTCTTCGTGGCAAAAAGCCTGGAATTCCCAGCGAGAAAATCTTCAGATAGTAATTATTGCCTTGGGTTTAGCAATATTGATTCGAGCATTAATCGCCGAACCGCGCTTCATACCCTCGGATTCTATGTTACCAACTTTGCATATAGGCGATCGGGTCGTAGTCGAAAAAATTTCCTATTATCTTGAATCTCCCAAAACTGGCGACATCGTAGTATTTTCCCCACCGGAACAGTTGCAAGAACAAGGATTTACCCAAGATCAAGCATTTATCAAACGGGTAATTGGCTTACCTGGTCAAACCGTCACCGTGAACAAAGGTCTAGTCTACCTTGATGACAAACCCCTAGTTGAAAAATATATAGCCGAACCTCCTAAATATCAGTGGGGGCCTTATCGCGTCCCAGAAAATCAATACTTCGTGATGGGAGACAACCGTAACAATAGCAATGATTCCAGCCGGTGGGGATTTGTACCGAAGCAGAACATCATCGGCCGCGCTATAGTCCGGTTCTGGCCTCTAGAACGCATCGGCAAAGTTTGAAGAAGTCATTAGTCATTAGTCATTAGTCATCTGATTTTAGATTGCCGATTTTGGATTTTCGATTAAAATTACAAATCAATTCTTCAATCTTCAATCTAAAATCTAAAATCTAAAATTGTCGGATGCCCCATGCCCCATGCCCCATCCCCCATGCCCATCTCCATCTTGTACGGAAATTGCTACTAATTTTTACGCCTTGAAGGGTAGGGACTTCCTCCACCAACTGATAAAATAGTTGAATAAGCAGCGGAAGTTCCCGCTTAGATGAAAATTAGTTCAATATTAAAAAATTAGGTAAAGCTATGGGATTTTTTGATTCAGAAATTGTTCAACAAGAAGCCAAGCTGTTATTTGAGGACTATCAATCCCTGACCAAACTAGGTAGCAGTTACGGCAAATTCGATCGCGAAGGCAAGAAAATGTTCATCGCTCAGATGGAAGCTATGATGGATCGTTATCGTATTTTTATGAAGCGTTTCGAGCTGTCTGAGGACTTCATGGCTCAGATGACCGTCGAGCAGTTGAAAACGCAGCTCAATCAATTTGGCATTACGCCCCAACAGATGTTTGAGCAAATGAACTCAACGCTGGAGCGCATGAAATCTGAACTGGAAAAACAATCCTAGTTTCATAAGCAAAAAAATCATAACACAAAAATAGGCGCGCCCGCCCAATTATTTTCGCTGGCTTTGGGCGCGTTAACTCCTCGCCGGGAAGTCCCCCGCTATAACTGTACTCAGTTTAGCGGTGGGATGAAAGGCAGGGGAATAGGCTCCACTCAAATTCCCAAATCTTTAGGTTAAGTCAAAGAATGATAATCAATCGATTCAGTATCCGCAAAAAGTCCAGATTGTTGGCGACGATCATTTGAAGTTCCCCGGCAAATTAGGCGTTGTCTCTGCCAAGATTCACCGCAAATTTGACGGCAAAATCAAAACCGTTACTGTCAGCATGAATCATGCAGGGAACTACTATGCTTCTTTGTTGTTTGATGATGGACTACCTGATGTCGAAATTAGTTCGGACGGCAAAGCGGTTGGAATTGATGTTGGCTTGACTCACTTTGCCATTACTTCTGAGGGGTCAAAGTTTGACAACCCAAAACCTTTGAAGAAACGATCCAGGAACCTGAAGCGTAAGCAACAGAAACTATCTCGTAAACAGAAAGGGTCTAATCGTCACAAAAAAGCCCGTCGCATCGTGGCGCGGGTTCATGAAGGAATTGCAAATTCTCGAAAAGACTTCCAGCATAAGCTTTCTCGCAAACTGGTGAACGAAAACCAAGTCATCATCGTCGAGAATCTGGCAGTCAAAAATATGGTAAAAAATCACTGTTTAGCCAAAGCGATTAGTGATTGCGGTTGGTCAGAATTTACCAGACAACTGAAATACAAGGCTGAAAAAGACGGCAAAACCTATCTAGAAACTGGTCGTTTTTTCCCATCAAGTAAGACTTGTCACGTTTGCCTAAATCAAGTGGGTAGTTTGTCTCTAGATGTTCGTAGCTGGACTTGTTCTAGCTGTCAAACAAAACACGATAGAGATGTCAATGCAGCTATCAATATTCGGGATGAAGGCTTACGATTATTAGCGTTAGGAACTAGCGCTACTGCCAATGGACGGGATGTAAGACCAAGGGCTGGAAGGAAATCTTCCGTGTCCAAGGCTGTCCCGGTTGAAGTTGGAAGCCTACACCATACTGCGTAGCGGTTGGTGTAGGTAGTTCACTTATTGATTTCTCACCCATTCTCGGAATAGTCGCACGGCGGCCGTAATACCTATTGTTTGGCATTGAGCGAGAAATTCGTCAACTTTAGTGGGTGAAAGTGTCGGGAAAGTGGGAGAGCGATCGCATTCTATATATGCCGCATTTTGTAATTGATAAAATTTGATTTTCTCTCCATCATATCGCCAGAGTTCTGCTACACCTATATCCGCATAGATATCAAATTGATTTAGGGAACTGCTAGTAATGTTAATTTCAACTGCTAAATCTGGCGGAGGAGTTTGAGTTAAGTCTAGTTTAGTTATACCTCTGACTCGCGCTTCATTTTGGATGTAGTAGCACGAATCAGGCTCTTTTCCTGACTTTTTTTCGGGACGCTTTAAAGTTACGGAACCACCAAGTCCAATATCAAGGTTTAACTCTTCTGTTAAAGTATTAATCAAGCGGTCTATGGTTCTGTTAGGGTTTTCATGTTCCCATAGCGGTGTCATGATTTCTAGGTTTCCTTGAGCATAGGAAAGTCGGCTAGAACGCTTGTCGCCAAGTTCCAGCAAAAGGCTTTCAAAGAATTGCCAACTAATGTTTTGTAGTAAAACTCGCTGTTCACCTTGCAGAATTGATGTTGTTACCATGCTACTCACCTGGATTTGAGATCAGAACTCAATCGATTTTCGATTTTCGATTTTCGATTTTCGATTGATTCCACGGATAAATGCGGGGGCTTGTACCACCTTTGAAATTCTTGGTCAGAGGAGAAGTAATACATAATTGTCCAATGCCCAATAATTAAGGTCGCTCAAAAGCTGAAGCAGGTTTGAAATCTTCTGCTGGAACTCCCTGCAAAGCTTGGCTCATAAAATCGCGCCAAATAGGGGCAACAAGAGTACCGCCAGTCGCACCGTAGCTCATCGGTGTGTAATCGTCGTTGCCAACCCAAACAGCCACCGACAACTGGGGGACGTAGCCCACAAACCAGATATCCCGTTCTGAGGAAGTTGTACCAGTTTTCCCAGCAGCAGGTCGCCCAAGTTGGGCTGCCCTTGCCGTACCGTTGTTAATTACGCCTTGCAGGGCGCTGTTGACAGAAGCCGCAGCCCAGGAATTGAGTACCAATTTTGGTTTGGGCGTGTTGTCGAGCAAGACGTTGCCGCTGCTGTCAGTTACTTGGACGATAAATGTGGTGTCTGAATGCCAGCCATTGTTCGCGAAGGTAGCAAAAGCCCCGGCCATTTCTAATGGAGTCAGGTCAACTGCACCCAAGGGCAAAGAAACCACCGGTTCCATTGGACTTCTGATGCCGAGTATGCGACAAATTTCAATCACTTTATTCAATCCGACTTCTTGGCCGAGCTTGACAGCGGGAATATTTAGTGATACTTCCAAGGCTCTGCGGATGCTGACGGCACCGGAGAAGCCACCACCGTAGTTTTGAGGGTAGTAGTAGCCATCGCCGTCACGATAGCCCACAGGGGAGTCGTAGACAACGGAATCGGGGCCGTATTTGCCGCTAGCAAAGGCAGCGTAATAAATGAAAGGCTTAAAAGAAGATCCGGGCTGACGACGAGCTTGAATGGCGCGGTTGAACTGACTCTTTTGGTAATCGACACCGCCAACCATTGCTTTGACGAAGTGGGTACGGGGATCGACGGCTGCTAGGGCAATTTGACCTTGAGCGCGATCGTAAAAAATGCCTTGATTGTATAGTCGATCGTGCCATGCTTTGACGGTTTCTTCGGCCATCCGCTGCATTTTGAGGTCGATCGTGGTTTGAACGCGCATTCCTCCCTTGACTACTGCATCTCGCCCAAAACGTCTAGTCAATTCCTGGACGACGGCTTGTGTGACATAAGGAACTTGAGAACCGCCAAAAGAGGTAATTTTGCCGAGCTTAATTTTTTGTTTACGAGCGGCTGTCTCTTCCGCCTCCGTAATCCATTTGAGCTTCTTCATCCGGTCTAAGACGATTTCTTGTCGATCTTTTGACAACTTGTAATTGGCGAAGGGACTGTATTCTTCCGGGGCCGAAATTATTCCGGCTAACATCGCTGCTTCGGCCAAAGTCAAATTATCTGCTGACTTATTGAAGTAGCTGCGAGATGCTGTCTCTACGCCGTACAAGTTGTGACCCAGGTAGATTTGATTCAGGTAAAGTTGCAGAATCTGGTCTTTGTTGAGAATTTGCTCCAAGCGGATAGACATTACCGCTTCAGCTACTTTACGACTGAGTTTTGACTGGGGAGATAGAAACAGGTTTTTGACTAACTGCATCGTCATCGTCGAGCCGCCTTCAACGGTTTTACGACTTTGCAGGTTGGCTACGAAAGCTCTGGCTATCCCGCCGGGGTTGATGCCTTTGTGGGTGAAAAAGCTGCTATCTTCGATCGCCATAACGGCCCGTTTCAGGTTCGGCGAGATTTTGTCAAGGGGTACGACATCTCGGTTGGCTTCATCGTGGATGCTGGCTAGGGGCCTGCCGTTAATGTCGTAAATGTGCGTGGTTTCTGTGGGAGAGTAGGTTTGCAAGATGCGAACATCTGGCAAATTGCGGAAGCTGATCGCTAAGCCAACCAGTCCGCCAGCTACTACGGAACTGGCAAGCATTGTGATGCTGAGTATGGTTCCGGCGGTCACTTTACTGACTGACTGAACAAACTCGAATACGGGGGCGGAGTTTTCCGTATTTTTACGGACTGCGTTGGTTGACACGTGGATTTAACTTCCTCAGTCGATTGGGGTTGGAGACTTTGAATTTTAAATGGGATTTGTGAATGCTGGCAGTAAATGTTGGCTGGCAAGCTTTGGGATTATGGTAGCTTGATAATTATATTTGTATGCGTCAATCAGTGATTTTAACTAATTCCGCTGCACTTTGGCAAAATATTATGGTTTCCGATCGCACCCCTATGATTTCTCCTAAGTTTTCTGGAATTTACCGTGGTGTCAGCGAGATTTTTCCCGATCGACCTGATTCTAGCAACCCTGACGAAAATTTAGCCCAATTGCTCACAAAAGGCGATCGACCTTTGCGCGTCAAATTGGGCATCGACCCCACAGGGACTGACATTCACCTGGGCCACAGCATTTGCGTCCGCAAACTCCGAGCTTTTCAGGATGCCGGCCACACCGCAGTGTTGCTCATCGGCGATTTTACCGCAAGAATTGGCGATCCAACCGGAAAATCCGAGACACGTGCTCAGTTGACTCCCGAACAAGTGGCGGAAAATGCCCGGACTTATTTAGACCAAGTGCGTCCAATTCTCGATTTTGACACGCCCGGAAGACTAGAAATTCGTTATAACTCGGAGTGGCTGTCAAAATTGGATTTGGCGAAAGTTCTGGAACTGCTGAAAACGATGACGGTACAGCAGATGCTGGCTAAGGAAGGGTTTGATAACAGGATGCAGCAGGAAAATGCGATTTTCCTGCACGAGTTTTTGTATCCAGTCATGCAGGGTTACGATTCAGTAGTCTTGGAAGCCGATGTGGAGTTGGGCGGAACCGACCAAAAGTTTAATATTGCGGTGGGACGAGATTTGCAGCGGCATTTTGGGATGAAGCCGCAGTTTGGTTTGCTGATGCCGATTTTAATCGGGACTGATGGGGTGCAGAAGATGTCCAAGTCTTTGAATAACTATGTCGGTTTGTCCGATGACCCGCTGACGATGTATTCTAAGTTGGAGAAAATTGCTGATAGTTCGATCGCCCAATATTTTGAACTATTGACAGATTTACCTCTGGATGCGTTGCCGGAAAATCCACGAGAAAAACAGAAGCTTTTGGCTGTGAATGTTGTCAGTCAGTATTATGGTTCGGAAGCAGGCGATCGGGCACAACTCGATGCAATAGCGCTGGTTAAAGGTGCTGCGGGCGAAGCTGATGCAGTGCCGGAGTTTTCTTTGGCAACTGTACAGTTTCCTGCTAAGTTGTTTTATATTCTGAGTGCTAGCGGACTTTGCAAAAGTAGTGGCGATGCGCGGAAGTTGATGCAGGGCGGTGGGGTGAAGTTGGAGGGCGATAAAGTTTCTGATGTGAACCTCACTTTTGAATCACCTGCTGAGTTGGAAGGTAAGGTTTTGCAAGTTGGGAAAAATAAGTTTGTGCGATTGGTGTCTTGAATCTCTTTTTTAACCGCAGATGAATACTGAAAGATAAACGCAGATGAACGCTGATAATCGAATTATTGTGGCTTTGGATGTTGCGAGTTTAGAAAGTGCGATCGCCCTGATCGACAAACTCCCCGACGTATCTTTCTGGAAAGTCGGTTTAGAGCTATTTGTGAGTTCCGGCCCGGAAATTCTGGCTATTCTGAAACAGCGGCAAAAGCGGATTTTTCTGGATTTGAAATTTCACGATATCCCGAATACGGTTGCTGGTGCTTGTCGGGCTGCTGCTAAGTATAATGTCGATTTATTGACAATCCATTCTACCTGTGGTAAAGAGGCTTTGAAAGCGGGATTGGTTGCTTTGGAAGAAGGGGCGATCGCAGTTGATAAACCGAGTCCTAAATTAATTGCAATTACTCTGTTAACCAGTTTGAATTCCAGACAGTTAGCCTTTGAATTAAAAATACCTTTAGAGTTACCAGAGTATGCTTTGCATATGGCTCTTTTGGCTAAGGAAACGGGTTTAGCTGGCGCTGTTTGTTCTCCGCAGGAAGTCGAACAATTGCGGATGAGTTGCGGGGATGATTTTCTGTTAGTTTGTCCCGGTGTGCGTCCTAAATGGGCTGATGGCGGCGATCAAAGGCGATCGATGACTCCCAAGGCTGCTATTAATGCTGGTGCGGATTATTTGGTGATTGGGCGGCCGATTACTGCTGCGATCGATCCAGTAGAGGCTTTTGCGCGCATTTGTGAAGAGTTGGGTTGACAATATTAGGACTTACGCATTAACAACCTAATTATGTCATTCTGAGGGTCGCTAAGAATCTCAAATCTTTGCAACATCCTTTGTTTGAGAATCGCTATACTGGACTTTTTTATTGTTGATACAAAGATTCAGCAAATTCACGAACTTGGGCAAGCGCTTCTTCGGACAAGTTTTCTAGCCAAGAATTTATCTGCTTTTTATTACCATTTTCGGGGAGGCTAGTAACGAAAGATTGTGTTAGCATAGGAGGAGATTCGCGCTGTAAAAAATCTTCAAATAGCTCAAAAAATTTATCAATCGCTTGGGATTCATCTTCTGAATAAAAAAGGATGATTCGCGCCCAAGACTTGCTAGATTGCCGGTTAAATTGCTTTTCTATCCAGTCTTGAAATTCGGCAAATTCTTGTTCCTGTTCAGTAACAGGAATTCCGAGTTGGCGACAGGCACAAGTGTAACCATCTAAAAAAGCTTGCAGACTAAAGATAGAACGCTTGCCAAGATAAAGGGCGGGTCTAGTTTTGATTTTATCTAAAAGCTGATAAAAATTGTTGTCTGCTATGATTGGGGATGTAGCTTGAGGATTTTTCCAGGCATATTCTTTGAGGAAGGGGGGTTCTGAGGGTTTTTCTCCTTGGTTAAATTCTGCCAGAAGTTCAAAAAAGTAATTGAATGCTTCTCTGTCATTGATGCAGAAAAGTTGAATGATGTTTGCCCAAGAGTTAACGGTTTTGATTTTTAATTTTTTCTGAATCCAAGGTTGAAAGTCTCGATAAAACTCCTGTTCCTCTGAAGTGATGGTAATGCCTAAATCTCGCCTTGCTATTTTGTAACCATTTAAAAATATGAACAGGTGAGGCAGGGAAGTTTGCCTTAAATATTGGGTTGGTTGGTTTTTGATTTGTGCTAGAATGTCATAGAGTTGACTCATTTGATTGACCTTCGTTTTGGTTGAAAGTTGTACTATAAAATTCTGTAATGATGAATTCTCCGCTAATAGATTGAAAGTCGTTTAGCCAATCTTCGCGGGTTATTCCTGTAACTGATAAATTATCGAAAACTAACCCTTGAACTTCGATGCCATAATGCTGCCCATTAAGAGTGATTGATTCTGTTATCCCTTGACTTTCTAAACGCTGACTTAGGATATAGTCTTCCTCGTCATACTTAGTTTTAATTCTCAGGATTGTTCCTTTCATATCTCTAGTTTCTAACCATTCTACAACAGCTTGAACGGCTTCGTCGCACTGGTAGAGCCGAAATTGACTGACAATTTTGCTCACTTCTCGATAAATGTCTTCATTTGTTAGGCTTTCGAGGGGTTCGCTGTTTTCTGAACCCATTTAAAATAATCTCCTTGAATGGCAATATAATTATCTAAAGAATCAATTATACCAACAGGACGGAATATATGGATAACTAATGACTCAACTCAAAGTTCAACAACAGATGTAAGAAAAGTAAGATGTTACACTTTACAACTCTCGACGCGAGATGAGGATTCTAACATTGATGCGTCTGGAGTCTCACCTTGACTAACTGCAATCTCTGTCTTTAATCCTAAAGCCTTCAGCAAACCAATAAATCGGTAAATCTCTTGTCCCCCTGATACTTTTAGCAATTCCTGAAGTTTCTCCCAATTCTGTTGTTCGCCGACCGTCATTATAGAGATTTTATCTTGAGCTTTAACTACGTCTTTGAGGACTGTCAATAACAGTTCAGATTCCGGTTCTTTTTCTTCTAAAATTGCTTGAAGATAAGCAGCCGCTTCTTCAAGTTGTTCGATAGATTTAATCAGATAGTCATGGTAACTATGAGTTTTAGGCATCGTTTCTACTCCTAAATTCTATCCAGTATTCTTTGGCTTTGTGAATATCTCGATCTTGTTAAGCCCATTCACAGAAAACTAGATTTAGTTTATGACGATTTTATCGGAAAAAGCGATCGCCTATTCCTGCACAATTTCCACCAAATCTTCAATCATTACATCAAAGGTGCGGGCCAATTTGTGTATGGAAATGAAGTCAATAGTTGACACTCCGGGACAGCGGGCGTAGTGTCTGACGGTACTGTAAATGACTCCCGATCGCTCTGAAACCTCTTTTAGCGTCCAACCTTTCTCAGCAGCAAATTCTCTGACTTTTAGCCTAACTAAACCCATACTTGACAAATGATGGTGTACCATCATAGGATATTTTTATCGGAAAAGGCGATCGGCTAATCTTCGACAATCTCATACAAATCTTCGACCATCACGTCAAAAGTCCTCGCCAACTTGTCCAAGGCTGTCACATCAATTGTGGCTAATCCGGGCGATCGGGCATAAGTTCTCAGCGTACTGTAGACTACGCCCGATCGCTCAGAAACCTCTTTGATCGTCCAACCTTTCTCAGCAGCAAATTCTTTAACTCGTAATCTAATTAAGCCCATAAGCTATTGATACCTGACTAATATGAGTCACAAAATTATACTACAAAAGGCGATCGGCTACTCTTTGACCACCTCAACCAAATCTTCGACCATCACGTCAAAAGTACGTGCCAACTTGAGCAGACAAGTAAAATCAACCATTGCCATTCCTGGAGAACGTGAATAGGTGCTGAGGGTGCTGTAGTTGACTCCCGATCGGTCAGAAACCTCTTTGATCGTCCAGCCTTTCTCACCAGCAAATTCTCTAACCCGCAATCTAATTAAACCCATTGACATACCACTAGATTTAGTATATTATAATTTTATCGTAAAAAGCGATCGCCCCAACGTCTGCAAAACTTAAGACGATCGCCTATCCAAATTCAATCCCATCAACTGGGATTTACTAACCATCTAAAATTCCCATCAATTGGGATGTACAAACCATGTTAACAAAATTTTCGCGAAAATCAACCCCCAGAAATAGATTGAGCCGGTTTGTCACAAAAGAGGCGATCGCGCGCCTGCTAAAAATCAAGGTAGAACAAATATATCGCTTCGAGTGCTGGGCGCACATCCTCTACGTGCACGCCCAAGGAATGAGTCGGTTTGTGAGTTATGCCGACTTTCCGCCGGTGGTGGGAGTGGAATCGCCATCGGGTTTAGATTTTGGATATTGGAAGCGGCGAATGGCGAGTCTGAAGGAGAGATACGCGCCGGATTTTTGGGTTGATTTCTATGGGGATAAATTTCGGGAGGCTGTTTCTGTTGTTGAATTGTTGGAGTGGGGAGAGTTAGTTGGGGTGGTTAAATTGATGTTGGGGGCGATCGCCCTGGAGTCGCTGCGAAAGGTTTACGCGCAAGAGAAATATTTGCTGGAACATTTTTAACAAGGGCGATCGACTAAAAATAGCGGGCAAGAGTCGTAAAATATTGATTGAACAACGTAAAGGAATAAGAACCATGACAACCGAACGCTGGACAGATGAAATGGTGGATGATTTGGCTTCTACTGTTGATGTCTGCGCAACGGAGGACGAATAAATGTTGGTTGCGGGCGTTTTTGGCTGTGGGCGTGAAGGGGCCTAGGGTCGTAGACCTAGAAAGAGGCTATGATGAAGGCGCACGTCGACCCGATTTCGCATAACAATCAGTTGCTTGGGGCTTTCGAGCCCGCTGCGCGCGCTAGAGTCATGCGTTTT
>JAYTZD010000192.1:0-3797 GCA_043742065.1 Oscillatoriales bacterium
CCTACTGCAAATTTAATCTCAAAAGGTAAACTTTGGATTAATTATCATTTATTTTTACCAGGAATAAGCACAGCTAGCTGTCAAGCAACAATTATCCAATCAGGCGCGATCAAGAGCTTTGTATTTACACCACAAAATCGGGAATTTGTATTATCACAAAATGAATCAATCTGGGATGCAAGTTGGAGTTTGCTATTAGCATTAGCCGGAGCCTTTGCTTGGGGAGCCATCCACGCGATGTCGCCTGGACACGGAAAAACAATTGTTGGTGCTTATTTGGTAGGTTCGCGGGCTACTCCCCTACACGCTGTATTTTTAGCAGCGACAACTACTATTACTCACACAGCGGGCGTGTTTGCTGTGGGCGGAATTACTTTGTTTGCTTCTCATTTAATTGACCCAGAAAAACTGAATCCTTGGTTGAATTTAATCTCTGGTTTTTTGGTAGCTTTAATTGGCTTCAAGCTACTTATGGAAAGAACCAAAAATAGTTTCGTAGTGAGGAATTCAGTTATTAAATATTTCAAGACTAAAATTATTAATAAAAACTGGGGCTTAAGGACGAAAGCTCTGAGTATGAGCTATGAAGAACCAGTTAATCTGTTGAATCGGGGGAGTTGGGAAAGAGAATTTAAGCCTGTAAAATCCAAAATATCTGAGCATTATCATCATCACGGAGATGGTCGTGTACACTCACATTTACCTCCGGGAGCTGACGGTGTTCCTGTTACTTGGAAAAGCTTATTAGCATTGGGAATTTCTGGCGGTTTGTTGCCTTGTCCTTCGGCGTTGGTGATGTTATTAAGTGCGTCAGCTTTGGGTAGTGTCGGTTTGGGTATGACGCTGGTGGTAGCTTTTAGTTTGGGATTGGCTTTGGTGTTGACTGCGATCGGATTAATTCTAGTTTATGCGAAAGGGAAGTTTGATAAATTGCCAAAACAAATGGCGGTAGTGCAGTTTTTGCCTGGGATTAGTGCGATGTTAGTAATGTTATTGGGGTTGGGAATTACGGGACAGGCAATGTTGCAGATATTGGCTGCAAATTAGAGTTGACTGTTCACTGTTTGAACAGTCAACAGTGAACAGTCAACATCATTCCGGTGCAACCGAAAATGATATTACCTATCAACCCGCACTATTATATTTATCAATGATTTTGGCTAAATCTGGTATTCCGTTTTCCACGTAATTCTTCGCAGATGGACGGAGTTTGCCATAGGCTCCTTTCACCATCGCTCTTGTGCTACTTTCGACTCTTTTGTCGCTAATTTGGAGCAATTCGTCTGCTACTTGAGTTTTTCTTTGGGCTAGATATTCGACTGGGTTGCCATTGTTTACTGCTTCAGTCCACATGGGATCGAGTGCGATCGCAATTTCTGGCAAAAGTTGATCTACAACTTGGGCACAATAGTCAGCACGTATCCCCTTGACAGTAGAGTAGGCAGCTTTCAGAGCCAAACCACCGAATCCCGATGCAGCAGCAACTTGTTCGTCAATCAATTTTACACAATCATCCACAACAGTGTCTCTGTTCTTTTCATCCAATAGAGTATCGCTAAGTCCCATTTTAATCTTCCCTAGTTTAATCGTGACTATACTCTACATTGAAAAGAGAACCGATCCAGTACAATCTCAGCCAAATACTCTGGCATCAGCCCGATCGCACTTGCACTTAAAATTAGGATTAGATTTGGCTCTCGGTACGTGAAGGTGCTGCAACGAGGGGAAGTTTTAGCACTTGAGTCAAAGTTGGGCTCGATCGCATTACATGATTTTGAGGTAACTTCGGAGACGTAGTTACTCCGGCAAATACGTGCAGTGAAAAGGTTAAGCCGACGGCTAACAACAGTTTTTCTAACATGACACTGCCTCCACAAGATGCACTCTTGACATTACTTCTTCTATACCATCAAGATACAATGATTTTTGACTCTTGGGTGCGATCGCACAGACCCATGTCAGTGATATGTATCACAAATTATACTGATGGCAGAAGGAAAAAGGAAGATTAACTCTCAATGCCCAATGCCCAATGCCCTATTCCTTCCTTAAATGTCCAAAATTGTCCTTGAAAAAGCAGCCACCGGATACCTCCAAAGGGTAGAATTAGCCCGTAGAGGTTATTTGACACAGCGGAGGTACCGACAATATGCTTGCATACTTTCTAGCGTTGGCGGTCGGTTTGGGCAGTTGCAGCATTTACATGGCGGCCTTCTTTTTTCCAGAAGTTCACCGCAAAACTGATTTTGCCTGGAGCGGGGTTGGACTTTTTTATGCGTTAATTTTATGGGCTTGTGCGGGGCGAATTACCGGCGCTCTCCTGCTGGGTCAAATGGCGGCAGTGGCTCTGTTGGGCTGGTTTGCTTGGGAAACTTTGAGTTTACGCAGGCAAGTGGCCCCAATTGCTCAGCAAACGCCGATTCCTCAGTCTGTGAATTTGCCGACTGCGGGCATCCCATTTGCGGGATTCTTTGGCAAGAAACCAGAACCCGCATCAAAAAAACCGAAGTTTGTCCGATCGCCCAAACCGAAATCTGATACTGTTCCAGTACCTGTTGCCGATCGCAACGAGGCAAAAATAGACGTTTCCCCAGTAGCGGAAATTGTGGACAAAAGTGCGATCGTCCCTGAGTTGCCAATTCCCGACTCAATCACACCCACAACTGAACCAATAGCCGTTTGGTCGATCGCCAATCCTGTTGCTGAAACCCCAGTAGAATCAGCAGCAAGTAACGAAAGTGCGATCGACTCAAAAGTTGCAGAAATTGCCACCACACCAACTGTGGAGCCAACAGAAGCCCAGCCAGAGCTTAAACAAGAGCTAGATGATGATGACTTCGACCAGATGTGGAGGTCTGCCGCTAAAGAGTCCCAGTCTACAGTCCCAACGGCTGCCCCAACGGCTGCCCCAACTACCGCCAAAGTCTCCAAAAAATCCGCAGGTTTCGGAAGTCTATTCGGCAACATCAAAAATAGTCTCGGCGGTTTATTAGGAAGGGGTCCAGACAAAAGCAAATCCCCCGCAAATACACCTGCAAGTACCGAGGTGACAACAGCGAAAGCAGCTTCAGAATTGCCTTCAGAGGCGATCGCGCCTACACCTAAAATAGTGGCAATTCCGACACCGGATATTGACCAAATTCTCCAGTCAGAATTAGCCGAAGCTGCCCTAGAAGTGGCGACAGAAACTAGCAGCACTGCTGTTGAAGAAAACCTAGGAGTGCCATTTCCTCTGGATGTCGAAGCAATGGCAGAATTGATTTCCGCAGAAACTGCGATTTCTCCGACTCAATTTTCAGAAATGACTGCGGTGGAAGAGGTTTCGGCAACACCTGCGGAGGTAGAAGTGATTGTAGTAGACATTGAGGCGATCGCATCCACAGAAACAACAGAATTAATTCCTCCCAATCCGCCAACTCCCAATCTTGCGGAAACTGACAAATCCACAGAAACAACGGAATTAATTCCTCCCAATCCGCCAACTCCCAATCTTGCGGAAACTGTCAAACCAGCCGATGAATCCAAGTCTGAAAATGTTTCCGGCGAAGAACCGACGACTCCCTAAAACACCAAGCAA
This sequence comes from Oscillatoriales bacterium, assembly GCA_043742065.1. Lineage (GTDB taxonomy): Bacteria > Cyanobacteriota > Cyanobacteriia > Cyanobacteriales > Microcoleaceae > Microcoleus. Next base: position 3,578 of record JAYTZD010000192.1, read on the forward strand.
AAGGTATAAACTAGATTTTTTACTTCAGTTTTTTACCTTTTGCTTTCCGCCTCAACCTTCAGGAAATAGTCAAAAATTGATGCATCATATCGTTTCCAGTTGCATCAATATTGTTCAAACAGTCAACAGTTAACAGTCAACAGTTAACTAATAACAAATGCTCGATTTAACCAAAGCAGCAAAAGCCATGCAGGGAATGAGTCAACATTTAACAGTCGAG
>JAYTZD010000193.1:0-3783 GCA_043742065.1 Oscillatoriales bacterium
GGAAATCAGTATCTCCAAAGCCAAAACGGTCTGGAAACAGGTTTGGTTCTGCCCGTGGTACGCCAACAAATCCCGCCCTATGCGTCTTCTCAAGTCCCGTCCAATCCGCCAGTCGATCGCACCAATTCCAATTTTATTGCCGAAGCAGCCCAAAAAGTCGGGCCGGCTGTAGTGAGAATTGACGCATCCAGCAAAATAGTCAGTCCAGTACCCGAAGCTTTCAAAAATCCTTTATTTCGTAAATTTTTCGGAGAAAATTTACCAGTACCGGAAGAAAAAATTAAGCGCGGTACAGGTTCGGGGTTCATTCTCACTGCTGATGGCCGGATCATTACTAATGCTCACGTCGTCTCCGGGACGGATACTGTGAAAGTGACGCTCAAAGACGGCCGAGAGTTTGAGGGTAAGGTGCAGGGAGTCGATCCGTTGACAGATGTCGCTGTTGTAAAAATTAATGCCAAGGACTTGCCGCTAGTCGCTTTGGGTCGATCGGATAATATCGTACCAGGACAATGGGCGATCGCGATCGGCAATCCTTTAGGTCTTGACAATACAGTAACAGTGGGCATTATTAGCGCTACAGGTCGATCGAGCTCCCAAGTAGGCATCCCCGACAAACGAGTCCGATTCATCCAAACCGACGCCGCCATCAACCCCGGAAATTCTGGCGGCCCGCTGCTGAACGACTCCGGCGAAGTAATTGGCATCAATACCGCCATTCGTGCAGACGCTCAGGGCTTGGGGTTTGCCATTCCCATCGAAACCGCCAAACGAGTTTCCGATCAGCTATTCGCCAAAGGTAAAGCCGAACATCCTTACCTCGGCATTCAAATGGTCAGCTTAACTCCCGCGACCAAGGCAGAAGTCAACAAACAGCTCAATGCTAAGATTGCCCTAGATAAAGGCGTAGCCGTGACCCGAATTGTTGAGAATTCCCCCGCTCAAAAAGCAGGTTTACGTCCCGGAGACGTGATTGAAAAAATTGACGGAATTGCAGTTGACAACCCAGGAGACGTACAAGAAAGGGTGGAAAACACGGTTGTGGGCAAAGAACTCGAAATGCAAATTAACCGTCAAGGTCAAATTCAGAAAATTCAAGTGCGCCCTGGTGCCTTTCCAATCTCAGGTAACTCCGCCGGTGGGTAATTGCAGGTGCAGAGGGTAAATTACCCAGCACTGACAGGGGCGGGTTCACCAACAATAATTGCCCATAATCCACCATCTCGAAAACCCGCCCCCACCCAACCAAAAATACCAACCTACATTTTCCGATGCGATGCAAATTCCAGGTTGATATAGGTGATCCGTTGTGGAGAGGGCGGGTTTATCAAGATTGTCGGTATTCGTTAGATATTGTTGGTGGAACCCGCCCCTTGTATCTTAAAAGAGTGAGTCAGTCGATCGCCACGTCATTGATTCGATCATACCGACAACTGGGCGATCGTACCGACAATCAGTCGATCGTACCGACTTTCAGGCGATCGAGCCGACTTTCAGTCGATCGTACCGACTTTCAGGCGATCGTACCGACTTTCAGGCGATCGTACCTTCTTCTTGGTAAATCTAAAGAAACTAGAAAAGTTTCTAACTAAGGTACAAGTTTCAGTAGAAAGTGTTCTTCAAGGACATCAGAAATTGGTGAAGTTAGCCCGCCCCTTAGACTGCATAAGTCTGTTGCGTAGATAAGCTCCCATTACTGATGACAGGCGCACACAAAACTGGACAGTATCTTAGGCTCTCGATATGATCGGGAAAGCCTGCATTGACAAGGTTAGTATTCAATTGCCTGTACGAACTAAAACTGATATCAATTCCGGTTGCACCGGAATGATCTAAACGGAGGAGACGGCAGTGCCGTGTCCCTACCGCCATCGTAGGGACACGGCAGTGCCGTCTCCTCTATATCATTCCGGCGCAGCCGGAATTGATATGACTCCGTAGATGCAGCATTGATTGCTCGTTTTTGTGCGGCATTGACAAGACTTTCCAGTATTTGCAGCGAGATAAATCTCAGCAGCGACAATCGAAAGGTGCGGGTTTAAATGAGGAGGAATTAGAGTTTCTGGCCACTCAGATGATTGAGCTCCCACCACGGGCTGTGAAGTATGCCGGATGCTGATTGATTTGCAGTTTCGGGAAAATACGATCGCAATTAATGCCGAAAATTACCAAAATAAATTAAATGAAATAAGTCTTGACATCATATCCAGTAAAAAGTATAATGATAGGGGTGCTGATTTAAATTTCCTCGCAGCATTCGGAACTCAAAACTGCCCACGATTTCAAAGGCAGATTCAGGCAGATTTAGGCTATTTCAAACACGGAACGGTCTTGCTAGACAAAGCAATGGAAGCAATTCGAGGTGTTGTGGCGATCGAAGAGGCTTATCGGGATGCGAAACTAGAAGTCACGATTCAAGCTGTGGGCTTTGGTTTGGGAGTAGCGGGAGTAGTGGCTAGTGGTGTTCCTTATCTCATCAAGCAAGACGCGCCCGATCGCAAATTTTACTTACCATTACTCAGCAGTGTTGAAATTCATCCTTTTGTGTTGGTGTTGTTGATTAGCTTGGGTGCCGGTGGTGCAGTCTGGTTGATGTTTATGTTTGGTGTCAAATTCAAGAATTTACTAGGCAAACTCAAGCAGTTGCTAGGTTTCAGGTAGTAATGCCAAATCCGGTAGCATAGGAATTAATATTACCCGAAATTAGGAGACGGCAATGCCGTGTCCCTACAATTAATCATATCAAATCCGGTAGCATAGGAATTAATATTACCCGAAATTAGGAGACGGCAATGCCGTGTCCCTACAATTGATCTGGCGTAGGGAAACGGCAATGCCGTCTCCTCTATATCATTCCGGTGTAACCGGAATTGATATCATCAGGAGAACCTGGTTTGGTTAACTATTTCCCTCTTGCCCGTAAGCTTGCCAAGCCAAATCCACCAATCCATTCACAATCGCCACAGCCACCACCGCAGAACCCTTGCGCCCCTCAATCCGAATATGAGGAATCATCGAATCATGTAAGCGCGACTTAGCCACATCCACTCCCACAAACCCAGAAGGAGTCCCAATCACCAAAGCAGGCCGAATTTCCTCAGATTCAATCAAATCCACGATCGCGGATAATGAAGTTTGAGCCTGGCCAACCACAAAAATCCCTTCAGGATAGCGTTTAGCCAAAGTCTCAATCCCCCAAGCCGCCCGCGTTTTTTCCTTTTGAGGGCGCGTCAAAGCCTCCATCGAACAATAAACCGGATTCGCAAAGGTACTTTGGATCAGTGGCGTAATCCCCACCTGCACCATCGGCACATCTACCACAATCGTAGTCCGAGCAGCCAAAGCCGCCGCCCCAGCCTGTAAAGCCTGATCGGAAAAACTAATTAAAGACTTGTACTCAAAATCAGCAGTCGCATAGATCACACGGCGGACTATTTCGTACTCCGCCGCTGAAAAACCGTGGTCGCCAATTTCGTTATCAATTAATCCCAGACTCTGGGCATCGCTTACGTGCCATTCCATGTGTTGAATAGCTATCGCCTGTGAATTATCAACAATCAGTTTACCAGATTTCGGTCATTAGTCATTAGTCATTAGTTATTAGTTATTTGTCAGGAGCCTATTTTTGGATCCATTCGGCAGCCAACAAATAACCTGAAAAACCTGTCCTGATTAATGATATCAAATCCGTTTGCATCAGAATGATATAGAGGAGACGGCTGCCGTGTCCTCTATATCATTCCGGCGCAGCCGGAATTGATATGACCAACGACTAATGACCAA
>JAYTZD010000194.1:0-7374 GCA_043742065.1 Oscillatoriales bacterium
GCGGTGTTTGACTACCGCAGCGAGAGTCAGACTCTGGGTGTTGCCCAACTCTACTCTGTCCGCAGAATCTCAGTGGCGTTGACTCCCTGAGAGTGTCAACTCTCTTGTGATAGATTAATTCTACTGGTTCCCAGGCTGGAGCCTGGGAATCAGTTAAGTTTGAGCTTAAGTTGACACCTATGGGCACTGCCGTATCCTGACTATGGGTAATATTTATTCCGATGCCACCTTAACTAAAATACTCTTCAACAATCTTCAGAATCCGCGATGCAGCCAAACCGTCCCCAAAGGGATTGATTGCCATTGCCATTGCGTTATAAGCCGCTGAATTATTCAGTAATTCAGCGGCTGCTGTGGCAATTATATCAGAATTAGTACCGACAAGTTTAGCCGTACCAGCAGAAATTGCTTCTGGTCTTTCTGTGGTTTCTCGTAATACCAAAACTGGCTTACCCAAACTAGGTGCTTCTTCCTGCAAACCACCGGAATCTGTGAGGATTAAATGACATCTTTGAATCGCTCCCACCAATTCGGCATAATCCAAAGGTTCAGTTAAAAAGACTCTTGGATGCTCGCCCAAAAGAGCTTGCAAAGGTTCTCGAACAGTGGGATTTCGGTGCAGGGGTAGCAGCAATGCTGTATCGGGAAATTTATCTAAAATTAGGAGAAATGCTCGCGCAATTCCGGCTAAAGGTTCTCCCCAATTTTCCCGGCGGTGAACTGTTGCTAGGATTGTGCGGTATTTGCTCCAATCTAAGTTGGGAATGTTGCATTCTGGTTTGCGTTTGGCGACAGATAGCAAAGCATCGATGACTGTGTTGCCTGTACGGTGAATTTCTCCCAAAACGCCCGATCGCACTAAATTCTCCGCAGCCAGCTCTGTCGGGGCAAAATGCAGCCGTGTGAGCTGAGATATCAACCGCCTGTTAGCCTCTTCTGGGTAAGGATTGAACACGTCGTCTGTCCGCAATCCGGCTTCTACGTGACCTACGGGTATTTTCTGGTAAAATGCTGCCAAAGCAGCGGCAAAAGCTGTGGTGGTGTCGCCTTGTACTAGGACAATTTTTGGCTGTAATTCTTTGAACAAATCTTCTAAACCTTGCAAACTCCGGCAAGTAATGTCTGTCAAGGTTTGTTGGTGCTGCATAATGGCTAAATCGCGATCGGCTTTTAGGTCGAACATTCGCATGACTTGCTCGACCATTTCTCGATGCTGGCCTGTTAAAATTACTTGGGTGTCAAAGAATGGGGAATTTTTGAACTGTTGAATTACTGGGGCTAGTTTAATTGCTTCTGGGCGTGTTCCTAGGACGATGCAAATGCGGTGTGTGGCTTCGGGCATGGTAGAATTAGGTGTAAGTTTATTCATATTGTCGTTGGGTGCGGGCGGGTTTTCGAGATTCTCGGTTTTTGGCAATGATTGTTTGTGAACCCGCCCCTACAAAATTATTGATATTGGTACATTTTTATTTTTTAATTTGTCATGCCTTATCGTTACATTCTATTTTACAAACCTTACGATGTTTTAACTCAATTCACTGACAATTCAGGGGAAGTTAAACGCAGAACTCTGAAAGATTATATTCCAATTCCTGATGTTTATGCGGTGGGAAGGCTCGATCGCGATAGTGAAGGACTTTTGCTGTTAACCGATGATGGACCAATGCAGCACCGACTGAGTGACCCGAAATTCGCTCATCCCCGTACTTACTGGGTGCAAGTGGAAGGGATTCCCGATGCAGGTGCGATCGCAGCTTTGCAGACTGGTGTCACAATTCAAGATTATCGGACTCGATCGGCAAAGGTGCAATTATTATCAACAGAACCGCTATTGCCACCTCGTGAACCGCCGATTCGATTTCGCAAAAGCATACCGACAGCATGGCTGGAAATGACTCTCACAGAAGGCCGCAACCGCCAAGTCCGTAGGATGACCGCCGCAGTAGGGTTTCCGACGTTACGCTTGGTCAGATGTGCGATCGGGCATTTGACTCTCGAAGGCCTCCAACCCGGTGAGTGGCGGGAATTAACTCAAGCTGATTTTAGATTTTAGATTGGGGATTTTCGATTGAAGAATTACCGAGATTTGAGATTTTAGATTTGGGATTTTCGATTGAAGAATTGGGGAATTGCAGTCAACAGTCAACAGTCAACAGTCAACAATCAACTACTTTCGAGCAGGCAAAATAAAACTCTCATTTCCATCCTTATCCTTTCGCACCATAGCCCCCAACCTGAAAAGAGCTTGTTTCGCCCTGTACCGCACAACTTTATCGTTGGTTTGAGCATAAACCATACTCCAACCAGAAAACCGCACCTGGACACTATCGGGATCTCGACGCAAATACTCAGCAGTAGCACGAAACATCGGGGCCAATTGCTTCCCTGACGGGGTTCCTTCCACCCAGTCAGCAGCCATTTCGTGCGATCGAATTGACCCAGGAATGTCCCCCAGCAGCAACAATTCATCAAGACCTTTATTTCGCCACACTGTCCACGCTTGGGGGTCAATTTGTGGCGACAGGGCGCTAGTACCGCGTTCCATTAACTGCACGGCAATTTCGGGTTTTGCTTGGTAAAAAGAAACGGCAACTGACAGAAATGGGTAAATTTCCACTCGCCGGGGATCGCGTCGCGTGATGATGTCAAAATAATCAGGACTGAGACTGTAACCTGTGATGTTTCGGGCTTCGTCGTCGCCAAAATATTGCAAAAATTTGAGAAATGTCCAATCTGCAACTAAATTCTCAAATCCAAAACTAGGAAAAGCTTTAAGCATTTTCAGCCGCAGGGCTTCTTGCTGTTCGGATTGCTTGAAACCAGCGGCAGACATTGTAGGTAAGGGTTTTTGCCCCTCAGTTTCGATCGCACTAATTCCACCTAATTGCCGATTGGACTGTATGGTAACGACCCCTGCTAAGGCTGCTGTGGCAATAATTCCACTGACTAGCAGACTCAACCACTTTTGCGAAAATAGTTCGATTTTAGCTTTCACGGTACTATTAAATCTAGGATTTTAATTAATTTTAATTAAAATAGGGTGTTAATTGGTTGGCGATAGACTATAAAGGCCGTTAAACTATACAAAAGGATGGTGTAACCTCCATAACATAGTTTAAGTAGGGGTTTTAGGTTTTTTAGCACTCTAAAATCTCAAATCAAAAATCTAAAATAGAATTGAGCAAAATTCAATGAATGTAGCCCGCAGACGCTTTTCTAAGTTACAGGCAGCCCTGTTCAGTGGGGCGATCGCCACAACCGCTTCCATATCTTTACTTGTGCCCGGTCTGAGTCAATCAGTCCGCGCTGAGCTTCAAGATAGCCCCAAAGCTGTTCTAGACGAAGCTTGGCAAATTGTCAACCGAGAGTATGTTGATGGCAGCTTCAATAAGACTGACTGGCAAGTGGCCCGCCAAGACTTGCTGAGCAAAGATTACACCTCTCGCGAAGCTGCCTACACCGCCCTCCGCAAAGCCCTAGAGAAGTTAAACGACCCCTACACGCGCTTCATGGACCCGAAGCAGTACGAAGCACTCACCAGTCAAACCTCTGGGGAACTGACAGGGGTAGGGATGAGGCTGGAAGCGGATGAGAAAACTAAGGACATTACAGTTGTTGAGCCGATGGAAAATTCCCCGGCTATCAAGGCTGGGATTCAAGCGGGCGATCGCATTTTGGTGATTGATGGCAAACCTACCAAAGGCATGACTGTCGCCGATGCAGCTCAAATAATTCGGGGCGCTGAAGGTACGAAAGTCACCCTGCGGATGGCTCGTCAGGGCAAAAGTGAGTTTGACATCACCCTGACTAGGGCAAGAATTGAGGTAGCAGCAGTCCGCTACAGCCTCAAGAATGAAGCGGGTAAGAAAGTCGGTTACATCCGTTTACAAGAGTTTAGCTCCCACGCAGGCGAACAAATGCAGGCGGCGATTAAAAAGCTCTCGGATCAGAAAGCTGATGCTTTTGTGTTGGATTTACGTGGTAATCCAGGTGGGTTGCTGCGGGTGAGCATTGATATTGCCCGGATGTGGATGGATACAGGCGCGATCGTCCGTACAGTTGATCGATCGGGCGATTCTCAGGAAATGAAGGCAAATCGCACTGCGATTACTGACAAGCCTGTGGTGGTGCTTGTAGACGACAACTCCGCCAGCGCTAGTGAGATTTTGGCAGGTGCTCTCAAGGACAACAAGCGCGCTACTGTGATGGGTGGTCAAACTTTTGGTAAAGCTTTAGTGCAGTCGGTGCATCCTTTGTCTGACGGTTCTGGGTTAGCAGTGACGATCGCTCACTACTATACTCCCAACGGTACTGATATCAGCCACAAGGGCGTTACTCCCGATGTCAAAGTTGAAGTAACGGACGAACAAAAGCTGAAATTAGCCAACAAACCGACGTTGGTTGCTACTAAGGACGATCCTTGTTACGCCCAGGCGATCGCACTTTTGAAAAATAGCGCTGCGTCAGTCCGTCCCGTTATTGGTAATGAAGCTCTTGTTCCTAAAAAGTAGATGAAATTGGCAGTAATCAACAATTAGCTTTAAGATAAAATCCGCGCCAGCGGGTTTTGTTTTTGTAGCCACGGGAGGACACGGCAGGAGGAGAGGAGACGGCAGTGCCGTGTCGCTACACCAAAATAATATTGTAGGGAAACGGCACTGCCGTCTCCTGATTTCGGGTAATGTTAATTCCGGTGTAACCGGAATTGATATCGACTATGATTATAGCGATCGCCAAAAATCACTATTGTCCTCGTTCCGGATTTGAGAGATTTAGAAATTCCCGACTTCCCTGATAGCCAGATAAATCAGCCAACTCCTCCAAAGATTTTTTACCTGCGTAAAACTTACCGTTAATTTCCCAAGCAGGAGTAGCCTGAATCTTTGCAGCTTGACAAAGATCAGGCCTCGCATTTTTACCTTGAGGATTGCACTCGATATAATTAAAAATCCGAGCCGCCTCTTTGCCAAAACGGTCTTTCTGCATCTGACAATGAGAGCAAGTAAAAGAGCCGTACATTTTAGCTCCAACTCTTTTTAAATGCTGCGCTAAAGCAATTTCTGATGGACCAGAAATCGTCGTAGTCTTCATGCTAGTCTCCCTAGCTGTGCCGAGATTATTCACATCAGCATAAAGAGCCAAAGAAGAAATCAGCACTAACATAGATACCAGAATTCCGATGAAAAATAGTTGTCCGATATCATCCCATTCGCGACCGATTAATGCTAAGACAAACAAGCTAGTTGCAAACAAAGCAGAGGCAATGCAGTAAATACAAGTTGCTTTGATATCAACAGTCAGTACATACATCAGATATCCACTGAAAATCATCATTGCTGTGCCACCAGCAAACAGAAATAGTCCCGTCCAAGACTCTAACTTAGAGCGGAGACTCTTCTGTTCAGAGGGATTGACAAATAGGGGAGCTACCGCAAAAACGATCATGCTCAAATACCCCAAAAAACCAAAGAGAGAAAGAGGCAAACCAAAGACATAGGCATAGGGACTCGAAAGCACGATATCGCAGCCAGCTATGGGACAAGTTACCGCTCCTTGCGATAACTTGACAGCGGTTAGATAGGCAGTTACCGCAGCCCCTATCGAGGCAATTCCTGCCATAATCGGGCGGGAATAGCGGTGAATCCAGGGCAGAGAACGTTGACGACGCATAAGATTTTAACCTCAGAATGTATATTTTATATCAATTCTGGTTGCACCAGAATGATTGTTGACTGTTGACTGTTGACTGTTGACTGTTTGGAAATTTCAACAATACAGATGTAACCGGAAACGATATCACTTATCGTAAAATGGGCTTTTGCCACGCTACGAAAACTCTATTTCAAGACTCTAGTCGCATTGAAAATCGCAGCTAGAGCTACCCCAACATCTGCAAAAACAGCTTCCCACATTGTCGCTAACCCAAAAGCACCCAAAGCAATAAATATGCCTTTGACTGACATGGCAAAAATGATATTTTGCCAAACAATATTGTGAGTTTTTCGGGCAATTTGGATAGCTTCAGCCACCTTTGATGGTGCATCTGACATAATCACAACATCCGCAGTTTCGATCGCCGCATCCGAACCCAAACCCCCCATCGCTATGCCCACATCAGCTCTAGCAAGCACAGGTGCGTCATTAATTCCGTCCCCGACAAAGACTATTTTATCGCCTTTTTTAGATTCGCCGATCAGTTTCTCGATCGCCTCGACTTTTCCTTCGGGCAATAATTCGGCTAAGTAGGAATCTAAACCGAGCTTTTTGGCAACACTATCGGCTACAGCTTGATTATCTCCTGTGAGCATCACGATTCGCTCAACACCGAGTTTCTTGAGGTCGCGAATCGCCTGTACTGCGTCTTCCTTAAGCTCGTCAGCAATCAAAATATAGCCAGCATAGCGGTTGTCTACTGCTAAATGTACCACTGTACCTTCAGCATTACAGACATCGTGAGCAATGTTTTCTCGGTGCAGCAAACGGTCATTTCCCGCCAGCACAATTTGATTATTTACTTTTGCTCGAATGCCGTGTCCCGCTATTTCTTCGTAATCTTTTACATCCGATGAATCTATCTTGTCGCCGTAAGCTTCCATGATCGATTTCGCGACTGGGTGATTTGATTGAGATTCTACTTTAGCAGCTATTTGCATTAACTCAGATTGGGAAAAACCATTTTTAGGCACAATTTGTGCTACTTTGAAAACTCCTTTGGTCAAAGTTCCTGTTTTGTCCAAAACAACTGTCTTGACTGCTGTTAGGGTATCGAGAAAAGTCGAGCCTTTCACCAAAATACCACGTTTTGCTGCACCGCCAATTCCTCCAAAATATCCCAGAGGAATGCTAATCACCAATCCGCAAGGACAGGAAATAACTAACAAGACTAGGGCGCGGTAAACCCATAAAAAGCGATCGGCATTAGTTACTTCTGAAATGAACAAAGGCGGAATTAGAGCCACTGCTAGTGATGCAAATACTACAAACGGCGTATAGTAACTGGCAAATTTGGTGATAAATTTCTCAGTTTCAGCTTTTTTGCTTCTGGCATTTTCTACTAATTCCAGAATTCGGGAGATTGAAGATTCACCAAAGACTTTGGTGACTTTGACGGTGAGAACTCCTGTCTGGTTAATGGTTCCTGCTAAAACTGTTTCTCCAACTTTCACGGTTCGAGGTACTGATTCTCCAGTGAGTGCAGATGTGTCAATCTGAGAATTGCCGTCGATAATTTCACCGTCTAAGGGGATTTTTTCGCCTGGTTTGACAAGGATGATATCGCCGACGGCTACTGTTTGTGGTGCAACTTTTTTGATGTCGCCATTTTGCTTGAGGTTGGCGCTGTCTGGGCGAATTTCTAAAAGCGATCGGATCGAT
>JAYTZD010000195.1:0-1813 GCA_043742065.1 Oscillatoriales bacterium
AGAAGGAAGAAGGAAGAAGGAAGAAGGAAGAAGGAAGAAGGAAGAAGGAAGAAGGAAGAAGGAAGAAGGAAGAAGGAAGAAGGAAGAAAGCCCTTCGACTTCGCTCAGGGTACAAACTTTCTGTGCCCCATTCCCATGCCCCATGCCCCATGCCCCATGCCCAATTACCATTCATCCTTTCGTTTGTTGCTGTAAGTTTCCCAATCTTCGTATTCCTGCGACTGATATAATGGTTGTGGTTCGATTTCTGATTCTAATTCTGCTGCCATTTCTAGTTCTGATTCTGCCGACTGTTGATAAAGATTCAGAGGTTCGACAACGCGCGCGATCGCATCTTTGACAAATGCTTTAACAAACTCATCTTTCCGATTTAATTGAAACTGCTTTTGTACTACTTCCGCAATACCACCATCGCCCCAATCTTGATCGTGACGAAAATATTCAATAAAACTTTTCCCGGCAATTCTAGTTAAATAAGCGGCGCTGACTGCTTGAATTGCTTTGCCAAGTACAAACCCGGCTACACTTAACTGAAGCGCCCTTGATACTACTTGAATTACACCTTCAACTATTCCCAAACTTGCCAGGGTTTTTGCTAGAGAAAATGCCAATTCTTTAGCGCGATCGATATTTAATTCACAACCATAAATCTTGCTAATTTCTATTACCATTTGAGCGTTAACTGCTGCTGTCGCTAGTAAATCTACAACTGGCAAAGGCGTTACTGCAATTACTCCGGCTCCAATCCACTGAAACCTCTCTACTACCTTATCAGCTTGCCTGCGTCTTTGCGCGTCAATTAATTTGCGAGCTTGGTCTCCCAAATGCTGAGATTGCAGCAAAATATTGTCAGCAATTAAATCTTCTCCTTCTGCTCGCAAAATCGCAGCAACGCGCCGAATTAAGGGCATAATATCCGCGTCTGGTTGAAAGATTGTGCTGTCTTCTAACACAACTTTTTGCGGATTGGCGCTAATTGCTACAACATCCATTGCTGCTACTAAACCCTTAACTCGCTCCCGGAGTCGATCGAGTATAGCATCTCTATCACTGTCGGGATAAAGGTCAACTTTATTAAAAACCACGATCGACCTTTTGCCAATTTCCGCCAAATTCCGCAGCGGTTCATACTCAGATTTTCGCAAATCGCCATCCAAAACAAATAATATCAAATCTGCACTCGCCGCCAACTGTCTTGCCAACTCCTCTCTGTAGGTTCCTGCGACTCCTGCTTCCAAGATGCCTGGGGTATCAGTAATTGCTAATTCCCGATCGATCCCTTTCAATTTTAGAGTATAAGTTGCTCCGACTTCGGTAGTTCCCATCGGCGCACCCACTTGTCCTGCCATCCTTCCCACTAGGGCATTCACAGCAGAAGTTTTGCCCGCAGAACCGGTGCCAAATACAACTATCCGAATGCTACCACGAGCCATACTAGCTTCAATTTCTCGCGCTCTCAATAGCAATGCTTGTCGTGCTACTTCATCTTGAATGCGATCGACTTGTTGCCGAATTGCTTTCAAATTTTCGGAAGCAGCTTCACTTTTAATAACAGGAATTTTCGGCTTAATTGCCCGTCTTCCTTTAGCTTTTGGAGGGCTTTGTAGCAGTTTTAAGTAGTAGAAAATAGCAAAGATGAGCGTGCCCAAAAGTACAAGTATTGCCAAGATGAGCAAATTAGCCAGTAGGGGAGACGCAGACCATGCAACTTGAGTGTAAAGTCCTGTTAAGGAACTCACGAGTCCAATAATCAGCCCCAGGGCGAGGCAGACAGTAGCAATCAATGTTAACAGACGCGGCAAGGACATGAGCG
>JAYTZD010000196.1:0-7367 GCA_043742065.1 Oscillatoriales bacterium
TGCCGTGTCCCTACCGAAAATATTGTAGGGACACGGCATTGCCGTCTCCTCATTTTGGTTACTCAGATTAATCCAAAATCTAAAATCCAAAATCTAAAATCGATCGACTGATTTGACTAAATCCTGGCAAGCCCGCAGGAAAACCGCAACATCCACCCCAAGTCCCACGTATTGGACACCAGCATCGATCCACTGTTTGGCGATTTCGGGGGTGTCGGCAAAAGTGCCCGCAGCTTTCCCTGCGTTGCGGATGGTTTTTACGGCATCCTCCATCATCTCAATGACTCGCGAGTCGCGGATTTGGCCGGGAATCCCGATCGACTGTGATAGATCATAAGGCCCCAGAAAAATTACGTCAACGTGCGGAACCGTCACAATTTCTGCTAAATTATCGATGCCACCTTTACCTTCGACATGAATCACAACTAAGGATTCTTCGTTGAGGCGATCGGTAATATTTGTACCCGCAGCAGTGTAAAGTCCGGCCCTAGTAGCAAAGGAAAGGCCGCGAGTGCCGAGAGGACTGTATTTAGAATTTTTAACCGCAGTTTCGGCATCTATTTTGCTTTCAATTTGAGGTACTTGAATCCCTGCACTACCGATGTCGAGGGCTCGTTGAATTTGTGGCCCATCATTTTTGCGGACGCGCACAATCGGTGCAATTCCTGCACACTCGGCTGCGCGACACAAATCTTCGGCGGCAAGTGAATGTAAGGGGCCGTGTTCCATGTCGATGACGGCGAAGTCAAAGCCGGCGTAGCCACAGATTTCGATGAATGCGGGATAGGCGCAATTCATAAATAAACCGAGGACTGTTTCGCCTTGTTTGATTTTTTGTTTGAGTTGGTTTTGACGCATAAGTAATTTGGAGTTTTTTTACCGCAGATGAATGCGGATGAACGCGGATAAACGCAGATAAGATTTAATTTGCTAATGATGAATTGAATAAGGTTAATAAAAATTTAGTAGCTATTTTTGCTTCTATTTTAAACGGAACTATGCACAAAATCAAGCCGAATATAAACATTCCTAGCACTGGGATAAATATTGGCCCGACGGAAGGTTCTACGAACCAAGCAAATAAAGCAAAGATGCCAATACTACCAGTTGTCCACAGCCAGAAAAGCATAAATATCAGCACAATTTTATGCAAACTCATGTTAATGTTTATATGACAACCAAAGGGTTGAGGATATATCTCTCCTTCAATGAACGGCAGAAATGAATTCCGCCCACTGATGATGCGACTAATTTTGAATGTCTTGCCATAGATTGTTCCTTCATAAGGTTTGGTCGGTGGCGGCCCAAATGGTAGCGTTATTCGGAAAAGTTTGGGAGTATCGACAACTGCATCTAATCTTTGCAGGACTTGAGAGAAAGTTAAATTTGTAGTGATTTTTAAATTTTCAAAAGGGAGCAATAATCGATAAAATCTGATCAGGTTGCTCATCGGGTTCATGGTGTTATTAAATAGTTATATGTAGTAATGCGTCAGAAAAAGAAAAAACTTGCTCTGACTGCATAGCTAAATCCCAGTATATTGCAGAATAAACGTTTTGACGCGATAATTATATTTACCTATGTAAAAATTTAGCCGACAATCTGCGATGAAACTTCCAAGGTATTTATTCTGGCTCAAAGGCCGATCGCTCTTAAGCCTCTCTCTCGGTCTAATTTCCGTCATATTCAGCATTTCACCCGTGCTTTCTGCGCCGAACCGTAATCCCGATCGCGAGGAAACTTGTGATATTCTGGTAGCAGGTGGCGGATTGGCTGGTGCTGCTACGGCTTACGAAGGTTTGCTGGCTGGTCGTACGGTTTGTATGACGGAAATTACGGACTGGGTAGGTGGCCAAATTTCATCCCAGGGAACCTCTGCACTGGATGAAAGAGAGACTCAGCGATCGCTCTTATTTTACCCGCGCGGGTACCTAGAATTGCGGCGGCGAATCAAGGAACATTACGGCCGTCTCAATCCCGGTGGCTGTTGGGTCAGTTATTCTTGTTTCATGCCTTACAACGGTCACAAAATTTTATTTGATGTTTTACAGGATGCTGCTAAAACTGGAAATGGCAAGCTGAAATGGTTTCCCAATACGGTAATTAAAGAACTGGCAATTACTCCTGCTGTGGCGGGAAATGCAGTGGGTGGTCAACAAATTAAAAGTGCGATCGCAATTTCACACAAACCAGCCGCCAATACCGCACCAATTAACACCGAAACTCTTTCAACAACTATCGAAGATGCCTATCGCTACGAAAATTCGGCGCGATTTAATAAAACCATTATCCGCTTTATTCCTAAACCACCTAACCAGTCAAGTGCAACACCTAGACGAGTTGATTGGTACGTCATAGATGCCACCGAAACTGGTGAATTAATCGGACTTGCCGATGTTCCCTACCGCCTCGGAATTGATCCGCGTTCCCCTCTAGAACCTTCTTCTGGAAGTCCTACTGGTGATGCCTATTGTACTCAAGGTTTTACATACACCTTTGCAATGGAGGCAACTAAGGAACCGCAGCAAAATCAACAGCCATCTTTCTATCAACAATATGCTCCTTATTACAGTTACGAATTGCAAAGATTAGCTAGCTTTCCTTTGGTTTTCAGCTACCGCCAAATTAGGAGTATGAAACCAGATGAACCGCGCCCTTCCGATCCGAAATTATTCCCGATTTATCCAGGGGATATTTCGATGCAAAACTGGACTTGGGGTAATGACTACCGCCCTGGTTCTTCCCAGGATAATTTGATTTATTCTCGCGCACAACTCGCAGCTAACGGTCAACTGCAACCGGGTGGCTGGATGGGTGGTTTGCGAACTGAAACTTTGCGGCGCGGCGAAGAGAATTCCAAAGGATTTTTCTACTGGTTGGTAGCAGGAACAACTGACTCACAACTGGGTAATGGTGTGAAAAAACCTTATCCAAATAATCGATTCTTAACTGGATTGAATTCGCCGATGGGGACGGTTCATGGACTTTCTAAATATCCTTATATGCGGGAGGGGAGACGAATTATTGGGCGGCCAAGTTTGAGCCAGCCTCAAGGTTTTACGGTGTGGGAAGTTGATATGTCTCGTGCTAATTTCAGGGATAATTTTTACAGTCAGAATTTGTCTGCTGAAGAGTACCGGAATTTGTGGCTGGCTGTGGGTGGTTTGAATGCGCCGGCTTTGGCTGTTGGTAGTCAATCTGTTGAGAATACAAAATCCCGATCGCGCGCTACGATTTATCCTGATGCTGTGGGTATCGGTCATTATGCGATCGACTTTCACCCCTGCATGACCAAGAGTCCGCCGGAAGCGCCGGGAAATACTGAACGGGAAGGCACTCGCAAGGGTCAAGGACAGGCTTATCCGTTCCAAATTCCACTGCGGGCGATGATTCCTCAAAAGATTGATAATATGTTAGTAGCGGGTAAAAGTATTGCGGTTAGTCACACGGCTGCTGCTGCTTATCGAGTGCATTCTTTTGAATGGTCTGCGGGTGCTGCGGCGGGAATTACTGCTGCTTTTTCCCTAGAAAATGGGATTATACCTTATGAATTAGTGGACGAATTGCCGTCCCGTGAGCCGAATTTGGAAGTGTTACAGTTGCGCTTGCAGCAAAATAACAATCCCATTGCTTTTCCGGGTACTTCTATTTTTAATAGTTCTTGGCAAAATTGGAAGTAAGTAAGTTAGTTGACTGTTGACTGTTAACTGTTAACTGTTCCCTGAGCGAAGCGTCGTCCTGAGCCCTTCGACTTCGCTCAGGATAAACTGCGTCGAAGGGTCGAAGGGTTAGTTAGCAGTTGGCCCTTCGACTACGCTCAGGGTGCAGCAATTCCCGATGCCCGATGCCCGATGCCCGATGCCCGATGCCCGATGCCCAATTCCCCAATTCCCTAATTCCAAATACATGAATATTTTTAGCAGTCTGCTTTCTGGAACAACTAAAGAACCCCAAGTCAAAAAACAGCGTCGAGGCATTGAAATCAAATCCGAACGCGAAATCGAAATTATGCGACAAGCGGCCAAAATTGTCGCTACCGTATTGAAAGAAATTTCCGAAATGGTGAAGCCGGGAATGACTACTGCTGATTTAGATACTTATGCTGAAAAACGCATTCGTGCTATGGGTGCAACTCCCAGTTTTAAAGGCTATCATGGTTTCACAGGCTCGATTTGTTCTAGTATTAATAATGAGGTGGTTCACGGTATTCCTAGTCGGAAAAAAATCATTCGGGCCGGAGATGTTCTCAAGGTGGATACGGGAGCATATTATCAAGGTTTTCACGGCGATTCTTGTATTACGATCGCAGTTGTGGAAGTGACTCCTGAATCGGCAAAATTAATCAGAGTTGCTGAAGAAGCTCTCTATAAAGGCATCGAACAAGTCAAGGCTGGAGCTTATTTGCTCGATCTGGCTGGTGCGATCGAGGATCATGTCAAAAGCAATGGTTTTAGCATTGTCGAGGAGTTTACGGGCCACGGTGTGGGGCGAAATTTGCACGAGGAACCGTCGGTTTTCAATTTCCGCACCCGCGAGATGCCAAACGTGAAATTGCGATCGGGTATGACACTTGCGATCGAACCCATTGTAAATGCTGGTTCTAAGTACACTCGGACGCTGGCTGATAAGTGGACTGCTGTAACGATTGACAATGCTATGTCTGCTCAGTTTGAGCATACTGTGTTGGTGACAGACACTGGCTATGAAATTTTGACCGATCGCACTAAAGTTTAAAAATAGGGCTTACGCACTAATAACCTAAATAAAGTTTGAGATTATTCCCTTCGCTCAGAATGACATAATTAGGTTATTTGTAGGTAAGTCCTATTTAACTTAAATTTGCCAAAACTTCCAGATAATAGTAATACAGCACAAAGGTAAAAGAAATGTCAGCACGATTATTACTGGTAGATGATGAACCGGGTTTGCGGGAAGCGGTACAAGCTTATTTAGAAGATAGTAATTTTGTGGTTGAGGTTGCCAGTAATGCTCGCGACGGCTGGGAACTTTTGCAACAACACAATCCTGACTTGCTAATTTCCGACATTATGATGCCGCAGGTGGATGGCTATCAGTTTCTCAAACAAGTGCGAGAAGATCCTCGTTATAAGGCTTTACCCGTAGTATTTTTGACTGCTAAGGGCATGACGAGCGATCGCATTCAAGGCTATACTGCCGGTTGCGATGCTTATCTTTCCAAGCCCTTCGATCCCGATGAATTAGTGGCAATTATCACAAATTTGCTGGCCCGTCGCGCGGCAGCCAAGCAGATGAGTGAGAATGGGGAAAATCCTGATATTACGGCTTTGGCAAATCAGATGGCGAGAATTGAGTCTTTGTTGAGTGGCCGAAGCTCGATTGTTCAGCTTCCTTCAACGATTAAAATAGATTTGACTCCGCGAGAACAAAGTGTTTTAGATTTGGTTGCTCAAGGTTTGATGAATAAGGAAATTGCTCGACGCTTGGAAACTAGCGTGCGTAATGTGGAAAAATATGTGAGTCGTTTGTTTAGCAAAACGGGTACTAATAGTCGTACTGAGTTAGTTCGTTACGCCCTCGAACACGGTTTAACTAAGTAGGAATAATATCAATTCCGGTTGCACCGGAATGATATAGAGGAGACGGCAGTGCCGTGTCCCTACCCAAAATAATATAATATTGTAGGGACACGGCATTGCCGTGTCCTGATTTCGGGTAATATTAATTCCGATGCCACCGAATTTTATATCATACCAAATTCATTTAGCTTCTAAACGTTGCCGCCATTTACTGCTAATCACATCTATAACTGTCACCACAACTAACAATACTAACATCATTGTTGTCGCTTTATTATATTCAAAAGCTCGAATATAATTAACCAACTCAAAACCAATTCCACCAGCACCTACTACTCCCAAAACCGAAGCTGCACGAATGTTATACTCAAACATCCATAGTGTGTAACCTAAAACTAGCGGCAATACCTGCGGAAAAATTCCATATTGAGCAACTTGCAGCCAAGATGCACCGCCTACTTGCAAAGATTCGATCGATCGCACTTCCACAGATTCGATCGCCTCCTGATAGAATTTAGCCAGATAGCCGATCGTATAAATCCCCAAAGCCAACGTACCAGCCGGTGCACCCAAACCCGTTGCCGACACAAACAATAACCCTAACACAATCGAAGGCACGGAACGCACCGCATTTTGAATAAAATTAGCCGGCCATTGCAACAACTTTGGTGCTATATTGTGAGCGCTACAAATGGCAATTGGCACAGACATAATTGCCCCGATTGTCGTCCCCCACAAAGACATTTGAATTGTCTCAATCAAAGCCTTAATTGCGACATCTATAATTTCGAGATTGGGAGGCCACAAACGGGAGATAAAATCGGTCATGTAAGGCCAACTGCTAACCAGAGTTCCCGCATCTATTTCTAAGCCACGCAACGCCCAACCGTAAACTAAAATTAAACCTACTGCAATACCTAAGTTCCTCAGCCAGCTATAGTCTTTCCCAGCATCACTAAAATCTTTTTTAATCATCTGTATTAATCCACGTTTATCTGCGGTTTCTAAAATTACTTTTGGTCAAGCACAAGTTTTGTTCAATTTGCTAAATTTGTCTGACAAGTTGTGGCATTTGCCATCATAAACTATTTGACCTGCATCGAGGACGATCGCGCGATCGGGATAACTGCTCGCCATTCCCAAGTCGTGCAATACTACAACTACGGTCATTCCCTGTTCTCTGTGCAGTTTAGCCAGAATTTCCATGACTTGCTGGGCGGCGATGACATCTAATCCAGTGGTGGGTTCGTCTGCTAATAAAATCTGTGGGGATTGAATTAAGGCGCGGGCGATCGCAACTTTCTGTTGTTGTCCGCCGCTGAGTTGTCCAGTTTTTTGATATGCTAGGTCTTGCAGTCCGAAATCTGCCAGTAATTCAAAAGCCCGATCGCGCTTTTGTTTCGGAAAACCCCACAGCGTCTCCCAAGTATTTAAATCTCCCAAACAACCGCACAACACATTCTCGATCGCCTGGGACTGCTTCACCAAACCCCCACCTTGAAAAATCAAGCCAATATCCCGACGAATTCTGGCGATCGTGCGCGTATTCATCACAATATCATTAATCCGAATCTCTCCGGTTTTAACAGGCACTAAGCCCACAAAGGATCGCAACAGCGTGGACTTTCCCGCACCGTTCAAACCTAGTAGCGCCACAAATTCGCCCTGTTTGATTTTGCAATCAATTCCGTTGAGAATTGGCCGATTTAGCGATTTGGAATAAGCTGTTTTTAAATTACAACATTCGATAGTCATGGATAATACTTATTAAGAAATTAGGTACAGATACAGTGAAAAATATAGATGCAG
>JAYTZD010000197.1:0-15815 GCA_043742065.1 Oscillatoriales bacterium
AAGGCCGAGGTTTATCCGCTATTGGGCGATCGATATCTTTTAGGTCGATCGTCCAAATCCTCTGATATTGTAATTCGCAATGCCGTAGTCAGCCACCTACATTTATCCCTGTCGCGGGATACCAGGCTGGGAACTCCTTTTGTGATCAAAGACGAAAATTCTACTAACGGCATCTACCGTGGCAAAAAGCGCATTCAAACTATGTCCCTGCGTCACGGCGACGTATTTACATTAGGGCCACCAGAACTAGCCGCCGCTGTCAAAATTCAGTACATAGATCCGCCACCTTTGTATTTCAAAATATTGCGCTATGGCCTTTATGGAATTAGTGGAACCACAGCTTTAATCGGGATGTTGATAGGTATTGAATCAACCAAATTTCAAGTACGCCCTCTACCAAGAAGTGTCAACGGGCCGGTGATTGTCTATGCTCGTGATGGTGAAACTCCCCTGCGTCCTCCTCAGAATAATGCTCACTTAGAATTAAAGACATTACCAGATTTTTCGCCTTATTTAGCTAAGGCCGTAATGGCTTCAGAAGATAGTCGCTATAATTGGCACGTAGGGGTGGATCCACTCGGCGTTTTACGAGCACTTTTAACTAATGTTCGTGGGGGAGGAATTCGCGAAGGAGGTAGCACTCTAACACAGCAATTGGCAAGGAGTTTGTTTCGAGATTATGTGGGTACTCAAGATTCAGCAGGACGCAAATTTCGGGAAGCAGTAGTTGCTTTAAAATTAGAGACTTATTATAGCAAAGATGAGCTGTTACTGACTTATTTGAACCGAGTGTTTTTGGGGATTGACCTTTACGGTTTTGAGGATGCAGCTCGGTTTTATTTTGGCAAATCTGCCAGGGATTTGACTCTATCAGAAGCGGCAACTCTGGCGGGGATTTTGCCTGCTCCCAATAGTTTTAACCCGATTCAAAATTATCAATTAGCGGTGCAGTATCGCGATCGGGTAATCGAACGGATGCGCGCAATGGGGACAGTTTCTCAGGAAGAAGCCGATCGCGCTAGGCGATCGCGAATTGAGATTAACCCAAAAGCTCGCGAATTTCTACAAAGTACGATCGCTCCTTATTTCTATAGTTATGTATTTGATGAATTAGAGTTTTTATTAGGGGAACAATTAGCCAGAGAAGGCAACTTTATTGTAGAAACTGGCTTAAATCCCAGCCTGCAAAAAGTAGCAGAAAGTTCCCTCAGAAATGCTGTCGAAAATTCGGGAGCAACGGCTGGTTTTTCTCAAGGAGCCGTGGTAACACTCAACACAAAAACCGGGGAAGTCCTAGCTTTAGTTGGTGGTGTAAATTATCTACAAAGTCAGTTTAACCGAGCTACCCAAGCATTAAGACAACCCGGTTCTACCTTTAAGATTTTTGCTTACACAGCAGCCCTAGAACAAGGAATACCAGCCAGTAAAAGTTACTCGTGCGACCCCCTGTCTTGGGGCGGACAAAGTTACAGTAGTTGCGAAAGAACTAGCGGTAGTGCAGATATGTATCGAGGTATAGCACAGTCAGAAAATGCCATTGCTTTGCGAGTAGCCCAAGATGTTGGTTTAGAAAATGTAGTGCGAATGGCTAAGCGTTTGGGAATTACTTCTCCCCTGAGTTCTACCCCTGGTTTAGTATTAGGTCAAAGCGAAGTTAACGTATTGCAATTAACTGGTGCATTTGGGGTTTTAGCGAATCGCGGTTTGGGAAATCGCCCTCATGTAATCAAGCGAATTATTGATAGCAGCGATTGCCCAGATAGAAAAAATTTTAAAAGTTGTCGGGTGGTTTATGACTATCAAAAAGATGGAGTGGCTAATCAACAATTAGTTTCGGAAGTCGTAGCAGATACCATGACAGATATGCTGCAAGGTGTGGTGAGGGGAGGTACTGGTAGTAGTGCGGCTTTGGGCTTGGGAGAAGCGGGAAAAACTGGTACGACAAATGATAACAAAGATTTGTGGTTTGTCGGTTATATTCCGAGTGAGCAACTGGTGACTGGAGTTTGGCTGGGAAATGATGATAATTCTTCCACTCAGGGAGGTAGTCGAGATGCGGCTCAATTGTGGGGGGATTATATGCGACAGGTAGCGCGTTAATTCATATCATTTCCGGTTGCACCGGAATGATGTTGACTGTTGACTGTTGACTGTTGACTGGGAATCACAAAACAGAAAATTGCCCTTTTTGATCTGGGATCAAAATATACAATTTAAATACACAACAGCTTATCTACGCCAGATTTGATATAATTTCTATGATCGGTAATTCTCAAAACCTATGATCCAAGTTTTACCCAAACTCGTAAACTTCGAGGCATTTGTGGAGTGGCTACCTGAAACTCCGGGGGTACGCTACGAGTTGCACAATGGAGATATTTTTGAGATGACACAACCAGTAGGCGAACATGAGGAAGTTATCAGTTGTCTGACAATCAAAATTTCCGTTGAAATCAATCATCTGGGATTGCCCTATGGTATCCCTCGCCAAGTTATAATT
This sequence comes from Oscillatoriales bacterium, assembly GCA_043742065.1. Lineage (GTDB taxonomy): Bacteria > Cyanobacteriota > Cyanobacteriia > Cyanobacteriales > Microcoleaceae > Microcoleus. The sequence goes on from JAYTZD010000197.1 coordinate 2,501, forward strand.
AGACCCCCTGAAAAAGATTCTGGTTATTGTCCTGATGTGTTGGTGCTGAATCGTGCAAATCTCTCGAATGAAGCATTGTGGCAAAAACAGTCTATCCTGAGTTTGGGTGCATCGATACCTTTGGCGATCGAAGTTGTGTCAACTAATTGGCGCAATGATTATCATCTAAAATATGCTGATTATGAGGAGATGGGTATTCCTGAATATTGGATTGTGGATTATGCTGCACTGGGTGCACGTAATTTTATTGGCAATCCGAAACAACCGACAGTTTCTGTCTGTAACTTGGTTGATGGTGAATATCAAATCCTCAAGTTTCGAGATAATGACCGGATTGTGTCGCAAGCTTTTCCTGATTTGAACCTGACTCCAAATCAGATTTTTGGATCGGGTTTAGTGTAAGCTAATATTTTGCAGATTTGGAATTTTCAACCGCAGAGGGCACAGAGAACGCAGAGTTAGAGAGCAAAGAGGTTAATGATTTGGGGTGCTATTTTTGGCCGAATACATAAAAAGTGGTGATATCGTTCCAAATTCCTTGTTCGGTTTGCAATGCTTCGATTTCTGCATCAAATTCAGTCTTGGCTTGCGCTAATTGTTCGGTTGAAAGTATTGATAACGGTGGCGGATATTGTCCTGGGGCGGGATGGGAATTTCCAGCCCACATTGCTTTTGCTTTTTCTAAACTGATATAGCTGCCGTCTTGCTCTATCTTAATTTCTATTTGTTTAAATCCTGCTTGTTCGAGCAGGTTTTGGCATTTTTCAACAGTGCCTGTAGGTTTGCTCATATTGAAGGAAATGCCGTATTTTTCGGCTACCTTTTGCGTCACAATTCCGCCTACAAAAGCGGTGTCAGCGAAGGCATGAATGCCGATGATTCCTCCTGGCTTGAGAAATGCGTGCCATTGAGTGAGGGCTGAGTGCAAATCCGACATCCAAATGAAGGCTGAAGAGCAAAAAATGCGATCGCAAACATTACGTGGTAAGTCGAGATTTTCGGCATCTCTTAGCAAGAATTCTGTATTGTTGAGATTTAATTCTAAAGCTTTGTTTCTGGCTACATCGAGCATTCCATGCGAAATATCGATGCCAATAACTAGACCTTCAGTACCGACAATTTGAGCCGCTGCAATCGCCACATGACCGGTTCCGGTCGCAATGTCTAAAACCATTTGTCCACGACTCACTCGCCCGTATTCAACGAGACGCTGAGCAATCTGCAAATGCCAATCGCTATTGTCATAATTTTGACTTCTGCGGGTGTACAAATCTGCGATTTCTTGCTTGTATTTGTCTAACATTGCAATCACCTACTTAACTTCAATCATTGCGTAAAGCCGCGATCGGATCTAAGCGAGCGGCATTCCGAGCCGGTAGCACCCCAGCCAATAAGCCTACCCTAAAAGATAGCCCAAAACCGGCCGCGATCGAGCATAATGAAATCACAAACGTAAACTTAAATGCTGTGGCGGCCCCAAAGGCGATCGCGATAAAGCTACAGCTTGTTCGGCTTGCCTGACTTGAGCTTGAGATCGATGTAGGCGAGAATCTGCCCTTGTTGAACGCTGTATCCTTTAGGTGAGTACCATGAACAAAGTTATTTCTTCAAGGCTTCCGCTGGTTTTGGGCTTGTTATTCATTCCCCTCACGTCCATTGCTACTGCAAACGCAGCTCATGCAGATCGCGGTCATCCCCTCTATTGGCGCAGTGAATCTGGTCAGACAACTTTATCTATTGCCCAATCACCTTTAACATTTTCTACCTCACCTTTTCTGGCTGCTCAACCTAGTATTAGCCAAGGTCAGCAAATTTGGGGTTGTAGGGCAGAAGGCACAAAACGGATATATGTTGTCGATCAATTAAACCGCGATGCAAATAGTTTTGATATGGCAGTTTATGAAAGAAGCAGAAAATATAATGGGGATAATGGGGATGATGGGAAATACATTGGTACAGCCCAAGTAAATGTAACCCAAAAAGAACCAGAATTAGTAGGTCGCGGTCAGATTTACAAAAGTACCTTAGAGGTAAATGCCTTTGGTAGAAATGTTACTTTTCACGTAAGAGACAGTGTTGATGGTCAAGCCTCCGGTAGGTGCTCTGTGCAATGGAAGATGGCAGACAGCGAAATGCGACGACTGGTTAGACAATGCCTAGCTCTAGTTGAAAGTAAATACAATGCTGTTCCTGAAGTTGCTCGATTTGGATGTACAGTCCATCCCAGTTCCTACATTGAGGAACTGCAACGTCAGAAGTAGAGAAGTGTATCTAACTATCTTACATGGTCTTGCCAACGGCTAGAAGCAAAACGATCGCCGTTCACCCGTATTCTGCGTTTACAGTCAAGGAATCTTTTCATCTTCACCTATGAGTCCAGGACTATTTAATCATTGCGTAAAGCCGCGATCGGATCTAAGCGAGCGGCATTCCGAGCCGGTAGCACTCCAGCCAATAAGCCTACAGTAAAGGATAGTCCAAAACCGGCTGCGATCGACCATACTGAAACTACAAACGGAAAACTAAATGCTGTGGCGGCCCCAAAGGCGATCGCAATTCCCAACCCAATACCCGCCGTACCTCCCACCGTCGAAACTAAAATCGATTCAGCCATGAATTGAATCAGAATAGCTGCATTAGTAGCGCCTACCGCTTTCCGAATCCCGATTTCCTTAGTGCGCTCCACAACAGACACTAACATAATATTAGCAATCCCAATTCCACCAACTACCAGAGAAATTCCGGCGATCGCCACCACCATCACAGTAAACAAACCTACCACATTGCTGAAAGTATTCACAATATCAACTTGATTAATCACTCGAAAATCATCCGGTTGTGGCGGATAGATATTGTGGCGCAAACGCATGATATTTTCAACTTGAAATTGAGCATCGGCTAAATCCGATTCCCCCGTAGTTTGCAACCAAAAACCAGAAATTGCAATTCCAGCCAAAGAATTTCTACCCACAATTCGAGCCGACATATTTTTGAGGGGAATATACACGCGATCGTCCTGATCCGTACCCCCTACCGACCCCTTGGGTTCCATCACTCCAATCACCTTGTAGCGGTTTCCCTGAATCCGAATATCCGCCGATAGGGCATTAGCACCAACTCCAAAAAGCTCATCTCGCACCTTAGAACCGAGGACAACTACCGGCTCAGCAGCATTCAATTCATCCTCATTAAAAAAGCGTCCTGCTTGAGGTTGAATGTTCTTGACATCGGGATAATTCAAATCGGTTCCCAAGATAGAAGTAGATGAATTTTGCTCGCCATAAACAACTTGCACTTGGCGCTGCAAAAAAGCCGAAATCGCCTTAACTGCCGGTGCTTGTTTGCCGATCGCCCTAGCGTCATCCCAAGTTAAAGTAGAAGCAGAACCGCTACCCTGACTCACACCACCCGATCGCGAAGCACCAGATAAAACCAACAGCACATTAGTACCCAAAGCCTTCAACTGTTCCTCAGTAGACTTTTGTACCCCCTGGCCCACGGAAGTAATCGCAATCACCGAAGAGATGCCAATAATCACGCCCAGCATCGTCAAACTGGTACGCAACTTATTATTCCATAGCGCCTCAGTCGCCATGAATACAATTTGAACATTCGAGATTTTCTTAATATTGGGGCGAGTTTGTAATTTCATTAGGAAATTGGGAATTGGCGATTATTAAGAATTTATTTTGACCGCAGAGAGCGCAGAGAACACAGAGGGAGAGAAGAAAGAGATCGATAATTATGATGCCAACAGATTTAATATAATTCACGCTGAATAATTAATCTGTATATCTGTGTCAAAATCCGTGTTGTGCTTTTGTACCATGAGTGAAGTCGAAGGGCATTTTTCCCACTAACGCAAACGACTTCCGCCCCCCGGTTGCAAACCCGGAATTCCCCCCGATGATGGACTTTGAGATTTAGGCCGCAATCCCGGAGGGAAACTAATAAAAACCTGTTCATTTCCCTTCAAGCCCGATCGCACTTCCGTCTGATCATCCACCGTCATCCCCGTCTTAATCGGCATAAACAAAGGCTTTCCATCCTCACCACCAGTCACAAACACCCCCGTTTCCTTTCTTTGACGGACAATTGCCGCAGTTGGGACAACCAAAACATCTTTCAATTCACCCGCTTTAAACTCGACATTCACATTCATGCCCGATCGCAACATCTTCTTTTCATCATCAACAATCGAAGCTTTCACCTCAAAACTGGTAACATTTTGCTGGACGATCGACTGAGGCGAAATTTGATTAACTTTGCCTGTAAAAGTCTTTCCCGCATAAGCATCAGCTTGAATAGACGCACCTTGGCCAAGGCGGATTTGGGCAATATTACTTTCTGCGACATTAGCCACTACCTGATTTTTTGAAGCTAAAGACAAAATCGAAGAAGAAGTCGCCGAAGAAACCGCACTACCTGCCGTTGTCGGAGTCACAAAAGCCCCCGGATCGGCATACTTGCGGGTGACAGTACCGTTGAAAGGAGCACGAATTCTCGTATCGTTAATCAGCGCTTGGACAGTTTGAAGACTACCTTTTGCAGAGAGAACTTGAGCACGGGCGATCGCAATTTCTTCGGGCCGAGCACCAGCTTGAATTAGTGCCAAAGCTTGCTGTTTTTGCTCCACTGCGGCCTCGGAAGCGGCGATGTCTTCGGATCGCGCCCCCGATCGCACTCCTGCCAAAACTTGCCGTTTTTGCTCGACAGCAGCCCGCGCAGCAGCGATGTCTTCCGGGCGCGAACCAGCTTGAATTAGCGCCAAAGCTTGCTGTTTTTGCTCAACAGCCGCCCGCGCAGCAGCGATGTCTTCCGGGCGCGAACCTGATCGCAACAAAGCTACAGCTTGTTGGGCTTGTCTGACTTGAGTTTGAGCTCGATCGCGCGCGGTACGAGAAGTATTCACAATTTGAAGTGCGATCGCTCCAGCGTTATAAAGTTCTTGATTTCTTTGAAAGTCTTCTGATGCTTGTTTTTTGGCATATTCAGCATCCCTAAGTTTAGCTTGAGCTTGAGCAATATCTTCAGGACGATTCCCTTTAACCAATTTTTGCAAGCTTGCTTGTTGTTCGGTTAATTGCGCCTTTGCGACAGCAATATCCTGGCTGCGATTACCGTTGAGCAATTTTTGCAAGCTGGCTTGTTGTTCACTTACTTGCGCTTGGGCGACGGCAATATCCTGACTGCGATTACCGTTGAGCAATTTTTGCAAGCTGGCTTGTTGTTCTGCTAATTGTGCCTTTGCTGCGGCAATATCTTCGGCTCGATTACCGTTGAGTAATTTTTGCAAATTGGCTTCGGCGGAGGCGAGTTGTCCGCGATTTTGGGTAAGTTGGCCTTGGAGGTTGGAGTCATCCATTTGAGCGAGAATCTGCCCTGTTTTAACGGTGTCCCCTTCTTTAACCAGTAAACTTTTGAGCACTCCCGAAGTTTTGGGACTGACGTTAACACTCCTTTCCGGTACAATTGTGCCGTTTGCCGAAATTGCGATCGGCAGATTCACCCTTTCTACAGCAACGGTTTTTTCCTTGCGTCTGGTTTCGCGGCTCGATTTGACTGTGAGTTGGCTGTAAGCTATGTAGCCGACTCCTGCAAGCAATCCGGCGGCAAGGAACCCGATTAACCACGGAGTCAGCCCTTTTTTAATCTGAAAGTGCTTTAGGAAATACATATAAGTTAGACCGATCGGGCGTCTGCTTCATTTTGACCGATCGGGACCAGAAAAGGTTCAATGGCTATCAAGTCGTTGGACTGAATTACGCACCGTGCAAGTTTTATTGAATGGTCTTTACGTTGCCTACTTATTTTCGCCTAATCAGAATTTAGATCCGTAAACCGCAAGAATAGGTGCAACAAAAGTTATTAATAACAAGTGAAATCTATTACTTTTGTTGCTAGAGTTATTGTATTGAAAGAATTCTCAGCAAATATAGTTAACTAACCAACTAACTACAGGAGAACCATCATGGCTGTATATTTAATCGCAGACATAAAAGTTACGGATGATGCCTGGATTCCTGACTACGCAGCAAATGTTCACGATATCGTACATAATCATGGGGGGAAATACCTGTCCCGCAGTGGCAATATTACGACTATTGAAGGCGAAGGACTAGAAACAACGCTGGTTGCCTTGGTGGAATTTCCTTCTATGGAGGCAGTGCAGGCTTTTGCTAACGATCCAGGCTATGCAAAATATCGTCAAGCTCGCCAGGCTGGTAGTATCAGCAGGCTCCATGTAATCGACGACACTGATGTCGCAGGAACCATACCCTATTTACCGAAAGGTTAATATCGTCAATTGTATGGTGTATTGCGAAGACCGATTTGGTAATATTGTCGAGATTTATAGCCACAGCTACGAATTGACATATTCTGCGGGAACTTATATCATATTCGGGCGATCCCATATAAGATCCCATCGATCGAACTTTTGACAAGTTCGATCGCACATTACATCATCAAGCAACAGCCACCGCGCCAAACTCTGTAATCGCCGCCTCCGGGCCCACCAAAGAAACATAGGGTTCCACGAAAAATTTCCTAGCAGCTTCCCTAGCTTCAGAAGCTGTCACCTGGGCAATTTCTGCTTGAAACTCTTCATCAAATTTAATTCCTAATCCTAAAGTTTCGTACCAGCCTACAACTTGAGCAATTTGCGAATTAGTTTGTTTTCCTAAAGCATATTGACCGAGGATTTTATTTTTGCAAGCTTGCAATTCCTCCTCACTTAGTTGCAGACTGGTAAGTCGATCGACCTCTGTACGCAATCCATCAAAAGCCGTCTGCGTATTTTCCGGCGCAGTACCCATGTACACCACAAATTGTGCCGCACCTAAGCGCGTCGCATACAGCGAAGAAACATCGTAAGCCAAACCTCGCTTTTCCCGCAATTCCACAAACAACCGACTCGACAAACCGTTGCCCAAATAAGTATTCAGCAACTTCAGTGCTACATAGCCAGCATCTTTTACTGCTGGTGCAAGGTAGCCCAACATAATCACTGATTGCTGGGTTTCTTGGGACTTCAGCGCTGATTTGGGGTGGGGAATGATGGGGGGTAAAGCTAAAGTCGGTAGCGGTGTTGCAGGTGCTTTCCAGTCACCAAAAATGCGATCTACTAGGGCGATCGCATCTTCGGTCGATATTCTGCCAGCTACAGAAATCACTACATTATCTGGGCGGAAATAGGTTTTGTGAAATTGTTCGAGTTCGGTTCTAGTCAGCTTGGACATGGTATCTTCCGTGCCCAAGGTAGAGAAAGCGTAGGGATGATCCTGGTACATTGAGTGGCGCAATTGCTCAAAGGCGATCGAAAATGGTTGTTCTTTTTGCGATCGAATTGCTGATATAGCGATGCGTCTTTCCAATTCTACTTCTGCTTCCGGGAAAGTGGGCGATCGCACCAACTCACTCGCCAACTCCAAAATATCCGTAAAGTCGGCTGAAACCGTCTTCAAACTGACTAAAAAATAGTCTGAAGTTGCATCAGTACCCAACCTCGCTCCCACCGATTCTACACGTTCGGCAATTTCTAGCGAAGACAGGCGATCGGTTCCTTTCGTCATCACCGCCGACAGCAAGTGACACAATCCAGCTTGTTCTGGTTGTACGCAGCGGCTACCAGCACGCAAAAATATCCTAGCTGCAATAATATCTGCTGCTGGGTTTTCTGCTGCCAAAACAACAATACCATTGTCTAAAACTGTGCGGTGGATTTCGTTTTTCATTTTTAATTGTTGACTGTTGACTGTTGACTGTTGACTGTTATTAGATTGGTTTTAGCACTACGGCTGCATAGTGTTTGGGAGAAAGATATTCTTGAGCTAAGCGCTGGATGTCTAGTGGCTGCAATGCCTGAATTTTGGTGGGATAGCTGAGGGCTAATTGGGCATTGGCGATCGTATTGTAATACCCATAAAGACCAGCCAGTTGTCCTGGGGTTTCGATGGAGAAAGCAAAATCGTTGCACAGCAAACGCTTACAGCGAAGCAATTCTGGCTCAGAAATTAGCTCAGACTGCAATTCCCAAAGCCGATCGCAAATCACAGCTTCCACCTTTTCGACATCCTCCGCATCCAACACAGCACTTATCGTAAATAAACTCGATTCCCGCTGTAGCGAAAAAGAGCTCTCGATCGCCTCTACCCATTGTAGTTCTTCCCGCAGTTCCCGCACTAAACGAGACGATCGCCCGTCAGCCAGCAACACCGACAGCAAATCCAAGCCACAAGCACTTTCCAACTGCTCAACTCCCGGCCCAGTCCAAGCCATCATCAGCCGTGCTTGTTCCAATCTGGGGAGGTGGAGCTCCTGACGGCGAATTCCCACCAGAGGCGCTTCGGCTTCTGCTACCAACTTGGGACACTCCCACCGATCAGAAAACTCCCCGAAAGCTTTCGCCGTCACATCCATCGCCTGTGCTTCTTCAATTCCCCCAACTATCACCACAGTCATATTTTCTGGTTGATAGTGCGATCGATGAAAACAGCGCATTTCGTGGGGTGTTAGCGACATCAGCAACTCTTCTGTGCCCAATACCGATCGCCTGTAGGGATGGCGCTGGTAAACTGTTTCCATCATTGCTTGGAAACCCAGCCAATCGGGGTCATCTTGAGCTTGGCGAATTTCTTCGAGTACCACATTTCGTTCGCGATCGAATTCTGAATCTGGAATCGAAGCCCGCAACAGCAATTCTGCTAGTGGCTGCGTAGTTTCTACTAAATAATCAGCCGCCGCCGTTACATAAAAATGGGCGTAGTCGTGACTTGTCGCTGCATTAGTCACACCGCCGCGATTTTCGATTATTTGGTCAAATTCGACCGGGGCGATCGCATCAGTCCCCTTAAATATCATATGTTCTAGAAAGTGAGCCATTCCCGACCACGAATCCGGTTCCAGCGTTGCACCCGCCTTTACCCACACGTCTAGTGCGACCACAGGTGTAGCCAAAATCTGCTGGTGAATGACTGTTAACCCATTATCCAGCTTCCAGACATTGGCTGGGAATTCTAAAGCAGTCAGGAGTTGAGACAAGCTAGTTCTTCTTAAACTATAGTTAACTTCGGCTTGAACTATATTAGCTCTTTATAGGTAGGCGATCGGCGTTCATTGATACAAAATTCATATCGTTTCCGGTTGCATCGGTACGATAGAGGAGACAGCAATGCCGTGTCCCTATCCAAAATAATCTTGTAGGGACACGGCATTGCCGTCTCCTAATTTCTTTTTTTTAAACTACCTTGAGCCTTAATTTGCTACCATTTTTTGGTTTAAAAGTCAACAGATTGCGCGGGTGATTAATGAATCAGTCGGGAGAAAGAGGAAGTAATCAGAATATTTCAATACCTTTAAAGATAAGAACACAACAGATATTCAGAGGAGAACAGATTAATGGTAGCTACCCTAGAAGACACCAAACGCCAAGCGATCGGCATGAAATTAGCAGACATGAAAGCACTGCAAAACTTGCTCATCACTAACGAGCAATTGTTGATCAACTCCTGTAACGACTCCGAACTGTGCGATCGCTTCCGAGATATGCTAGAGGACGATCGCAAAAACCTGGGCGTTTTAGAAACCGTAATCATTCAATACGGCGTTCAATCGGAACCCAAAGAAACAACCACAGAAATGATCGAAACAGTTCAGAAACTCATGGAAGGTTCTGAACTCACCATGTTTGAAAAAGTAAGCCAGCACGAACTGCTCAAACACAAACAAACAATGGCAGGCCTATTAGTTCACAAAGCCGCTCAAGTAGTAGGTGCAGACATCGAAGCCGCCATCATTCCCCTCAACACAGTGAACTTTGAAAACCGCGCTCACCAAGAACAACTCAAAGGAGTTATGGAAATATTGGGAGTGCGCGAACTAACTGGAAAAGACCCCGAACAAGGAGTTTGGGCCCGCGTCCAAGATGCGATGGCTGCCATGAGTGGCATCATCGGCGGTGCTGTCACCCGCACCAAAGATGAGATGAACATCACCGAAATCCTCTCTATGGATCACCGCAAAGTCGATACCCTATTTATGGAAATCGAAAAAACCGACAGTCCGCAAAAACTACAAGAATTCTTCGGTCAGTTGTACAAAGATTTAAGTGTTCACGCAGAAGCCGAAGAACAAGTTGTTTACCCAGCAATTCGTAGCTACTTCAGTGACACTCAAGAACTGTACGACGAGCAAGCAGAAATGAAGCAAATGCTCGCACACATTAAGACTCTCAGCCCTGGTGCTACTGCTGAATTCAAAGCTCAAATTGAACAGCTAAAAACAGCGGTGAAGGCTCATGTGAAAGAAGAAGAAAATGATATGTTCCCTCAAATTCGCCGCAACTTCAGCGAAGCGCAAATGGAGCAAATGGCTACTCAATTCAAGGCAGCTAAAAGCACTTTGCAGCAAGAAATGGCTGGCTAATTGAGCATTCAGACATCATAGAGGACACGGCAATGCCGTGTCCCTACAGTATTATTTTCGGTAGGGACACGGCACTGCCGTCTCCTAATTTCTAACAATTCCGATGCCAACGAAACAGTATCATTTTCGGTAGGGACACGGCACTGCCGTCTCCTAATTTCTAACAATTCCGATGCCAACGAATTTGATATCATTCATCCAAGATATCAAAAAACCCGCCCTCCTAACCTATGGTTATCGAGGGCGGGTTTATCTAAAAACAACCTAATTGTTAATAGTTGAATCTCCAACTAGAGACTCAACTTAACATTAGAAACCAGTCGAAGAATTAGCAGGAACACCTAATAGTAAATCCTTCTTATCTTCAGGCAATACTACAGTCATTGCACTCGCTGTGCGGCTCAAGCTCATGTCATCAGGAACAAAGCTAATACCTGGATCTTCGCCTACGACGATCGAGCTGGTATTAAAGCTGCTGGCCTTAACCATAGGATCAAGTCCACCATCGAGCAGAGGATCTAAGCTAGCAGCAGTTCTTGCTGGCGTCGGTACTGCTGTCGGCCTTGTGTTGGGACCCGGCACGTCAAAGCTCACTGGGTTAGGCCCAGTGCGGATTGGGAACGGGTTGGGAACGGCCGGATTATCGAAGACTTCCAAAACCGAGTAAGTGGCTGGGGAAAGATTCGGAAATACAGCAATACCGGAAGCATCACTCCTTACTAGCGGTTCAGTCGCAGCATCGTAGCGGCCATTTTTGTTCAAATCCAAAGTGAATGGCACATTGGCAAGGGACGGTTCACTTCCGTCTCGGACACCGTTGCGGTTGTCATCTCGGAATTTAGGAACCAAGAGGTCATAACGGCGAGAGTTACCAACCAAAGCGCAGGTAAAGATTTGATTCGCACCGAGAACAACATCTACTGGTTGAGTAGTTTGGAAGTAACCAGGAGGTGTTACTTCTCGAATGCTGTAATTGCCGGGGCGCAAATTGTTGAATGCAAAGACACCAAACTGATTGGTAGTAGTAGTGGGTTCTGTTGCTTGCAACACACCGTCACGGTTGCTATCGATAAAAATGGTAACACCAGCAATAGCTGGTTCATTACCATCTCGATAACCGTTCAGGTTGAAGTCTTCAAACTTACAGCCGGTGATGCTGCTGTTGGGTGTGTTGGCAAAGGTAACGTTGGCATCCTGAAGGTTGAGGGTAACATCAACCCGATCGGCTGTAGAAGCCGAGAAATTTGCAGGTACAACTTCTCTGACAACATAGTTGCCAGGTTGCAAGTTGGTAAAGGCTCCTCTACCCTGGTCATTTGTCCTCAGTTGCTGCTCTCCAGTGTCGGGAGTACCATTATTGTTGGTGTCTAGGAAGACATTGACACCACTAATTGGCGCTTCACCCTGAGTTGGTTCGTACCGACCATTCGCATTCAAATCATTGTATTTGAAGACAGAGATGTTCGGTAGAGTGTTGCCCACACTGGCATTATTGCCAACACCCTGAGTAGATCCAACAGGAGAAAAGACAAGTGATGGCGAGGGGCTACGCGCCGGTAAAGTTGTATTAGGCGCTGCAAAAATTGGTCGCTCACCCGTTGCAGCGATCGATCTTTCGCCTGTTTGTTGAAAACCGTCGCGGTTGCTGTCTACAAACTTAGGGTCGTTTGGTTTCAGTGTATAGGTTGAGTCTGCTACCAACAGGGGCTGTTCTCTGCTGATCGTGGCCTGGAATCGCGCCTGTGGCCCTGGTGCAGAAACCACAGCGGGGTTAGGAGTGGTTGCTACTGGAGCATTGAGGTTGCCTGGAGCACCGCCACCTACTTGTGCTGGCAGTACGGATGGAAAAATTTCCAACACATCGTAATTGTTGGCCCGCAAATCCTTGAACGTAACTACTCCATTGACATCGGTAATTGCGATAGGTTCAGACCCTGAATCCCAGCGACCGTTGCGGTTCAAATCTAAAATGAAGGGTACTCTAGCAATGGGGGGTTCTATGACTCCATTGACAACATTTCGTGAACCACTGCGGTCTATGTCTCGAAATTTGTTAATTTCAATTTGATAGAGCGGAGTATCGCCAACTTGAGCACAGGCAAAGGTTTGACCGGCGGCCACTGTCACGTCCAGTACGGGAATGTTACCGGGAGGAGTGCTTTGGGGGAAATCTTGTGTTTCTAAGGGTTCTGCGTTTGGAGAATTAACTTCTAGTCCGGTAACAGGATTAATTTGTCGTGTAATCCTTTCTTCCCGAATCTTGTAGCTTCCGGGTGCTACGTTGAACGACCATGCACCATTTTTGTCTGATAAAGTGTTTGGTTCTCCAGCATCGCGTTGGCCGTTACCATTTGAATCAATATATATCCTGACATTTTTAATGCCCGGTTCATTCCCATCTCGGAAGCCGTCGGCATCGATGTCTAAGTATTTGCATCCTACAATCCGGCTGCCTACAACTGCGGTGTTGCCAAAGAAAACGTTGGCGTTTGCGTTGCCGAGAGTGACAGCGAGGGGGTTGGGAGTGGTAGCACGGAAGCCAGCAGGTATTGCAGTTTCGGTGAGTACGTAGTTGCCGGGGACAAGATTGATGAATGAGAACGCGCCGTTGGCGTCCGTTGTGGTTGAGACTTCTCCAGTACCAGCATTAAATACACCGTTGGTGCTTGTTGCTGATTCCAGAAGGATGGCGATGTTTGCAAGACCTGGTTCATTTGCCTGTCTGATGCCGTCGGCGTTCAAGTCATTGAACTTGATGCCTAAAATTGCCGGGCCAGTATTTCCAACCTGTAATTGCTTGGCAGTTCGTAACTCATTGTCTAATTCTAATTCCATGATTTCTCCTTCACACCTAAATCCACGTAATTTACAGACTATTGTATTGGGCTTG
>JAYTZD010000198.1:0-3767 GCA_043742065.1 Oscillatoriales bacterium
TATTGTAGGGACACGGCATTGCCGTCTCCTAATTTTGGCTACTAATAATTCCGATGCAACCAGAATTGATATAATTTACAGCAAGGTAATTTCCCGATAATCAGGAGCATTCTGCGACAATGACTCAAATGCCGCCTCAATGCAAAAATTTGCAAGAACAAGTAGACTGTTTACTGCAACTGCTGCGTCAAGAATCGTCTTTGCGACAACAAGATATTACAGCGGTGCAAGCTTCTCTGAAAAAAGCAATTTCTCCTGAGTTTGAGATTGTGTTTGCAGGTGCTTTCAGTGCGGGAAAATCGATGCTGATTAATGCTTTGTTAGAGCGGGAATTGCTCTACAGTGCAGAGGGACACGCGACTGGTACTGAATGTTATATCGCCTTTGCTGAATCTGACAAAGAGCGAGTTGTTCTGACTTTTTTGAGTGAATTTGAGATTCGAGAACAAGCAAATACTCTTTGCCAAAAGTTGGGTTTAACTACTGAACTTAATATTAATCAAACAGATGTAGTTCCGCTTTTGTCTAAGGGATGTAACATAATTATTGAAAAAGAAGGTGGCGAAAATAAATCGGAATTAGCCAAACAAGCTAAGGCTTTGATGCTGCTGTTAGAAGGTTTTGAGGTAAATCGCGATCGCATCCACAGCCTCGCAAACGCCACCTACTCGATGGAACAGTTTAATTTTTCCAATCTCAAGGAAGCCGCTAGTTACGCCCGTCGTGGTAGCAACAGTGCGGTGCTGAAGCGCGTAGAATATTATTGCTACCATCCGTTGCTACAAGATGGCAATATTATTATCGATACGCCGGGAATTGATGCGCCTGTACAACGAGATGCCGAACTGACTTATGATAAGATTGAAAGCCCGGATACTTCGGCGGTTGTCTGTGTTTTGAAAGCGGCTTCGTCTGGAGAAATGACGACGGAAGAGACGGAGTTGATGGAAAAAACGCGGGGAAATCCGGGAATTCGCGATCGGCTTTTTTACATTTTCAACCGCATTGATGAAACTTGGTACAACACTCAACTGCGACAGCGCTTAGAAAATCTGATTAATTCCGACTTTCGCGATACCGCGAGAGTTTACAAAACAAGCGGATTATTAGGATTTTACGGCAGTTTGATTAAAAGTACCACAGGGCGCGATCGCTTTGGTTTAGATACAATATTTGTCACAAGTCGCGATCGGGTTAATTTAGATGCCAAGTTAGATTCAGATTTTCTCAGTAATAGTGAAGAAACTCCGCAATTTATCAGCGAATTTAACCGCTACTGTGCCAATTCCGGCAAGTTATCTCCCAGCAAATTTCGGATTTCAGTTAATAGCTACGAAACACCCACTCAAAACTACGTGCGGATTCTGGCGGAACAAGGAAAACCGTTAATCGAGCAATTAATTCAAGATAGCGGTATCGAAGATTTTCGCACAGCAATCACTCGCTACCTCACCGAAGAAAAGCGCCCGCAACTGTTCAAAAATCTCGCCGACGATTTAGAAGATTTGTGCATTCAACTGCGGAAACATTACCAAACAATTCAGCGGGAATTGGACAGCCAGCCCCGCGAAATTGAGGCGATGAAAGCACAGGAACTTTTGCGGTTAAATCAAGAATTGCAGCAAGTCGGACAGGATTTTCGGGAACATATCGCCACAGAAATCAATGAAATGATTATGAATAAATGCGATGTTTTTGATAACGATTTTCGGCAACTGCAATCTCGGATGATTCGACGCTTAGATGAATTGTTAGATAGCTTTTCAGTTGAAGCAGCTTATGGGCGCACTGTGCTGACTCATCCCCGGAATGCTACAGCGCCTTTGATTGCTGTTTTAGTTGAGGCGCTTTACTATTTGGCAAATCAGTTGGAAGATATTTTAATCGAGGCTACGGCTTCATTGGTTGCCAATTTCTTCCAGTATTTGAAAGACAGCGTTCGCAAATCTGAATATTATCGACTTCTGTATCGGTTGTTGGGGAATGATGGGGGAATTGAACAGCAGTTAGATGAGTTGTCAAAGCGGGTTTCTGATGCTTTGGTAAATGCGGCTGGTGTTGAGTGCGATCGCTACGTGCGAGAAAGCCCCCGTTTTTACGACGAAGACACGTTTTCGATTTATCAATTCCGACAAACATTGCAGCAAACATCTCAAGGTTACGACTGCGAAAATATGGTTGATGCCCAACCGGCAATTAGGCAATTATTGCGCCTAGATTTCGAGCCAAAAGTATCGAAAACTATCCGACAAACCTTCCGCCAAACTGTTAATAAGACGCTGAAAGATCATTTGTTACCGATGGCGGAGAAGCAAGCGGATGATATTTTGCAGAAATACAGTCAAGCCCGCGATTATGTGGAGCAAACTTTGGCGCAGGAGGCGGAGGAGAAAATCGCTAGGAACCAGCGGTTGCAAGGGGAGAATGATGAAAAGATCGAAAAGTACGATCGGGCGGTTTCTGGGATTAATAGCTGTTTGCAGGCAATGCAGTTGTATGAGAGTTTGTTGCCTGTAATTGGACAAAATGATGGTATTTCTGTTGATTTTGAGGCGAAAAATATTGATTGAAATTACGGCGATTGGAAATCGCGCCTACACAGACAAAACCCGCCTTCGCGGGTTGAAAACACTCTTAGTCCGCGGAGGCGGACATTGTTTGTGTAGACGCGATTTCCAATCGCCGGGATTATTGCCAAAAGAAAGATGCTACTCTAAAATAGCTAGGATGACAGTAAAAAAAACTTAGAGATTAATATGGAAGATAAATTTGATTTTCACAACTGTGGTAATGATGATGCTTTATCTTTTGGTAACGCAATGCTTAAAATAGAAAAACTTAAGGAAACAGTAAATAGAGTTTTGCCTGAAAATGGGTTAGGACAAACACTCAATCAGTTCTTAAGCCAGCAATCCCTAAATATTGATGTAGCTTTAACTACCGATCTAACACGTCGTTTATATGAGAACTGGTTTGGTGAAGGTATAGATTGTGAAATTCTCAGAGTGGGTGCTCCGGGCTGGAAGAAAGGAAAGATTAAGCTCAAACTCAATGTTACTATAGAATTTTGCCCAGACGAACCAGAAGTCGAGGAAACACCAGAAAACAATCAATTAGAAACTAGCAAACCAGAATCACCCCTTGATGATTTACGCCGCCAACTACTAAACCATGAAAATCAACCGAACAATTCATGACTAAAACCCCTAGAATAACGATTCCCCCAGAAGTCAGAAAATATGTATTCGCCCGCAACAAATACCAATGCCAAAGTTGCGGACAAACCAAACAAGAAATCCAACTGTCGATCGATCATATCATCCCCCTAGCCCGTGGCGGCAGCAACGACATCAGCAACCTACAAACCCTCTGTCTCACCTGCAACCAACAGAAAACCGACAAACTAGACCCCCGCTTCCGCCGTCACTTTGACCTGTGATACAGCTTCCCTACTGCGTCGATTCTCTCTTCTCTTCCTCTGTGTCCTCTGCGCCCTCTGCGGTTAAAAAAACCTACCATCGATAATACCGATAAGGATCATCCCCATCATCAAAATCCGTCCGATAATCCGAGTGATAAAACTCCTGACTCGAACCATTAAACACCACCCCATCCGCCTTAAAACTCGCCCCCAAATTAGCCAAAATCTGAGCATTGGCGCGAGTTTGACGCCAGCGAGTAAAGCGTAAATAAGTCTTATCATCAGCATTCAAACTATCCGCATCAAGCTGAGAAAAAATCGCCACACCCTCACCTACAGCAACCCG
>JAYTZD010000199.1:0-1794 GCA_043742065.1 Oscillatoriales bacterium
TCTAAAAAGCAACTTATGTCAACTCTATCCCAAGAAAAGTGTGCTGCTTGTCGCCAAAACTCGCCCCGCGTCACAGCCTTTGAAATAGTCCAACTCAAACCTCTAATTCCTGACTGGAACTTAGTCGAAAAAGATGGGATTCCCCAATTAGAACGCACTTACAAATTTCCCGATTTTCAAAGTGCGATCGCCTTTACCAACAATGTCGGCGAAGTTGCAGAAACTGAAGGACATCACCCCGCACTTTTAACTGAGTGGGGAAAGGTTACGGTGACATGGTGGACTCACGCGATTTCGGGACTGCACCGCAATGATTTTATAATGGCTGCGAAAACAGATGCGATCGCAACTCAATTTCCAATATAAAATCAAACACCAGATTAAGAACTCACAGCCCTCGGTAGCGGTGAATGCCATTCATTCCCATTAAACAGTTCCAAATTCAGACGATAGCCAACATTCCGCACAGTTTGAATCAGACTCGGTTGTCGTGGATCAATTTCGATTTTTTTCCGCAAAGATAGTACGTGAGTATCGATCGTGCGGGGGTTGTCGATCGCATCAGGCCAAGCTCTCCGCAGTAAATCCGATCGCGAAAGGGGCACTCCACCAGCTTGAGCTAGCACGTACAACAGGCTAAATTCCTGGGGAGTCAGTTCAATCTGTTCCTCGTACAACCTAACTCGGCGCTGTACTAAATCAATTTTCAGGAGCCCGCATTCCAGGGTAGCTGGTGGTATCATCGTGCGGTTGCGACGCATCAGAGCTTCTACCCGCGCCATAAATTCTTGCATTCCAAACGGTTTAGTCAGGTAATCGTCAGCCCCCGACTTCAAACCCTCAACAATATCGGCTTCGGAATTCCGCGCCGACAGCATCAAAATCAGCGACTGCTGCTGCTTTTGTAGCCAGTGGCAAAATTCCAAACCGTCTCCATCAGGCAATTCAGCATCCAGAATTACTAGGGATGGCTGTTGGCTGAAAAATATTTCCCTAGCATGATTGATATCCGCCGATTGATGCACCCAGTGACCGACTTGCTGTAGATGCCAGCCTAAGAGCGATCGCAGATGCGGATTACCTTCAACAATTGAAATATTAACAAATCCCACAGCAGCGAGCTTCCAATATCATTAATTGCTACCAGGTTAACAGAGCTTTTGTCAAGGTTTTGTAACCATAGCTACTCAAGTATTTAGCTAAGCCGATCGAGCTGATCTTAATCTTTCTTGAGTAATTTATTGATCAACTTAGGTACCTCCGAAGGCCGAGAAGCTACTGGGATATTTGCCTCCTCAAAGGCAGCCATTTTATCTTCTGCGATCACCCCAAAGGCTTTGCGCGCCGCAGCCCTAGAACTGATCAGGATGCCGGCGTGGCCCAAAGACGGGCCTTTGGGGGCGTAGCGGCCAGCTAGGTAAGCCACCACCGGTTTGTCGATCGCCTCAGCGATGTAAGAAGCAGCAGCTTGTTCACTCCACCCGCCAACTTCCCCTACCAAAACGATCGCCTCCGTAGTCTCATCTTCGTCCAAAATTTGCAGCCACTGCATAAAAGAAGAACCGACAATCGCGTCACAGCCAATACAAACCGCCATCGACTGTCCCAACCCCGCATTAGTTAGTTCCAGAGCAATTTCGTAAGTCAAAGTGCTGCTGCGACTGATGATCCCCACCGGGCCGGGAGTGTAAAATTCCTTGGGGTGAGTTCCCAGCAATAACTTGTCCGGTACAATAATTCCCGGACTGTTGGGGCCAATCACCAAAGTTTCGGTTGATTCAGCTTTTCTGACTA
>JAYTZD010000200.1:0-7288 GCA_043742065.1 Oscillatoriales bacterium
TACAATAACGATTAAAATTAAGGAAAAAAATATGCTGCCGGAACAACAACAGAGGATTATGGGCTACTTTATTGAGGAGGCAAAAGACCACCTCAATACGATCGAACAAGGCCTGCTAAATCTGCAAGTGACGATCGAAGACCCAGAACTGGTCAACGAAGTATTCAGAGCCGCTCACTCTGTCAAAGGAGGAGCAGCGATGCTGGGGCTGACAAGCATTCAACAAACCTCCCACAGACTAGAAGATAGCTTCAAAATACTCAAAGAATGCAAGGTCAAAGTAGACCAACAGCTAGAGTCACTGTTCCTGCGAATATTTGATACTTTACAGGGACTGTTGGAACAGCTATCAGGCCCCTTTGGCCTCACTGAAGAACTAGGGGAACAGATGGTTCGTGAGCTTGAACCGGTGTTTCAGGAACTCAACAACCATTTGGGAGGCCTGGTGGGATACAAGGTGGGGGATAGCGATGATATTACCCTACTAGCAGATCCTGCCGGAGTGATCGATAGAGCCAGCTTTGCTGCTACCTCGGAAAGTTTTTTGGGTTCTGGGTTCGGAGTCGATCGAGCGGAGAGTCATCAAGGTTCGATGCGCTTGGTTTTTGAGTCGGATGTGCCGGCGCGAATGCGGGAAATGCTCCAAGAATTTAAACAGCCTGAATGTGAGGAAAGCAGGCGCAGGCTCAGAGGTATTTGTGGGAATTTGAGGCTGGCGGGGGAGGAGTTTAATTTAAGTTGTTGGATTGGGTTGATTGAGGCTGGGTCCAGGGCGATCGCCAATCAAGACAATTCCTATCGCATCTTAGCACCAGTGGTGATTAAGGATATCAAACAAGCTCAAGATTTAGTCCTCTCCGGGATGGAGTCGGAAATTGTAGTCGGTGCGAAACTGAGGGGACTGGGAGGGATTGTGACTCCCGAAGCAGATTTTGAGGATTTATTGGCTTTTGCTCAGCCAGGGACTGACGCAGGCGGTATGGCTGGGGAAGATGAGGTTTGGGATTTGGTCAGAGCAGAAGAACACTCCGCGGTCGAACAGATGCTACCGACTATTTCTGGGCTGAGCATAGATGAATTGTTTGATAAACTCGACAGTGACGATAGCAATGATTATGGTAGCGGTCGATCGCCCAAATTTGGCGATTCCCCAGGGTTTAGAGACTCAGAACTCGAAACTGCTGCTTTCAGGGTTTCGAGTCGCATGGGGCCAGAGGTGGGCGCTGCGGAACTGAATACTTTGGCTGACTTGTTTGATGGCGAGAGTCCAGACTTAGATGGTGCTTGGGAAGGGGAGGATGACTTTGAGGAGACTGGCTCGAATAGGGTTCAGAGTGGGGGATTGCTGCAACTGGATGATGAGGATAGTTCGGCTGATTTTACTGATTTGTTGCTAGATGAGTACGATGCTGCGGGTTCAGAGGTAGACATTGTTCCCCCGATAGATGACCTTACCAGTTTGTTTGGCTCGGATGCACTGGGTCGTGAGTCAGGGAGTTCCGATGAATCGCGGGGCCTGAAAAGTGGGGATTTGAAAGCAGATAATGCTGTTAATGTTGGCAAAAATCGATCGGGAAATCATGATTTAGTCGATGATCGGCGATCGGATGATGCTCTGGGTACTCTGTTAGATGAAGTGGCTGCTCAAACTTCTGTGACAGAAGATGATGTGCTGGAAATAGATGATTGTGCTGCTAGCTCGGAAACTTCAGATGATCTGGATTTGAGCGAGTTGCTAGGTATGAATTCTGATTTCTTTTCGGAGGAAGGTGAACAAAAAACACAGGGGGGCGATCGCAATTTGGCGACGGTGGATGAACAAAATCCAGAAATTGATAACTTATTTAGTATGACATCAGATACTGATTTAGACATTCCTGAAGACAATTGGCTGGAAGATGCCTTTGGTCTAGAAGAGTCGCTTTCTCCCGACAATCAGTCACAGTCAGATGGGGATTTGGATGCGCTGTTTGGAAGCGTTTCTTTGGATGCGGTGGCGCAGTCAGAACAGATGGCAGAACAGGGTCTAGGTTCCACAGCCGCCCGGTCTCAGCAGGCTGCAAATTTAGTGGAACTGTTCGACTCAGTGCCCACAGGTATTGACTATGAGGGTGAGGATTTGGAAACAGTAAATACGGAAGATTGGCTGAATTTTGACGATGAGACTCAATTGCAGAGTGGGGAGTTGGGTAGTGCGATCGATCGCACTATTGTTACCTCATCGGACCAGGATTTGACAACTGAGCCAGTAGTGACAAAAGGTCACGGAGATTATAGTAGACATTTTGATGAGGGGAATACCTTTGATTTGTTGGAGGATATGTTTGGAGAAGGCCCTGTAATCTCAGGCGATACTGTCGAATCAGGAGATTTAGGAGAATCGTCCGCAGATATTGCTGATGACTCCTTCGATGAGGGTGAGGCAGATTTGTTTGATGGGCTGTCGATCGATTTGATGACCGATGGAGAAGATGACTTGTTTAACGAGCTGGAAACAGAGGTTTCGAGCGGGGACTTGGAACCCATATCGGCAATCTTTGATGATGATGGCTTTGAAGAAGATGCTGGTTTACTGGCGCTGGAGACCGGGGCGACTCTCGATAGCGTGGATTTGGATGGTTTTGATGATTTATTGGATTCGATCGATGCTGGGCCTTTAGTGACATCCGAACTGACTACGGGTTTTTGGGATACTGAGGAGCCGTCATCGGAATTGGATACCGAGTCCCTGTCTGGCTTTTTTGATACCGATGCGATTTCTGAGGATGCGGAAGAGAGTTTTGATGATTTAGAGTCCCTATTAAGTTTTGGGACTACAGGCGCTGCAATAGCTGCTGCTCAGGTGGCAAGTCAGAGTTCACTTAATTCAGAAGTTTTCTCCGATCTCGAAGAAATGTTGAGCGAGAGCAAGACACTACCCGAAATTTCTATGCCAACCAGAGCCACAAGTTCGGGAAAAACTGCCCCACAGCATGGGTTCGATGATGATTTCAGCGATTTAGAAGCACTGCTGGATGAACCAAAGGAGGGTGCACGTCAGGGCGAGGGTAACATCAGCTCGCGTCCAGGTGGGATTCGACCCAAGGGCCCCCGTCAGGGATTCGGCGACCAAACAATGCGGGTGCCTGTGAAGCAGCTAGATAACCTCAGCAACTTGATGGGGGAACTGGTGGTGAACCGCAATAGTTTGGAGCAGGATCAGGAACGGATGCGGCAGTTTTTGGATAATTTGCTGCATCAGGTGACGTTGTTGAGCGATGTCAGTCAACGGACTCAGGACTTCTATGAGCGGAGTTTGTTGGAGATTGCTTTGCTGGCGAATCGACAGGGACATCGATCGGCTTGGCGTTCTGAGGAGCAATCCCAGCACCAGCGAGATGGAGCTTGGAAACCAGAGGAGATGGACAGGTTTACTCCTTTCCACAGTTTGGCCCAGGAGATTATTGAATTGATTGTCCGGGTTCGGGAGTCGGCTGCTGACATCGAGTTTTTGGTGGATGAGGCGGATCAGGTGACTCGTCAATTGCGACAAGTCACGACTCAACTGCAAGAAGGTTTGACTAAGGCTCGGATGAAACCGTTTGCGGAGACGACGGATAGGCTGTTCCGGGCGGTGCGGGAAATTGGGATTAAGTGCGGGAAGCAGGCTCAGTTGCAGGTTGAGGGTAAGGATATTTTGATTGACAAGATGATTGTGGATCAGCTTTATGACCCCATGACTCACTTGGTCAATAATGCGATTACTCACGGGATTGAATCGCCGGAAGTGCGGTTGGCGGCTGGGAAGCCTGCGATGGGCAGAATTACGATTCGGGCTTTTCACCAAGGGAATCAAACGGTGATTTCGGTGTCTGATGATGGGGCGGGGATTGACCCGCAGCAGGTGAAGGCGAAGGCGATTAAACAGGGTTTGTTGACGGCTGCTCAGGCTCAGAGAATGACTCGCTTAGAGGTGTACGAGTTGCTGTTCAAGCCCGGTTTTACCACCCAGGAACAGGCTACGGAGTTTGCTGGCCGGGGAGTTGGTATGGATGTGGTGCTGACTTCTTTGCAGGAAATTCGGGGGACGGTGAGCATTGATTCAACGATCGGCAAGGGGACTGTATTCACGATTCGCTTACCTCTGGTGTTGAGTATTTCTAAGGCTTTGTGCTGTATTAGCGATCGCGCTCGAATTGCTTTCCCGATGGATGGGGTGGAGGATATGATCGATGTCCCTCGCGATCAGGTGACGACGGGGGTTGATGGGCTGCCTTGTATTGATTGGCGGGGTACGATTTTGCCTTTCCGTCCGCTGCGGGAGTTGTTGGCCTACCACCGCCATCTGGGTCGGGGTAGTGTTTATGGGTTTAATACTGACGATGACATGATTTCGGTGATTGTGTTGCGATCGGCTGGTACTTTCTTGGCGGTACAGGTGGATCAGGTTTCGACAGAACAGGAAATCGTGATTAAACAGTTGGAAGGGCCGGTGCCGAAGCCGATCGGGATTGCTGGAGCTACGGTGCTGGGAGATGGCAAAATTGTGGCGATTGCGGACGTTCTGGAACTGATTGATTTGGCGACGGGGAGGCTGCGGAAAGATGCTGGTGGCACGCTTTGGGAAGGCGATCGGGTTCCTCTGGAGCCGATCGAAGAAAAGGCTGAACCGACAGTATTGATTGTGGATGACTCGATTACAGTGCGATCGCTCCTATCGATTACTTTTGAGAAGTCTGGCTATCGTGTAGAAGAAGCTCGCGATGGTAAGGAAGCTTGGGAGAAGATGAAGTCTGGTTTGCCTTGCGATATCGTGTTCTGCGATATTGAAATGCCTCGAATGGATGGTTTGGAGCTGCTTTCTCGGATGCAGAAAGATGCGGTTTTGTGTGAATTGCCGATCGCGATGCTAACTTCTCGTGGTGCTGACAGACACCGCCAAATGGCTTATAGTTTGGGCGCGAAAGGTTATTTCACGAAGCCTTATTTGGAAGAGCAATTGCTGGATGCTGCTGCTCGGATGCTGAAGGGTGAAGTTGTTGGTGCTCCGGCTGTTGTCTAGGTTGGGTGATGTTTGAATGGTATGAGTTCTGTGAGGATTAAAGTCCTCGCAGGACTTTTGAGCGATCGAGTTAATTCACCACAATACTTGTAGGAGTAATATCAATTCCGGTTGCACCGGAATGATATAGAGGAGACGGCAGTGCCGTCTCCCTACCCCAGATTTATTGTAGGGAC
Organism: Oscillatoriales bacterium; assembly: GCA_043742065.1. Lineage (GTDB taxonomy): Bacteria > Cyanobacteriota > Cyanobacteriia > Cyanobacteriales > Microcoleaceae > Microcoleus. Next base: position 5,218 of record JAYTZD010000200.1, read on the forward strand.
ACGGCACTGCCGTCTCCTAATTTCTTAAAGAGGTACAAAGCAAGCAAAATTTTTTGAGTGTAACTGCTCGTGGTTGAGATTAAGTAATTAGCAAGTGGATGATGGATTATGAAGAAACGATTATTTTTGAAAGCTGGTGTAGCGACAGTAAGCATGGCATGGTTATCATCCTGTTTGCCTGGTAAGTCAGATGTTATGGCTGCTAGTAATGGTGTTTTTGAAGTTACTAAAACTGAGGCAGAGTGGCGCAAATTTTTGACTCCGGCACAGTTTAATGTGTTGCGAAAACACGCTACTGAACGCTCTCATACTAGCATTCTTGACAAGCAATACGGGAAGGGAATTTATGCGTGTGCTGGGTGTAATTTACCAGTTTATGCGTCGCAAACTAAATTTGATAGCGGTACTGGTTGGCCAAGTTTTTACGATCCGATCAAAGGGGCGATCGCGACATCGATCGATAATTCGCTGTTTGGGACTAGAATTGAGGTGCATTGCCGTCGCTGTGGCGGGCATTTGGGTCATGTATTTGATGACGGCCCTGCACCTACTGGCAAACGCTACTGCATGAATGGTGTGGCGATGAAGTTTATTGCTGGCTGATATTGTTCCACGGGTAATCTTGTGTGAAATCGGATAATCATCCGCGCGCAAAATGGCAGGTGTACTCCTGATTCGCGCGGATGGTATAGTGATTTTTGGGACGAAAGGGCGATCGAGGTTATTTATGGATGCTGAAGAACTTTTAGAAAGATATGCTAAAGGCGAACGAAAATTTCATTCAGCTATGCTCAGAGGGGTAGACCTCAAAGGTGCAGACTTAAGTGGGATAGACTTAAGCTCTGCAAACTTGACAGCAGCAGAGTTGAATGAGGCTAACTTAACGGGAGCAACGCTTAATAGTACAAACCTCACGAAGGCATCTCTGAAAGGTGCAAATTTGAGCGGGTTAGTACAAGCTCAATCTGCAAACTTCACTTATGCAGATTTGTGCGGTGCTGATTTGAGTAAAGCCAATTTGAATTCTGCTAATTTTAGTAATGCCAACTTGAATGAAGCCAACTTAAGTGATGCCCAACTAACTGGTGCAAACTTCACTGAAGCATCCTTGATTGAAGTGTGTTTGAGTAGAGCTAAACTCAACAGTGCAAACCTGACTAAAGCAAACTTGACTGAAGCAGACTTAAGTCGGGCAGATATAACTGGCTTAACAATCAAAGATACTAATCTTCAGGGAGCAAAGCTGCGCGGTGTGAATTTGTCTAGCTATGATTTGTCGGGTATCAATCTAGCAGAAGCCGATTTAGCTGGAGCCGAATTGACAGAAATCAATCTGAGAAACGCTTGTTTGCGGGGTGCAAATTTAGAGAGAACAGGTCTTCAAAGAGCTAATTTGATCCGAGCAAATCTGGAGGGTGCTAAGCTTAAGAGAGCAGATTTGACTGATGCCAAGACTTATGGTATGAACATCAAGGATGCAGACTTCACTGGTACAATCATGCCCGATGGAGAATTTTACAAACCAGAAACCTCTCAACAACAATCTCAAAAAGTAACATCTATGACACGCAAAATTATTCGTACTGACAAAGCCCCCGCACCAGTGGGCCCTTACAATCAAGCGATCGCAGCTTCGGGCACTATGCTGTTTGTAGCTGGGCAAATTGCGATCGATATTAGACTAAACGATATTGTCTACACCGACGACGTGGCCAAACAAACCGAACAAGTTATGGCAAATCTCGAAGCCATTCTCACAGAAGCTGGTGCGACTTGGTTGGATGTCGTAAAAACTACGGTTTTCCTCAAAGATATGAATGATTTCGCCGCTGTGAATGCGGTTTATGCGAAATATTTTGATGCCGAAACTGCACCGGCGCGCGCTTGTGTGGAGGTTTCGCGTTTGCCGAAAGATGTGTTAGTTGAAATTGATTGTATTGCTGTGATTTGATTTAATCTTTGTCCTAAATTCCCGACTCCTTCAAGAATTCGGGGATTTGGTTATATCAAATCCGGTTACATCGGAATGATTATAGCCAAAATTAGGACACGGCAGTGCCGTTTCCCTACA
>JAYTZD010000201.1:0-1788 GCA_043742065.1 Oscillatoriales bacterium
CGTTGCGCGCCAGTAATCTTAGTATAAAGCCCAAATTCCTTAGCAACTTCCCCCAACACAATCAACTTATCCGGCGTGATTTCTCCCCCCGGTACTCGCGGCACCACCGAATAAGTACCATCGCGTTGAATATTTGCCAAAAAGTAATCATTCGTATCTTGCAAGCCCACATGAGACTTCTCTAAGATATGCTCATTCCAAGTGGAAGCCAGCATCGAAGCAACAGCAGGTTTACAAATTTCGCAGCCCTTGCCTTTGCCATGTTGTGCGATCGCATCTTCAAAACTTTTAACACCTTGAGAGCGCACTAAATGGTACAATTCTTGACGGGAATATTCAAAATGTTCGCAGAGGTGGTTTTTGAGAGCAACCCCGGCTTTCTTCATCTCAGACTTGAAAATATCCGTCACCAAAGGCACACACCCACCGCAGCCCGTACCAGCTTGAGTGCACTTCTTGACGCTGGCGACATCAGTTAAATTGCGATCGCGAATCGCCTCACAAATCTGCCCCTTACTCACATTATTACACGAACAAATCTGAGCAGAATCCGGCAAACTATCAACTCCCAAACCAGCAGGTGCTCCGCCTTCTCGCGGTGGCATCAACAAATCTTCAGGATGCGGTGGTAAGGCAATATCATTTTGCATGAATTGCACCAAAGTACCGTAAGCAGAAGCATCTCCCACGAGAATTCCGCCTAAAATTCGGCTACCATCTTGATTCAGAACTAATTTTTTGTAAACGCCTTGGAAAGTGTCAGCCACAACAATTTCTTTAGCATTCGCAGACTTAGCAAAAGCATCTCCAAAACTAGCAACATCCACCCCCAAAAGTTTGAGTTTTGTGGACATATCCGCACCAGTAAAAGTGCTTGTGGCACGGGCATCTTGCCCGTTTGTAGCATTTGTGGCACGGGCATCTTGCCCGTCATCTACTAAACTACTTAAAACATCTGCGGCGACACTTGCCATTGTATAACCGGGAGCAACTAACCCGTAAATCCGATTATCATAAAGCGCACATTCCCCGATCGCATAAATGTCAGAATCTGATGTTTGACAACTATCATTAATGACAATACCACCACGTTCTCCTACTGCAATCCCACAATCTCTCGCAATTTCATCACGAGGGCGAATCCCAGCCGAAAATACAATCATATCCGTTGCCAATTCCGAACCATCAGCAAACAGCATTTTCGTAACTTTACCATCTTCATTGACAATTTCGGTAGTAGACTTGCTGGTGTGGATCGAAACTCCCAAATCTTCTATTTTCTTACTCAGAATTGCGCCACCAGCATCATCAACCTGTACAGGCATCAGTCGCGGTGCAAACTCAACTACATGAGTTTTCAAACCCATATTTTGCAAAGCATTCGCACATTCTAAGCCCAACAAGCCGCCACCAATTACCACACCAACTTGGCAATTTTTAGCGTAATCTGACATCGCTTCCAGGTCATCAATTGTCCGATAAACAAAAGTACCCGCAGCATCTTTGCCTTTAATTGGCGGCACAAATGGATAGGAACCAGTGGCTAGAACAATTTTGTCATAGGGAACTTCCAAACCATTGGCTGAAGAGACTGTTTTTTGTTCGCGGTTAATACTAACTGCTTTGTCACCGATGTGAATTTGAATGCCATTTTCTTGATAAAAGCCTGGTGCAACCAGAGATAAATCTCCCGCTGTTTTGCCAGAGAAAAAGCCACTAAGGTTGACTCTATCATAGGCAACGCGAGGTTCTTCGCAGAAAGTAATTAAATTCCAGTGTTTCGCAGCA
>JAYTZD010000202.1:0-7278 GCA_043742065.1 Oscillatoriales bacterium
CCATTAGCAATCCATCCGCAGGCATTCAATTAGGAACTACCACCACAGGTAGTTTCACCATCACCGACAACGACACTGCCGGATTTGATATCCTCCCGATTAGTGGCAATACCAGCGAAACAGGAGCCCAAGCCACTTTTGACATTCGCCTGAGAAGCCAACCCACAGCAGATGTCAGCATTGGTTTAACCAGCAGCAACACGGCAGAAGGCACGGTTTTACCCGCTAGCCTCACATTTAATTCGACTAATTGGAATGCTTACCAAACTGTCACCATCACCGGTGTAGACGATTTAGTGGCTGACGGCAATATTAACTACCAAATTATCACCGCCCCCGACACCACCACCGCCGACACTAACTATAACAATCTCAATCCAGCCGATGTCTCAGTTACCAACACAGACAATGATACTCCCGGCGTCACCGTCACTCAATCGGGGGGCAATACCGAAGTAACAGAGGGGGGAATTACAGATACTTATACTGTACAATTGAACACCCTCCCCACAAGCAATGTTCAAATTACTGTAACGGCCGATGCTCAAGCCCAAGTTAGCCTAAATGGAACGACTTTTGCCGCCACGCAAACTTTAACCTTCACCAATGTTAATGGCATTACTCCCCAAACTGTCACCGTTCGTGCTGTTGATGACACGCTACCGGAAGGGGCCCATACCAGTGCATTAACCCACGCCATTACCAACAGTACAGATCCCAATTATCCAACAACAAGGGCGATCGGTCCTGTGAACGCACAGATTACCGATAACGATATTACTTATAGCGTTGTCGGCAGTACCGCCACTGTAACAGAGGGAAATAGCGGTACTCAAGTGGTAAGTTTCACCGTTACCCGCACCGGAGAAATTAACCAAGGTAGTAGTATTGATTTTAGTTTTGGGGGAACCGCCACCAATGGTGTGGATTACAATAACCCCAACGTTACCGGCACTGGAGTCACGGCTACTGGCAGTACGATTAGTTTTGCTGCCAATGCTAGCATAGCGACTATTGCGGTGTCCGTTTTGGGCGATCGCATTGTCGAACCTAACGAAACTTTAGCACTAACTCTGAGCAACGCCACAGCCCCAGGAACTGCTAATATTATCGGTTCTCCAATCACAACTACGATTCAAAACGATGATACTGCGGGAATTTCGATTAATCCGACTGCCGGATTAGCAACTACCGAAGCGGGAGGTACTGCTACTTTTACGGTAGTTTTAGATAGCCAGCCTACGGCAGATGTGGCTATTGGCATTACTTCCGATAAAACGGCTGAAGGTAAAGTAGATAAACCGAGTTTAACTTTCAATGCTGCTAACTGGAATACTCCCCAAACTGTCACTATCACCGGAGTAGATGAATTAGTAGTAGATGGAAATGTTGCTTACAACATTGTTACTGCTGCTGCTACCAGTACCGATACTAATTATAACGGTGTTAATCCTGCTGATGTCGCAGTTACTAATACTGATAACGACACCAAAGGCATCACCGTCACTCCCACCAGCGGATTAACAACTACGGAAGCGGGAGGTACTGCTACTTTTACGGTAGTTTTAGATAGCCAGCCTACAGCCGATGTCAGTATTGGAATTACTTCTGATAAAACGGCTGAAGGTACTGTAGACAAACCGAGTTTAACTTTCACCAATGCTAACTGGAATACTCCCCAAACTGTCACCGTTAAAGGAGTAGATGAATTAGTAGTAGATGGGAATGTTGCTTACAATATTGTTACTGCTGCTGCTACCAGTACCGATACTAATTATAACGGTGTTAATCCTGCTGATGTCGCAGTTACTAATACTGATAACGACATCACACCAACACCAACTCCAACTCCAACACCAACTCCAACACCAACTCCAACACCAACTCCAACACCAACTCCAACTCCTACACCAACTCCTACACCAACTCCAACACCAACTCCAACTCCTACACCAACTCCTATTTCAATACCAATTCCGATAGTTATTCCAACACCAACGCCAACTCCAACTCCAACTCCGACACCAACGCCAACTCCGACACCAACTCCGACACCAGTAACTAATAACATCCCCAATGATGACTGCATCTGCGACAAAATTGCCTATCCCAATTTAAACCAACCAAATTCAGTTGAAAACACCATACTCGGTGTATCCGGCATTCAAATAGGCACTCCGAGAAACGATGAATTTCTCGGCAGCAACAACGGCAATATATTCGATGCCAAATCTGGGAATGACAACTTATATGGTGGGAATAGTCGCGACATACTCAACGGCAATAAAGGTAATGACTTTATCAGCGGTGGCAAAGGTGACGACATCCTATTTGGGGATGAAAATAATGACATCATTCTGGGTGAGTTGGGCAATGATTTAATCTTCGGAGGCAAAGGTAATGATTCCCTAAATGGCCGCGAAGGCAAGGACATCATCTATGGTAACAGAAATGATGATTTCATTGATGGTGGTAAGGATGATGACACCTTATTTGGAGGCAAAGGTGACGACACAATGCTTGGTAGTGAAGGTGATGACTACCTGTTTGGGAATGAGGGCTCAGACACTATTTGTGGTGGGGCTGGCAATGATTTTATCAACGGTAATGAACAGGATGATATCCTTGCAGGCTGTGAAGGAAATGATACTATTTACGGAGGCGAAGATAACGATACTCTGACTGGTGGGAAAGGTGATGATATTCTTTACGGAGATTTGGGTAATGATAGTTTGATTGGGGGTAGCGGGAACGATATCTTTGTATTAAGAACTCGTCAAGGATTTGATACTATCGGTGATTTTACCCAGGGTCAAGATTTGATTGGATTAGCTGGTGGTTTGAGTTTTGGTCAGTTAGGAATCAGTCAAAATAATCAGGGAACTCTCATCAAGAATCTCTTGACAGGGGAGCAGTTAGGTGTGATGATCGGAGTGAGTGCTAATGCGATTACATCTGCTAATTTCCGGTTGATTTAGGGAATTGAGATTAATTCCGTTAGCATCGGAATTATTAGTAGCCGAAATTAGGAGACGACAGTGTCGTGTCCCTACAATATTATTATCGGTAGGGACTAAGGCCAAGCCGTCTCCTCTATATCATTCCGGTGTTACCGGAATGATATTAAGGGCGATCGCAATTAGTTACTTTTTCCCAACTCGGCCAGCACATCTAAGAATTTGACAGGCCAAAATTGCCGCACCAAATCCATTATCAATATTCACCACACCAACACCAGCCGCACAAGAATTGAGCATAGTTAAAAGAGGTGCAATCCCGCCAAAACTCGCGCCATAACCCACACTTGTCGGCACAGCAATCACCGGACAATCTGCCAAACCCGCAACCACACTCGCCAAAGCACCTTCCATACCAGCAACCGCAATTAATACATCAGCATCATCAATTACGTGCCGATTACTCAGTAAACGGTGAATGCCGGCAACTCCTACATCCCACAAACGTTGTACCTGAAAACCGCAAAGTTCCGCAGTTACTGCCGCTTCTTCCGCTACAGGTAAATCTGCTGTTCCTGCACTAATAATTGTTACTTTACCTGGATGTTGCGAAGTTGGAGAATCAGGAGAAATTGCACAAATTCGAGCTTTTTGGTAATAGCATAAATCGGGTATTTTTTGTTGTAATTGCTCGAAAACTTCTGGCTCAATTCGTGTGGCCATCACCGCCGGATTTCGCCCGCGCATCGCCTGGATAATCTCCACAATTTGGTCTGGTGTTTTACCGGGGCCCCAGATTACTTCTGGGAAACCGGTTCTGAGAGTGCGGTGGTGGTCAATTTTTGCAAAATCTCCGACTTGTTCAAAGTCGAAATGCTTTAATTTGTCTAAAGCGGTGGCGGGACTGATATCGCCAGCCGCCACAGATTCGAGTAACTTTTGTAAGATTTCTGGTTCCATAAATATTGTGAATTGGGAATGGGGAATGGGGAATTGGGCATTGGGCATTGGGCATTGGGCATTGGGCATTGGGCATTGGTAACAGCTAACCCTTCGACTACGCTCAGGGTACAGCAAATAACCAATAACCAATAACCAATAACAACTGACTATTCAGTAATTTTCAACTCGTATAAGTTCCAAAAAGCACCTCCTATGGCACTGTATTTAATTCCCGAAATGCGATCGCGCACAGCCTGAAAAGTCAGGGGATTTACCATATAAATAAAAGGCACTTGTTCTGCGATAATCTGCTGTGTCTCCCCATAAAGTTTCTTGCGTTTCACCTCATCAAGCTCTTGGGAAGCCTTCACGTAAAGGTCATCAATTTTTTGTTCCCAGTCGTACACTTCCCAACCCTTAATCGGCGGTTCTCCTGCCAGCGCTCCCTGGTTGAAATTGTGCATAGTGCCCTTGACAGACCAAATATTGTAGCCGCCGTGTGGTTCCAAACCTCCGGTAAAACCACCGAGGTAAGTATCCCAATTTTTAGTCAAACGCAGCTTTTCGACATAAGTGTTAAAACTCAGGAACTGCGTATCAATTTGCATCCCCAGTTTGCCCAAGTCTTGTTTGATTTGCGTTCCCATTTGTTCCCGCACTTTTTTCCCAGAAGCCATTAACAAAGTAAATCGCACTTTGTTGCCCTCTGTATCCAGTAATTCGCCTTCAGCATTATACTTGAAGCCAGCACTTAGCAGCAAGTCTTTGGCTTTTTGGAGGTCGTAGCTGTAAGTTTTCAATCCCTGTTCTGGAGACAAGTAGAATGGGCTTTGGGCTGGAATTGGGGAATGCAGGGGCGCGCCAAGTCCGCGATAAATATTGTTAGTCATGGCGTCACGGTTGATGGCATAGGCGATCGCCTGCCGAAACTCCTTAGTCGCGAACCACCGAGACTTAATCGGGTCTATAAAGGGCTTATCTTGAGCGTTGCGCCCCTTATTTAGGTTGAAACACATAAAGACACTGCCAGTGTCCGGCCCGCCGTTAAACACGGTATATTTGCCACGTTTTTCCTCCCGTTTCAGCAGCGGAAACACTTCCGGCTGCACGTCCAAGGTATCCAAATCGCCCGATCGGAAATTCAGCAGTTGAGTATCAGTATTTTCGATAATTTGCCAGACAATTTGCTGGATGTAAGGCTGAGTAGTTCCTTGAGCATCTTTGCGCCAAAAATAGGGATTGCGTTCCAACACAACTCGTTGATTAGGAGTATAACTGAGCATTCGGTATTGACCGTTACCGACAATTTTTTGAGGGTCAGTATCGGTTCCCCAAGTGGTCAGGAACTTCGGCTTGCCTTTACTATCTGTATTGCTGATTGATTCTTGTAAAATATGAGCTGGTAAAATCGGTATTCCTCCAGCATATCTAATAAATGGAGCAAAGGGTTCTGCAACGGAAAATTCGACTCGGCGGCTATCAAGTTTTTTGAGTTTTGGGAATTGGCGGCTGATTCCAACTCTCAGAGTATCTTTTAAACCGCTAGGGATTTTATCATTGAAATAAATTTTGTCATAGCTGAAGATAATGTCATCAGTAGTCATCGGTTCGCCATCAGACCATTTCAAGCCCTCTCGCAGGGTGAAGACAATCTTTTTGCCATCTTTGGAAACTTCCCATGACTCGGCTAAACCGGGTTCTAGTTTCGATGTTAAGCCGTTTTCGTTGATCAATCCTTCGTTGAGATAGCCAAAAACGCTATAGGCTGATTGATTTAGCGGGTAGTTGAAGGTGGACGGGCCACTGGGGGTGGGGACGATGAGTCTGTTTGCTAATTGCGATCGCGCTGGAGTGCAAGCTGAGAAACTGATGGCTGTAATTGCAGCCATCAGAACAGCCAGCCAGCGGCGCTTTGAATGTAAAATAGGGAAAATTTTCATAATAATTTACTGTACCACCTGTGTGTAATTATGATTGAGATTGTAGCCAACCTAGAAAGTTTTTAGTGACAGAGAAATACTTTGTAATCCCCGCCTCTCGCAAAGTATTTTGAACTTCCGATAGACCAAATTCTTTGACGTTACCGCTGAGAAATACTTTGGTTGCTGTAGAATGCGATCGGGCATGACTCAGGATACAGTGTAAAATTAAATTGTCTGTTGGGTCTTTTTCTATCAAAGTTTCGTTTAAGCTTGCTGCGACTATCTCTGGATTTAATGCAATCATTTCTGAATTTCGCGACATCAGACTTATCGCTTCTCGCAAGCGCGATTTAATTTCACCTACTCGATAGCGAGATAAAATGAATGACTCTTCTAAGTGAAAAGATAGAGATGCGGTGTGTTCGGATGTCACATCTCGCTTTGTTTCGCTAATTTGGCGGCTTAGCTGTTGCCCAAAAGAGTTTTGTCGCTTTAACTCATCCTCTAAAGCTGACAAAGCCTCCATGTAACAAATGCTGGGTATTACCAACTGAACTGATGAGGACAAATCCCGCAGCAACATAATTGCTTCAGCCTCACGCCCTGTAGTAATAGTCATCAAAAAGTTGGTCTCGATATATACGATTGCCACCTAATTCCACTCCTGATTTTGTTGTTCCACCTGCAAGTAACGGTAGTAAACCGATGGCTGCTATTTGTTCCGATGCTGGCGGAATTTCTGATTTCCAATGATAATCTAAGTCATGCAGCCACGATTGGATCAGCGTCTCAATGGTATCTTCAAATATCCATTTACTGCCAAAACTCGGCATATAATAGCGACATATTTCACCAGTATTGAGAGTGCAAACAGGCTCCGATAAATTCACACCATCCCATTTGAAAATCAAAATTTTTTCCGCGTCAACAAACATAGCATAGGGAACGATCGCGTTTTTTTCAGATAGCTTAGCTAACACAGCTTTGATCCAATCGATCGCGCGATCGATAATTTTCTGTTTCGCGGCTGGTTCTTGAGCTTGAATAATTTTAACCTTGATTAGCACGACTATGTTATCGTCCTTATCCAACGCGATCGCATCTGCGTCTACGGGTAATTCTAACTCCCAAGTGTCAGTGTCCATGATTTCAGGCTTCCTAGCGATGTTGGATTTGAGATTAACTTTACAGTCAATTAGAGATTCTATAGTTCTATTTTAGCATTAATAAAACTACAGCATAGGCTGCAATTCCTTCTTCTCTCCCGACGGGGCCTAATTTTTCGTTGGTGGTGGCTTTGATGCCGATTTGGTCTGGGTTGAGTTTGAGGACGCTAGAAAGGCGATCGCGCATTTGATGAATATGCGGTTTCAGCTTCGGACGTTCGGCTACTACTACCGAATCAATGTTGCCGATTTCCCAGCCTTTATCTAATATCAATTGGTTGACTTGTGCTA
>JAYTZD010000203.1:0-3733 GCA_043742065.1 Oscillatoriales bacterium
GAGTTTTTTCACCTCTGGAATGTCAAGCGTATCCGACCGAAAGCTCTAGAATTATTTGATTACGAACAAGAAAATTATACTCCTTCTTTGTGGTTTTCCGAAGGTACGACCAGTTATTACGATTTAGTAATTCCTTTTCGATCAGGTCTCTACGGCGTGAAGGGTTTCTTACATGGGCTGAGTAAGGAAATCACTCGCTTGCAAACGACTCCGGGGCGCAACGTGCAATCTGCTAGTGAGTCGAGTTGGGATACTTGGATTAAGCTTTACCGCAGGGATAGTAATAGCGATAATTCCCAAATTTCTTATTACTTGAAAGGGGAAATAGTTTCGTTTTTGCTGGATTTGTTGATTCGGGCAAAACACGGCAATGAGCGATCGCTTGATGATGTGATGCGTTTGATGTGGGAGCAATTTGGTCAGCCTAATTTTGCTCAAAACAACGGGTCAAATAAATCTGGAAGTGATGCAATAACTGGGATTAATTCATTCCCATCAGAAATTGGTTTTACTCCTGAACAGTTACAAAGTGCGATCGAGTCTGTCGCTGACATCGATTTGACTGACTTTTTTGCGCGCTATATTGACGGGACGGATGAGTTGCCTTATGACAAATATCTGGAACCTTTTGGGCTGGAAATTGCGATCGATCAAACTAGCGAAATTCCTAGCGTGGGCTGGACTTTGGGGGTGGAAAACGGGCGGGAAATGGTGAAATTTGTCGAAGCTGGTGCTCCCGCACAGTTGGCAGGAATTGATGCTGGGGACGAGTTGCTGGCGATCGACGGTTTTCGGGTAAATTCAGAACAAGCGGGGGATAGGCTGAAAGATTACCGACCTGGAGACGCGATCGAGGTGACAGTGTTTCACCAAGACGAACTGCGGACTTGTCGCGTTACTCTCGCCCCGCCACGGCCTGGCCGCTATCAGATTGTCCCAGTGGAACAGCCAAGTTCTATTCAGAAACAAAACTTTACTGGATGGCTGGGAGTTCCTTTGTCGAAACTGTGACATGATTAGTAGTTAGTTGGCAGTTGTAGTACCCTGAGCGAAGTCGAAGGGCAGGACATCGCAACTAACAACCAATAACCAACAACTAACTACTAATGACCAACAAATAACAAATCACAAATAATCCTTCGGCCCTTCGACTACGCTCAGGCAACGTAACTAACAAATAACAAATAATAAATAACAAATTTTATGCAAACCCCACCTCCTCCATCAATTACGCCTCGCCAGATGAACCTGTTGAGAATTGTTGCTTCTATGGCATGGGCTGACGGAGAATTAGCAACAGAAGAAGTCAATTTAATGCTTAATCGCTTTTGCGGTTTGTTTGCTGCCGATATGGATGGGCAACAATTGCAACAAGAACTCCGCGACTACGTTATGCAAAATATTCCCCTTGATGAGTTGATTCACCAACTAGAAAGTCAGGAGGAAAAGGAATTGGTGCTACAACTTGGCTATGAGGTGATTGCATCTAGTTCTCGCACTCCCGCTGAACCAAAAATTAATGCTGAAGAAGCAGCAGCTTATCAAAAATTAGTGCTGTTGCTAAATCTGCCAGAGGATGCTGTCAAGCGGATTGAAGCAGAAGCATCGGCCACACCTAATTCGGAGGGAATTGTGGAGAAGATAGCTCATAAATTAGAACATTTTATCAAGGGCTAATATCAATTCCGGTTGGATCAGTATTGTTGCCGAAATTAGGAGACGGCAATGCCGTGTCCCTACAATTAATAGCGTAGGGAAACGGCACTGCCGTCTCCTCTATATCATAGGTCGTGCAACCGGAATTGATATAATTTAGGAGTTGCCTAATTTCCCTAGAATTAGGACACGGCAGTGCCGTTTCCCTACAATTAATAGCGTAGGGACACGGCAATGCCGTGTCCTCCGTTGCTGGTGTTATTAATGCGGTAACTTGCTCAAAGCGTGCCAACTTTTAAAGGCGACAATTCCATCTGGTGACAAACCCTTATTAGTTTGGAATTGTATGACTGCTACTTTGGTCATTGTCCCGAAGAATCCGTCAACAGAACCGAAATAGTATCCATTCAATTTCAAGACATTCTGAAGAACTTTGACAGGATTACCGGAACTACCATTCATCAGAATCGGCATATTCACAGGTGCACCAGAGTATAGTGCTTGCCAAGTTATAGAACCGACAACTCCATCTTCTGTTAAAAAGACACGGTGTTGATAGCTTTTGACGGCGCTTTGAACTTGGATACCGAAAATACCATCAATCAAACCGGAATAGTATCCCCAATGAAATAGAAGCTGTTGCAGTTCCTTGACAGCTTGACCTGTAGAACCACGCTGCAAAGTGGGTTTAATAAGTCCAGATGCTTCAGCAAATGCTAGATTTTGCCCAGAAGTTGTATCGGTTGCGATCGCCAGAGTTTCATTGTTCATGCTTTTTTCTTCGGTATACATAATCTGATTCCTTTCAAAATTCAAGTTTTGGTGTTTGATATTTGGAGTTATAAGCATCCAAGGTGTGGTGCGGAGAGCGTAATCCCTAGGAATGCCAGCCGCCATTAGTGTGGTAATTTGCTGAGACTATGCCAAGTTTTATTGCCAACAATTCCATCTTGCGGTAAACCCTTGCTGAGTTGGAAAGAGCGGACTGCTACATCTGTCATCGTGCCGAAAAATCCGTCAATCAACCCGAAATAGTATCCATTTAATTTCAGGACATTCTGAACAATTTTCACAGCATTACCAGAACTGCCATTCATCAGGATCGGCATATTTACAGGTGCACCAGAATAGAGTGCTTTCCAAGTCAGAGAACCGACAATGCCATCTTCTGTTAAGAAGACACGGTGTTGATAGGCTTTGACTGCGTTTTTAACTTGGATGCCGAAGATGCCATCAATTGGGCCGAAATAATATGCCCAATGAGCTAGGAGAGTTTCTAGTTCCTTGACAGCTTGACCTGTTGAACCCATTTGTAAAGTGGGTTTGTTCAGTGCAGTGGTCAGACCAACTGCAAGATTTGATTGAGCAGTAGTATCAGCGGCGAGAGCCAGAGTTTCATTATTGAGGCTTCTTTCTTCGGTGTACATGATGGAATTCCTGTTTTTGTTTGAGTGTTTGCATTTGATACTTCAGGTATAACTAATTGGTTTTGTGGTTGCACAGTCGCTTTTTATAGTGACACTTATGTGCGCTAACACATTTGAGTGTCACTCATTTGAGTTTCATATCAATTCCGGTGGTATCGGAATGATACAGAGGAGACGGCAATGCCGTGTCCCTACGATTGTTTACTCGGAAAATTCTCGCAAGGCTGGAATTAAATACTCTGTCAAAGTAAAGGCGTCTACTCCTAACTCTGTCCGTTCTTTGGCGGCGATCATTCCGGCTCTAGCGTGCCACCAAACTGCTGTTTCTACTACTGATTTTGCGGGAGATTTGCGGGCGATCGCACTTGCGATCAAACCACCCAACAAACCTGTCAGAACGTCACCACTGCCACCTCTAGCAAGGGCTGGGGTACTTTCGGGGTTGAGGTAAGTGATGGTACGTGAAGCGTAGCTATCCTGTAGGGAATCGCGCTCATCGACAAAACAAATGCAGACTCTGGCCCCTTTCAACAATACGACAGCACCTGTGAGCTGAGCGGCTTGTTGAGTTAGGGTAATGCGATCGCCCATTTTGTCGGCTAATTCGGGAAATAAACGCTTAAATTCCCCTGGATGAGGCGTGATCACAG
>JAYTZD010000204.1:0-3727 GCA_043742065.1 Oscillatoriales bacterium
TCAAGAATGTTTAGATTTCAAAGGAGCGATCGACCGATCGACACTGGCGGTGAGGACAAATGGCAAAGGAATTATCAATTATGTCAGCGATCGAGTTTGCGAAATTTCTAAATATTCGCGAACCGAACTACTCGGCTGCTACTTTGGCATCCTCCATTCGGAATATGAATCTTCGGAATTAATTAAAAATTTGCAGTCAACTTTGACAACAGGGTGCGTAGGGGCATCGGCAATGCCGTGCCCGCAAGGAGAAATTAAAAATTTAGCCAAAGATGGCACTGATTATTGGGTACACGCGGTGATAGTTCCGTTCCTGGATTTTAAAGGAAAACCGTATCAATATTTAGCGATCGGATTCGACATCACAGAGCGCAAAGCCGTTGAAGCACTCCAAGCCGAAGCCAACCGGGCCAAAGACGAATTTCTGGCGATCGCCTCCCACGAACTGCGATCGCCCCTCAGCGTCATTTTGGGATGGGTGCAGTTAGCCCGATCGCGGAAATTAAACGAAGGGATTACCAGCCGCGCTTTAGAAATCATCGAACGCAACGCCAAATTACAAAACCAGCAAATAGACAATCTCTTGGATCTTTCGCGGCTGCTGCGTGGCAAAATGAACCTCAACATCGGTCAAGTTCATCTCCCATCAGTAATCGAATCTGCGATCGAGATTCTCCGTCCTGCGGCAGATGCGAAAAATATTAATATAGTAAAAGTTGTCGATCCGGCGATCGGCTACATTTTTGCAGATGCAGCACGGTTGCAGCAAGTAGTCTGGAACCTACTTTCCAACGCCATTAAATTTACCCCGGAATCCGCGTCTGGGCTAGTCGAAATAGCAGCGATCGAGTCCGCTGCGTCTAGCGCGTTAATTCTAGTTAGTGACAGTGGTTGCGGGATTGAGTCCAAATTTCTGCCCCACGTCTTTGACTATTTCCGCCCCACAGATAGCTGGAAGACCAAGGAACAAAACCGCCTTGGTTTGGGACTCTCGATTGTACGCCAGTTGGTGGAACT
Source organism: Oscillatoriales bacterium (assembly GCA_043742065.1). GTDB lineage: Bacteria > Cyanobacteriota > Cyanobacteriia > Cyanobacteriales > Microcoleaceae > Microcoleus. The sequence goes on from JAYTZD010000204.1 coordinate 1,018, forward strand.
GCACGGGGGGACTGTCTGGGCTTCGAGTCCCGGCATCGCTCAGGGGGCGACTTTTGGGGTGCAGCTACCCATTACGAATAGCAACAATGTACTAGACGATCGCAGCAGCGCGATCGGTCAAATCGAAAATAGAGCCGAATCAGTTCCGAAACCTTTGGCCCGAAAGCAAGTGCTGGTAGTTAATGACAGCACCGAGATCGAAAAATTCCCGATCTTGACCGAAGATGAATTTGTCGATGAAAGCCGAGAATTACCGCTGTTACTGGTAGTAGAAGATAACTATTTCTTGCTGGTATACCTGCAAACTTTACTAACACCTCATTACCGAGTTGCTGTGGCCCGCGACGGAGTTGAAGGTTTAGAAGAAGCCAAAAGATTGCTACCAAATTTAATTTTAAGCGACCAAATAATGCCCAGGCAAAACGGGTTGGATTTGCTGAAGGAAATTCGGAATACACCAGAATTAAATTCAACTCCGGTGATCTTTTTGACGGGACGCACGGGGATGGAAGCTCGGATTGAGAGTTTGGATGCTGGTGCTGATGATTATATTTCTAAGCCTTTTGACGAAAGAGAATTGCTGGCGAGGGTAAAAAATTTGTTGCGATCGCACGCAGCAGAACAGCAGTTGGTAGCGCTCAACCGTCAGTTGCAGCAACAAAAACAGCAGTTAGAAACTGCGAATCAAACCTTACATTATTTAGCAAACTATGACAGTTTAACTGAGGTAAAAAATCGTCGGTGTTTTAATGAATATCTCGATACTGAATGGCGGCGTTTGGCGAGGGAAGAAGCGCCACTGTCTTTGATTATGTGCGATATCGATTATTTCAAACTTTACAATGATACTTATGGGCATCAAGCAGGGGATGAATGTTTGCGAAAAGTGGCTGGTGTTTTACGCAACGCAGTCAAGCGACCGGCTGATTTAGTGGCGCGTTATGGGGGCGAGGAATTTGTAGTAGTTTTGCCGAATACGGATATTCAAGGTGCGGCGGTTGTTGCTGAATTTATTCGCGCCGGAGTGCTGGGTTTGCAGATAGTTCATGCTAAGTCTGCTGTTAGCAAATATGTCACGCTGAGTGTGGGTGTAGCTTGCTGCATTCCGGTACCGATGTCGCAGCCAGGGACGCTAATTGCGATCGCTGATGAGGCACTTTATCGAGCCAAAAGAACAGGACGCGATCGAGTCTCAGTTGCCACTTTTCAAGGATAATGGTGATTATTGATTAGTTAAACCTCAATATCTCAAATCGCGACGCTAAAAAAAGGTGTTTTTACCTATTGATTTTATGTGATTTCTGGGTTATATTTTAGATAATGGGAGTGGTGAGAAAAATAATTATTTTTCTCACCACTCCCATTATTAGAGTATAGCTTATTAGCTGGCCCATGTCAAGCTTTTTACCTGAAAAAAAAGGGCGATTTTTCAAGCTTTGTTCAAAAAAAATAAAACCTAAAAAGCTGAGTGAAAAAGCAGCTTTATGAAATCTGAGTTCATTCCCATGATTGTAATTGTACAATCCAATGCTGCACAAAAGCGCTAATGCGATCGCGCCGAGTCTCAAAAGTAGCAGCAATCCAGATAAACAAAATCCCAAAAGCCAAACCAATAGCCCATTTAATCAACGGATAATCAAATATCAGAACCACCAACTGATAAAAAGCATTGATTAAAAATATGCCGGTTCCCACAAACAAAAAACCGCGTACTCGGAGTAACAAACCTGCTGTAATCGCCACTAAACTAAAAGCTCCCGCCACTAAACCATTGTACTGCTGTGTCAGCAAAGGTACTCCGCAAATCAGTGCAGTTGTGAGCATTCGCAGATTGTGTCGGAGTGTTTTTTGTTCCGGCGATTTAAGCATCGGATCGAACTGCATGATGTAAAGTAAAGAAAGTCCTAAAGGAGTAAAATAAAATTCTGGCTGAGTCAATCCAATTTGCGAAAACCAGCGCAGCAAAATCCAGTCAATTATTCCGAGACTTACATAGGTAAAACGGACTTGTTGCTTTTCCCAAGCTAGGAAAATATAGAATCCAGCAGCTACCAGCAAACTAATCGGATAAAATTTAGCTGGACTTTCCACAATAGCAATTATAGGAATCACTGAAGCGATGATTTTCCAGGGATTTTTTGACCAACCCCACCTTTCCCAAGGCATGATGTAGATGAAGTAGGCAAATAGAGCAGCGAGGGCGACTTTCCAAGAGCCCAATGGCCCGGAAATGTATTTGACTAAAGGCGTGTTAATCCAATATAGCCGGACACCAAAGGCTTCTAGCCAGCCTAAATAAATCCAAATTTCTCTCCATTTGCGCTCGGGATTATTTCGTCCTTGTAACCAGGCATATTGAACTAATAAAGTACCAGTGACTAATCCTAAATTCAAACCAGATTTAATGATATTTGTAGAAGCTGAAATCAGCAGCCAACTGCTCAAAACCCATTGCAGATGAGCGAATATGGTGATTTCGGAATTAGTTAAACGTAAATATCGGCTCAGCCAAGGAGATAAAAGGCGATAGATGTATGTTAAAGTTGTGCCGAGGGCTGCGAGGACGATTAAGCCATCACCAAAAGCTCCTCCTGGTGTTTGAAAAAGTTGATAAAGCACTGATTCATAGGCTGAAATTGATATGCCAATTAATCCCAAATAAATCAGAGGTTTAAATTGTTGATCGCGTCTACCAATGCCGATCGCAATT
>JAYTZD010000205.1:0-15566 GCA_043742065.1 Oscillatoriales bacterium
ACGGCACTGCCGTCTCCTCTATATCATTCCGGCGCAGGCGGAATTGATATAAATTACTTGCCGATGTGTATTTTTGCTGTCATACATTTGCGATGTCAACGCTCAGGTTTATCTATTATAACACCTCCAATTATCAGTCAAGCCGTTCCTTTAACCAAACTTGATAAAATACCTAAAATTTTCCCTACATCTTTAATATAATACTCAGCAACATCAACGTCTAAAGCATTTCCTTCCAACTTCAGAAATCTCCAGACAGTACCAGATGTCATCACACCATAAATTATGGGAATTTGATTACCTTCTTTTTGATTAAACAATTGCGCTGCATACATCTGGGCCGCACACTGTCCCAAACCGCCGATCAAGTCTTCTTTCTTAGCTTCAACAATCGTAATCACTGGTGCCATAATTACAATCTGCGACTCAGAAAGGCTGATTAAAAAATCACAAGCGCCATTCAATCCTTTTTCTAAATCTACGTTAAACTCTTTACCAGAAAACAAGCTGATTTTATCGTCTAGCATTCTCCTCAATTCTAGTAAAATTGGAGTAATAATCATTTCGGAGCGAGCTTTTTCTGTGTTGATTTCGCTGGCTATTCGGATGTTATAATCGAGGGTAAAATCTAGATATTCACTGTATTCTACTTCGGGTATATGGACAAATAAGTCATTTTTGTCTTTGAGGATAAAGCCAAATTGTTTGATTAAATCAGTCAGGGAAAAGTTACTGTAAGCCATCTTTTCAATTTTCAATTTTAGATTTTAGATTTTAGATTTTAGATTTTAGATTTTACAACAGATTCCACGTTTGTGAAATACACCGCGCGAGCGATAAATCCCTGTAGGGACACGGCACTGCCGTGTCCCTACTACTATGCCTAATTTCCGGAATTCCTATGCCTAAGTTTTAGCTAAAATAGCTTTGGCCTTCTCTGAATACCCGGAGTTGATACCGATTCTAAATCAATGCGACAACTTCGCCGATCGCCCTTACATGAATAAACAGCCAAACCGACACCTTGACGATTGCACACTCGAACATTATATCCATATTCCCCAGCCGCCACCCCGAACCGATTCACAAATTGATAGCGCCCTACATAATCCAATCCACTCCAAAGCTGGCGATTGACCACGAGAATTACCCAACTATTGCTAGAATTAGAATCAATGAACCAGCGATCGAGTAATTGTCCACCAAACTGTTTTTGAGCCAACCACAAACTCGGCACACTCTTGTGGTTTTGCGAAAGTGGAGGCGCAGGAAAATCAGCAACATCCCCCTTCGGACACACAGGCTGTTGAGCCATTACAGCAGACTCCTGTGGCTGTAAAACAAAAATTAAACCAAAACCAGCAATTAAGAACAGAAATAAACTTTTTGTAAAACTGGAATTTTTACCACAGCAAACATCATATTGCATAATTATTTTCTTTCAAATTATAGGAATTGCCAAGGCTATTAAGTCGTACCCTGAGCGTAGTTGTACCCTGAGCGTAGTCGAAGGGCCAAATTCCCAATTCCCAATTCCCTAAAATATCATAACTCATGACGCTTAAATAATGCCGCAGGCAAACAAACCGTAAAAGTAGAACCACAATCAATCTTGCTTTCAATTTCAATATCGCCGCCCATCATCTGACAAAAACGCTGACTGATAGTTAGCCCCAAACCAGTACCACCATACTTGCGAGTAGTTGAATTATCAGCTTGAGTAAAAGGTTGAAACAGCCTTTCTTGCTGCTCTTCTGTCATGCCGATACCTGTATCCGTAACTCGGAAAATTAAAAAATCTGCATCCAAAATTAACATTTGAGCAACTGTCGATTGATATTTGCTTTTTAATTCTTCACTGGTAACTCTTTCGACAGAAAGCCCGATCGCACTTTCACTCGAAAATTTAGCAGAATTACTCAGTAAATTGAGCAATACCTGCTGCACCTTCATCAAATCAGCGTGCATCGCGCCGATACCTTTAGCAATGTTCACTTGCAACGTATTATGGTTTTTCTCCATTAGCGGTTTGACTGTAATTGCCACCTCCTCAATTAAGCCACCGACATCGAAGCTTTCGAGACAAAGTTCCATCTTGTCAGCCTCAATTTTCGAGATATCCAGAATATCGTCGATCAATCGCAACAAATGTTTGCCAGCATTACGAATTTTGTTTAAATCCGAGACAGTCTGTTCCTCCCCCAACTCTTGAGCATCTTCCGCCAGCATATCGCTGTAGCCAATAATCGCGTTGAGGGGAGTACGCAACTCATGGCTCATGTTGGCCAAAAACGCACTCTTGGCGCGGTTGGCAAGTTCTGCGGCTTCTTTTGCCAATTGCCACGCTTCCTCTGCATCTTTGCGTTCAGTGATATCCCGCAGCGTCGCCACCACTGCCTCCACACTGCCATCAGTAGCGCATACCGGGCTAAGAATGTACTCGTAGTCGCGCATTCCCCAGGTTGCGGTGGGGACTATTACTTCACCTTTGATAGGCATGGTTGTGGCAAATACGACCTCGCACTGTTGGTGAACTTCCTCCATAATTTTGGGGGACCAACCCAATTCCTGCCAGCTTTTGCCAATCATTTCTCTAGGGTTCATGCCGGCGGCTTGAGCGGCGGTGCGACTGACGTAAGTGTACTTTCCTGACTGGTTAACTAGAAAAATTAGGTCGAGGGAAGCGCCGAGAATTCCGTCAACTGTTCTGGCGTGTCGGGCTACTTGAGCGGTCATTTGTCTGACAGTGATAGCAGCACGAAATCTGGCTGAAAGTTCTAACTGCAACTGTTCGTTGGACTTGCTTAAGAATAGGGTGCGTTCTTCGACTTCTTTTTCTAATTTTTCTTTGGCTTTTTCTAGGGTGAGTTCAGCTTGTTTTCTTTCGCTCACATCTGTAGCAATCGTAGCGACTGCGTAAGCGATTCCTTCAGAGTTGTAAAGGGGGAATTTTAGGGAAATATAGGTGTGCTGTCTATCGTCTAGAAGGAACACTTCTTCGATGCTGAGGGGGGAGTCATGAAGCAGAACTTTGAGGTGATTGGCTCGCAAAGTTTCGGCTTTTTCTTTGGGGAAAATATCGAAATCTGTTTTGCCTAATATTTGCTGTTTGGTGATGTGAAATAAGCTTTCAAAATAGTGGTTGATTAAGAGATATTTTTCTTCTGTATCCTTGATGTAGACTATTGCTGTGGAGTTGTTTAAGATGGCTTTTAGTAATTCTTGACTATTTTGCAGGGATTTTTCAGTGTCTGCGCGATCGGCTATTTCTCCCTGCAATTCCAAATTGAGGCGATTTAACTCTTGCAAGCTTTGTTTGGTCTGATTATTGGCTTTGCGGGCGATCGCAATTACTAAGCCGATTGGCACAACTAAGACTGCCCCAGACAGTGCCAACAGCAGCCAATTGTTACCCAGACCAGTTTGAGGTATTCCTCGGACTAATACTATTACACGTTTTCCGGCTAAATTCTTCAGAGATTTGGCTGCTACTGTATAAGTCTGATTGCCTATTTTTATTTGTTGAGCAACTGGTTGGTGACTGGTGGCGCGTGCAGCAGATCTCAGTACCGATCGGTCCATCCAACCTAAGTCAGGCAACGGTTGATTTTTTGTAACGTTTTGTCCACTTACTAAGACATATTTTCCCTCATTAAATGGTGCAAAAATAGCGTAAAATCCACTTTGTGAATTGAGGGTTTCGCTACTGGCAACCATCGGTATTTTGCTCAGATTTTCCCCTAGAAATAAAGTAGCAATAACTGTCTGGCTTTTTGGGTCTTTTACAGGAATTTCTCTGTAATTAACCAGGACACCTTTGCTCAATCCCGATCGCAAAATTGGTAAATTTTTCTGGTTTTCTGAATAGGCTAGGTACCGAGGATTAAAACTTTGTCTTTCCTGGTTGAGATTAACGCTCACAATTATCTTCCCATCTTTTCCCACTAAAGCTGCACTGTGTATTTCTCCTATTTTGATTTGATTTTCCAGAATTTGCTTGACAGAGTTTTGCAAATATGGTAATTTTTTTCCGCTATTATAAGCTATGGCTGTTTGGGCTATCGCAAGTCGATCAGAGGAGTTTTGTAAACTGAAAATAGCACGATCTAATTTAAGATTATAGTTAATTTCACTAATAACTAATTCTGATTTAGCTTGATTTTGCAGTTGGCTCATTCCCGCTGTGAATATCATCCAAAGCGCCGCTCCTGCAAATCCCAGTGGCAAGATTATTAGTAAAACGAGGAACCCAATTAGTTGTTTGCGGTTGAGAGATAAATTGTAGACGCAAGGCATGACAACTGCTGCAAATTTGTCGGAATTTACTGCTGTAGTTGGCTGCGGACAATTTGACTGTATCTTGTTTAACTGAGTCTGAGCCATAGGAGTAGATGCTAAATCGGTAGTAAATGCGGGCTGCCAATTAATCTAATTTTTGAAGAAGTCTATGAAGCCGATGTTTTTTCAATCCCACAACCTCCGCCCTGATTTGCCGCCCAGCCGCTGGTGAGTATCTTTCAGCAGGGCTGGAATGTCTAATGTTTCGGGACATCGGGGCAAACATTCGCCACAATCGTTGCAGCGATTGCCTTTGTTGCCAGGAAACCAATGTCCAGCGTTTTCAAACATGGCGTAACGGTATTTGCCAAAGTCAGTCATGTCGCCGCCGACGGCGAGATTGCGGAGTCGCAATATTTCGGGAATGTTGATGTTTTCTGGGCAAGGTAAACACGAATAGCACTGGCTGCATTTGTCGGTTCCCAAATTGGCCACCATTACTGATTCTAAGCTATCAAATGCAGTGATTTCGCTCGGTGTGAGCGGAAAGTCGCGATCGCCACATTTCAATGGTTCCTCTAATTCCATCGGGTTTGCAGCCCCCACACTCAAAGTCCCAATCCTAGTATCGCTTAGTAAAAACCGATAGTTCAATTCTAGGGGCGAGAAAGGTAGACACAATTGCTTCAGGGTTTCGGGCGGAGTGTAGAGTTGTCCGCCTTTGTCTGCGGGCGAAATGATGAAAACGCCCAGATCTTTTTGGCTGGCTAGTTCAATTGCCGGGGCGTTGCGCTGAAAAAAATAGTAATAATGCAGATTGACAAATTCAAACAAATCTGTATTGATAGCTGCCAAAATTAACTCCAATGGGCCGTGAGTGGAGAAGCCGACGTGCCTGATTCTGCGATCGGCAATCGCTTTTTGGACAGATTTCATACAGCCTGTTTCTGCTTGCACCCAAGCCAAATGTTCCCAAGTATTCAAACCGTGAATTGCCAGACAATCTATATAGTCTAAATTTAGGCGTTTTAGTGACTGATCAATGAAACGTTCCATTGCAGCAGCATCGGGAGTTGGGCAAATTTTTGTGGTGACGTGTAGGCGCGATCGATCCAAAGCCAACCCAGCCGACATCGCCGCACCGAGATATTCCTCACTGCAACCGTAACCCGCAGCCGTTTCTAGGTGATTAATTCCTTGAGACACAGCCTGTTTTACCGTCTGACAAGCCGTTTCCTTAGAAGCCAAATAGCGCATGGTTCCCAAGGAAAATACGGATAGATTTAGGTTGGTTTTACCAAACCTTCGATAGCGCATAACTAGCTTAGTTAACTTTTACGAAGAAGAAGCTTCGTCTGGACTGAAGCCACCTCTTTTGATCAAATCCTCTGGACGGAGATTTGAGATAAATTCTCGGAAGGCTCTACGTTCGGCCTCATCAGCAGCTCGATCAACCGGTATGGAAGCATCAGCGATCACTTCTTCCATCACCCAGATGGGGCAGTTCGTCCGCAGGGCAAGCGCGATCGCATCGCTAGGTCGGGCATCGATTTCTTTTTTTATGTCGCCGTGACGGGTGATTAGCACGGCATAGAAGGTGTTATCTTGCAGGGAGTGAATCACGATTCGCTCCAATGTCAGGTTCCATGCTTCTAAGAAATTGATCATCAAATCGTGAGTTAAAGGTCGAGGAGGCTTGTGGCCTTCTAGAGCGCTAATAATCGCTTTAGCTTGTTCCTGACCGATATAAATAGGCAGAGCACGTCGCTCCGTAGCGTCTCTCAACAGTACAATAGGACTGCGCGTGGCTGCATCTAAGGCAATTCCAGCGACTTTCATTTCAATCATTCGATCGGCCTCATAGAACTAAGTAAACTGTAAGGCGGTGGATAAATTGGGTTCACACATAGCTTGAATCCAGTATGACTCGATCTTCGCATGAATCTACGATCGATCGAGGTCAAATTAATCTCCCGAAAGAGGCAAGAAGGCAACGGACTCTTGCGTCTGCTTGGTTTTTGCCTATAGTTTTTGTCAATCAGCGATCGAATACAGGAAAATATCTATGTTTACAGGACTAATTCAATCTCTTGGACAACTAAAGTCCCTAGGAAATGACCGCTTTCAAATTTCCTGCACCTCAAGCAACTCATACCAGATTTTACAAGATTTGGCGATCGGCGATAGTGTAGCCGTGGATGGCGTGTGTTTGACAGTAGTATCCGTTTTGCCCCAGGGTTTTGTCGCCATCGCTTCCCCCGAAACCCTGCGTCGCACAAATATTGCATCATCTCCTGATGCTTCCGTCAACCTAGAAACCTCCCTGCGTGCCGGTAGTAAGTTAGGCGGACATTTTGTAACTGGACACGTAGATGCGATCGGCACTTTAGCCACATCAACCCAAACCGCCAACGCCTGGGAAATGCGGTTTACAGCCCCAGCAACAGCCAATTCGGGATGGGAACGTCAAATTGCACCTTATCTTGTTTCTAAGGGCAGTATCGCCGTCAACGGCATCAGTTTAACTGTGGCGGATTGCGATGCAGACGGAAATTGGTTTGAAGTTGCAGTCATTCCCCACAGTTTTGGTGAGACGAATCTGCGTTATTTGCAACCAGGAAGTTTAGTTAATTTAGAAGCAGATATACTCGCCAAATATGTTGCAAAATTTCTCCGTAGTGGCGGTTCTAAAATCCATCCACAACCCTGGGAAGAAACCCCCGCCATTAACAGTTTGGCAGGTATTACCCCAGATTTTTTAGCTGAACATGGATTTATTTAATATGATGATTATTTTGTGGTAGGGAAACGGCACTGCCGTGTCCTCCGTTTATGTAATCTTAGTCTTGGACGCATCAAAACCAAAGAAACCGGGTTTTTGCCCTTTTTGCGGGCTATAATACATGATCTCGAAAAAAAGCCGGTTTCTAACCACCCATCCATTATTTCTGATAATAAATGTTCTTTTCCCAGAACAATCCCGCTGCAATTGCCACCTGTGAAATCACAAACAATCCGGCGATTAATAGCTTTTGAATACCCGGTGTATGAGCAAATGGATAAGTTAGCAAATTGAAATAAAATGATGGATGTTGCAGTTTCCCTTTTGTCGCATTTTTAGCAGTAATTTGCTGAAACAAAAAAGCACCTCTACCATAATTGAATTGCTGTCGCCAGAATTTGTGCAGTGTAAGTTCATGGGCATGATAAACTACAACTTCGGGAGCATAGATTGCAGCATAGCCGGAATTCAGCCACCGATCGCAGAATTCCCGGTCTTCTCCAGCCGCCAAACCAAAACTCGTGTCAAACCCACCGATTCTCTCGAAAGAAGCAGCCGGAAGGGCAAAATTGTTGGAAGTGAAGAATTTTGCGCGATCGGCAATAGCATTATAATAACTATAAAGATAATCGATTAATTGCTGACTAGCAGTAGAATAAATGTTATCTGGTAGCGCGTTCACAGTTCGACCTCCGATTAAGCAATCTGGTGTTACCCGGAATCGATTTTCGAGAGTTTGCAGCCAATCTGGTGCAACCGTACAATCATCATCTGTAAATACTAAAAATTTGCCTGTGGCGGCAAAAGCCCCAGTATTCCGTGCTGTTGCTGGCCCTGAATTTGGTTGTGTCAAAAGTGTGAGATTAATTTGATTTTGAAAGGGAGCAACTATTGATTCTACAGATATTTCTGTGCTATCGTTGACAACAATGACTTGAAAGCGATCGCGCGGATATTCAAGTTTAGCAAAAGATTGGAGACACGCCGTCAATTTTTCAGGACGAGCATATGTTGGAACAATAATTGAAAATATAAGTTGGTGATTAGTCATTGGCTGTGCCCTGAGCGAAGTCGAAGGGTTATTGATTATTTGCGATGCCTTGTCCTTCGACTACGCTCAGGAACCGTATTCAGCACCCTGAGCGTAGTCGAAGGGTTACGAAGGGTTATTAGCTATTAGCTATTTGTTTTGATTTTTCAACCGATATAGCACTGATTCAGTATTAAAATCCTTCCCAAAAACTGGTTCCAGCGGACCCTCAGCACTTGTCAGCCAAGATAGAGCATTTCTGGTATCTGCGTCTGTCTCAGTCAGCGGCCCGAATCCCACAATCCTAACTCTATTGCGCCGCAAATTGTCAATCCATCCAGAAATGCGATCGGATTTAAATGGCACATACAACGCTTTTCTATTCAAGTTCTTTCCATAAAAAAGGTAGCTACGAGAACTCAAAAAGAATCCGATTTTGTCATTGGGGACAGTATTCTGAGCAACATACTCGTAAATGCCGCGATACAGTTTTGTGCGAGCAACATCTCGCTGTTCCCTCCAATTTCCAATTACGATCAATCCTATACAGACACAAACTATCACCATATAACTGACTTTATTTCGAGTTTGAAATAAATCATTAAACCATCCTAAATCAAGTCTTTGTGCCAACAATATCCAACCCAGCGTCATTGACACAATATAAAATATCGGATCTTTTAATATATATTGCCAATGTGGGGCTAATATTTGCCAAACACTCTGAAGGGCTTCTATCGGATTAGACTTGAAATTGTCAATCAACAAACTCCCCCAAACAATACTATCTCCGGTAAAAGAAGCATTTTTAATATAATCAAAAATTGTGTTACTAGCAATTCCCAAAACACTACTAACCACAACAACCCCCAAAACAACTTGATTTCGAGTGTTCAAAAGAGTTGCTGTAGCAGCCGCTGCGATGCCCAGTACACTTAAAAATGGGAATCCATATCTGAGGTTAAAACCGAGTATAGGACTTAATTGCCCGATCGACTCTCCCGCAGTCCCAGAAGTATAAGGTGTAATCACATACAGAATTCCTGTGCAGGTTAGCAGTACAGTCAGTATGATCGTATTTTCATTAATTACTTTACCTCTACCCTTACTCAAAGCAAGAGGTGCTGCCAACACCTGAAAAGCAAGTGCTATGAATGGTACTTGTAATCTAATGATTATCTGCAAACCTAAAGTTTGCCAGTGATCAATATTGCTAGGATTAAATTGAGCCGCTAAAGTGCTTTGCCAAATCCTGAAACGTGGCGAAACTGGCTGCTGCTGTATCGAAGGTGTTGCTGGCTTTACCGGAGATGGCGATGGCTGTATCGAAGGTGTTGCTGGCTTTACCGGAGATGGTATGATAACTGGTTGTAAAGGAACTTTCATTTCTTTAATCTCACCGACAGGATAATTGATATGCAACAAATTTCTCCCATACCAAAAACCTCCTAAAAGTAAAAAACAAGCTATGCCACATAGCAACACAGGCTTGATAAAATGAATAATTTTAAATTGAGCCTGTATAGTTTTTTTACTAACCGTAAACCTGACAATTTCTAATATTGCTAATCCTCCTAAAAGTGATGCTGCATAAACTAAGCCAGTAATTTTGATACCTGCTAGCATTCCTGTGGATGCCAAAAATAGAGATAGTTCGGACAAAGAACGACTTTTATAATAAGACAATCCTAAATATAAACCAACTGTAAATATTGCAGACAGTGGTAAGTCTGGGTGAATCGTGTTAACCTGGTTAAGCATCATTGGCGCTGTCAATACTAAAGCTGACGCTGCGATACCATGAATCCTAGTTGCTCCAAATTTAACACTCAAAAGATAGACTGAAAGTCCCTGAATTACCCAGGCAATTAGCAAGGGAAAAGCTACCAGAAAATCTTCTCTGAATGGGATCAAACATAAAGCAGATAAAATGTGCCAGTTGTAAGGATATACTTTAGCTTGTTCTTGTTCAAAAATCCAATTTCCAGCAGCATCTAATAAAGTCAATGAACCTGTTTGATACCATCTCGCAATTACAGGCAGATGAAACCACAATGAATCATAATTAGTTGTCGGTTTAGTTGCTAGATTTGCCAATAGCACCAATCCCACCAAAACGACAGAAAAAATAATGAGCCATTCCCCTAGATTCAAAACTTTCTTGGGTAGTATTTCCCGCCAATTTATCACAGAAAAACCTCTGCTTTTCTTGTAAAAAATCAGGCTTGATCCGAAAATAATAATTGCAAGTTCTGCTAAAAGAATCGAATAAATATCTAATCGATCACAACTTCCTAAAATCAAGCCTATACAGACTTGTACAATACTCCACCCAGTCAAAAATACGAGTAAAAAATGGGCAAATGAATAGTTACTATTTTCTTGCTTCTGCTCAAAGCTCAGATCTAAACACAAGGGAATCGGACCGACTATAATAATCAGAAATAAAATCAATTCCCATAAATATTTGACTACGCTCATTGCAAGTTACTCCAAATTTTTATTCCCTTGCTTCAATTGAAATATGCTTTTTTACTATTAAAAGTCGGGGTTACGGGCAATATAATCTGCTATTTTTGCGATCGACTTACGCATTTCCGTATCACTACCACTGCTTTTATCAATTATAGTCATCATATAGGCTTCACCATCAATACTCATTGCTAAAGTTGTACCGAGAACCAGGGAATTTTCCCCAGTTTTTTCGCCCAGCCACTGAGCTTTACTTCCTTGCAAAGCAGCAAATCCCAGATTGCGATCATACTGACGATTGAGAGTTTCTACTAACAGTTTAGCACCAGGTGTTTCACCGTTATAGATTTGCACCATCATTTCGGTTAGCTCGTTAACAGTCACGCGGTTTGCACCATCACCGGGGTTCGTAGGCATAATCTTTTCACCCATTAACTTGAAGTGGACGCGGGTAACTTGGTAGCCACGATTTTCTAAGAATTGATTGATGTAATCTGAACCCAAATAATCGATCAATTGATTAGTAGCTATATTACTACTGCGATCGATCATCTCTTCTAACAACACCTGTATCGGGTAATTTTGCTTGGAGACAATCTGTGTCGATGAATCTTCAGTAAAATTACCAGGAGTGACAAATACTTGCTTGTTCAGACTGATTTTTTCCTGTTCTACTTTTTGCATCAGCGCAACAGCAATTGGCAGCTTAATCAAGCTAGCCGGACTGACTGGGGGCGAATTACCACTCAGGTGAATGCAGTCTCTGGAAAGCTGGCAAATGCCGATCGAAGCTTGATTGGATAAGCCACTTTCTCTGGCAATCGCACGCAAGACCTCTGATTTTGCTTGCTTGACTTCAAAGCTTGCAGCAGTTAAATTTTTCCGGTATTCTTCAGTCTTTGAAGCAGTTAAACTCGCTAAAAATGAATTTTGGGGGACTTCGGACAAGTTGTTGAGGGATTGTTGCCACAGAAATTGAATTTTCTGTGAAGATGCGATCGACTGATTTTGCTCTCGTCCAACTTCTACGGCTTGATTTGCCAAACGGACTGCTTGCTGAAAGTTGTCATTCGCCCTCTGTTCTACTAATATTTGAATCTCTACTGATTGCAACTCCTGTAGTAGTTTTTCTGGAGTATTAGTATTGAATGGAACTAAGCGGGAAAGTAGAGTTGGTTCTGGGGAAGGAGACGAAGGCTGTTCTAATTGGGTGATCATGCGATCGCGGATTTTGTAGAGTTCATCCAGGGAACGCTGATTCGATGATTGAGAAAATGAACTGGCGATGGTTAATACCTGAATCAATCCGATTCCAGCTACTACTGCGACAGTCTTGTTTGTGGCAGACAAAAAACGCCTAATTCCCAGCATAGTCAACTTCCTTAACATAACCACACTCAATATAAGCAGCTATGGTTACAAGAGTCAAACCATTTTAGATTTTGACTGAGGAATGCTATGCGAAAATCAACCGTGATGATCGATCAAAAAAGGGCGATCGCATTTGAGCGATCCCCACACTAAATATGATACATCATCTACCTCGGCGTCGGCGTTGCCACTCAACACCCAAGCGATTAAGGTAGTCCCAGCCACGTTGCGGCCAGACATGAGCGTTACCCGTCTTTTCAGCAATCCAGCGAGCTACCTTGGGACCAGTCCAAGCTCCGCCATCGGGAGCCAAGCCTTGCAGCGCTTGTCGTAGTTCTTCTTGCTGTTCTGGATTCAGCAAAGATTTAGCAGGAGGTGGCTGGCGGTCTCTACTGCGATTTTTCACAGAGTCAGGCCCTTCTCGGTTATAGCGCTGCACAATTTCTTTAGCGTAATCATAATTGATGCCTATAACTTGAGCCGCTTGTTTGATAGTCCAATTTCTGGAAATCAACAGTAGCAAGTGCCAGCGGCGGGACTCTGTAGTGTTTTCTGCCTGCCGGTAGCGAATTTTGAGTTCCTCTGCCGTCAGGTGAGATTCTAGGTGGGCTTTAGGTGGCATTCCTGCATTGGGGCATCGGGAACTTCTCTCCATATATCTTTGGATTTGGCTCCTATTCCGGATGAAATTGTGATTCGGAAGATAGTTCGGCAAATAATCAGCTTTTTTACCAGAATGCAGGCAAATAAGCTGAGGTGCATCTAAATCTTACGATTCTTGCCATTCGGTGGAGTCGAAGGACAGGATAAACTCCGTCGAAAGATAGTCAAATTAGATAAGATTTTTGTAGAGTAAGCCCAAAAATACAATCTAGATGTAGACAGATAGACCAACATCAAGAAGCTTCTTATATTAAATGCTTACTTCTTTAAAAAGTTGATATCTGAATATTCTATTTTGGAAGAACCTAGTCATCATAACTACACGATAACCTTGTGCCAAATCTTAATTGTCTTGTCACTACTCCCACTAGCAATTAAATTTCCTTTCGGGCTGAAATTAACAGAATACACAGAATTTGTATGACCATGAATATTGAAAACTTCTTGACCATCTTTGACCTTCCAAATCTTAATAGTTTGATTGCTGCTGCTAGCAATAGTTTCGCCATCAGGACTAAAAGCAATGGAATCCACATACCAAGAATGACCAGTAATACTTAAAACCTCTTGCCAATCTTTGACCCACCAAATTTTGATGGTATTATCGTGACTACCGCTGGCAAGAAACTCTCCGTTGGGACTAAAAGCGATGCAGCGAATGCAGTCTGTGTGTCCTGTGAGCGTGCGTAGTAGCTTCCCCTCTTTGACTCGCCAAATCTTGATTGTTCTATCCCAACTGCTGCTAGCCAGCAATTCTCCGTCCGGGCTAAAAGCCACAAAATAAACTAAGTTTATATGACCAGTGAGTGTGCGAATCTCTTGCCCATCTTTGACTCGCCAAATCTTAATTGTCCTATCCCAACTGCTGCTAGCAATAGTTTCGCCGTCTGGACTAAAAGCTATGCCATAAACAGAGTTGCTGTGACCAGAAAGAGTGTAAACTTCTTGCCCATCTCTCATTCCCCAAAGCTTGATTGTTTTGTCATGACTGCTGCTAGCAAGAATATTTCCGTCAGGGCTGAAAGCTACTGTATGAACAGAGTTTGTATGCCCTGCGATCGTAGTGATTTCTTGTGCATCTTGTACTCGCCAAAGTTTGATTTTTTTGTCATCGCTAGCGCTAGCTATGACTTCTCCATTGGGGCTAAAAGCAACAGATGAAATCAAATTTTTGTGTCCCGTCAAAGTATGAATACATTGCCAGTTTAAAGTTTGCTTTTGAGACGGAGTGTGAATGAATTTGGGTTGAGCTGGCTTGTTAGTTATTTGGGTAATAGTCAGATTTATTGCTGCTTGTGGATTTAATGTTTTTAATATTTCTACCGCCGTTTGATAGCGGCGGTTAGTGGCATTATCAATCATTTTGTCTAAAATTTGACCCAATTCTTCAGTGATTGGGTTGTTGGCCAAATACTGCCGCCATATCCAGACATCTTCGCCCGGATCGAAAAGGTCAAAGGGGGAAACTTGAGTTAGTAAATAAAGGCAAGTTACACCTAAACTGTATAAGTCGCTGGTGAAGAATGCTTTGCCTCTGGCTTGTTCCGGGGCGATATATTCGGGACTACCAATGCTGGTTCCTGTTTTGAGTAATGCTGTACCTGTGGCAATCTTTGCTGCACCAAAGTCTACTAAAACTAATTCTTTGTCTGCGCGACGAATGATATTTTCGGGTTTGATATCTCGGTGAATAACATTGTGTGAGTGGATGAAGTGAAGTACGGGAAGTAAGCTATTGAGTAAGTCTTGAATTTGATTTCCTGTAAAAATCCCTTCTATTTTTACAATTTGGGCTAGGTTTTGCCCGTCGATAAATTCTTGGACTACATATTGTCGGCTGTCTTGGATGGAATACGCTAATAATTCAGGAATTTGAGGATGTTTGCCCAATTCGTCTAATCGCATTGCTTCTTGTTCAAAAAGTTCGGCTGCTTTTTTGCTGTTGCGATTGCTGGCTGAGGGGATTAGCGCGGCTTCAGGGGGTAAAAATTGTTTGATGACGCAGCGAGGTTTCGAGGGTTTGTCTTCGTCAACGGCGAGGAATGTTCTGCCAAAACCGCCTTGTCCGATCGGCTTGATCGCCCGATAGCGATCGCGCAGCAGCAGTTTCGAGCGACAATTTTTGCAGAGTTTGGCTGCGTCCGGGTTTTCCGGCTTGGAACAGCTAGGATTTAGGCAGTAACTCATTCGATTTTGAATTTTGGATTTTAAATCTGTGAATATCGCACCCTGAGACACCCCGTTACCCTCAGAGATATTTCATCTTATATATAAAAATACTGTCTCTAGGTCGTCTTTTTTGTAATGCGCGTGAGATGGTGCGATCGCTCCAACGTAAAGCCATCTGAACTTTTGTGGTATCCATTGGTCTTAGCTAGCCTCAATCTATTTTACGCGATCGGTCACGCGATCGGCATTACTGGCAGGCTCCCACAGGGCAAACCACAGAAGTCACCAATTTGGTCTGACGGCTTAATCTATAAGTCTATGGTGTTACCACACTCAGTTGAACCTCTGCCAGACTCCACTTTTTTCACACCAGAGAACTTGATAGTGGGAGTAAATGTCTGACGGAGGTCGTAATTATGGGGTTTTGGGCGATCTTAGGGCGATCGACCCACAACTTCCAGTCTATGCCATGACCGCTTTGAGGATTCCTACATATATATATGTACTCCTAACCTGCTTACGTGGTTAGTCCCACGATGTTGAACCTCTGAAAAGTTCTCCATACCCAAAGTAGAATCCCCGCCGAAAACCCCACTTTCGGGGTCAGTCTTGAGGAAAACACCGAAAAGAAGAGTCATGCAGCAAATCTCAGATTAATGTAAAGAGCTGAAACCCTATGCCTGCGTGTATTTCAAGAAACCAAAAAAATACTTTGCCAAAACGCTTGACAAGAATTGGGTAAGTAAGTATATTAATAAAGCGCCGGAAGAGAAGCGATTCACCGAAACGCGCGCTGAACCT
>JAYTZD010000206.1:0-15553 GCA_043742065.1 Oscillatoriales bacterium
CTTTTGACATAAATTTCGCTACCCATCAATTTGGCTAATTTTCGGCTAATTGAAAGTCCGAGGCCAGTACCTTCAACAAATCTGTTACTCCCTACTTGATGAAATGGCAAAAATATTTCTTCTAACTTACTCTCATCTATTCCAGTGCCAGTGTCTTCAACTTGAAAACGAATTTTTATAGTGTGTTTATCTGGGATCTCATTTTGGGAGAAGCGCAGGTAATTTTGTTTCAATTCAGAACTCAAAATCGAGAATTCACAACTTTCTTTTTGTCCCAGCCTCCAGGCTTCTGTGCCGACATAGCCAACCTTGAAAGTTACTCCACCACTATTAGTAAATTTAACAGCATTACTGAGCAAATTTATCAGAATTTGGCGCAATCTTTTTTCATCAACATAGACGCATTTAGGCAGGGGAGATACTTGTTCATATCTAAATATAATGTCTTTTTGGGATGCCCGCATTTGAAATAGGTCAGCAATGTTTTTAATAAAGTCTAAAATATTTAACTCTGTGGGGTAGAGTTCCATTTTCATAGCTTCGATTTTGGAAAGGTCTAAAACATCCTCGATCAGCATCAGTAGGTGTTGACCGCACTGTTGAATGTTGCTGAGGCTTTCTTGGTGATCGGGGTTTAACGTTTTATCTGTTTTGAGGATTTGAGCGTAACCTAAAACGCCGTTTAAAGGTGTGCGGAGCTCGTGGCTCATGTTGGCGAGAAATTCGCTTTTTGCCCGGTTGGCGGTTTCTGCGACTAATGCGGCTTTTTGGAGGGCTGATTCTGCTTGTTTGCGATCGGCTATTTCCGTTTGTGCTTGTTGAAATAGTGTGGATTGCTGAATTGCGATCGCTAATTGCATACATAATTGTCTGAGGGATTCTATTTCTGAAGATTCCCAAGAACGTGACCCTTTGCAATCATGGGCAATCAACAGTCCCCAGAGTCGATTCTCCGTGGCTTTTATAGGGTTAGAAATATTTTTTTCCGATTTTAAAATTGGCACTACTAAATTAGCTTTTACTTCAAATTTTTCAAGAAAGTTAATGTGACATTCGCTCAAATCAGCATTGTAAATATCTTCTACAGATCGAACAAAACCTTGTTGGTAAATATCTAAAAACCTCTGTGTAAAGCCGGGATCATTAATGTTTAAATTCCGCAGCGACATCCGGTTTTTAGCAACCGACTCCGTAACTACAACACCACTCCAGTCTGGATTAAAGCGATAAATAACTGTGCGGTCTGTTTGCAATAATTGTCGCACTTGTTTAACAGCAGTTGTCAGAATTTCTTCTAAATTTAGGGAAGAACGAATGCGATCTAGCATTGCGACTACCAGCCGTTCTCGTCTCAATTGCTGTACTAAAGCCATCTCGGCTTGTTTGCGTTCAGTGATGTCAGTAATAGTACCAATATAGCCTTTGATTTGATCCCCATCTCCAACTTCTGCCACTGCCTGACCAATCACCCAACTTACACTACCATCTGGACGCTGAAAGCGATATTCAGACTTGAAAGAAACCTGATTAAATATTGCCCGCCCCAATTCAGCTTTTACCCGATCCATATCATCTCGATGTATGGCATTCAACCAGCCATTTTTTACTGCCAACTCTGAACTAATTCCTGTCATTTCGTTCCACCGCCCATTGACGTATAAGCAATTTCCCAATACGTCAGTATGGAATATACAAACTGGAGATGCTTCTGCTAAAGTTTGGTAACGTTGCTGACTCGCTAGCAGTGCTGATTCTGCTTTTTTTCTATTAGTGATATCGCGGACTATGGAAATTGTTTCGCCACCTGCAAGCCTTGTCATCGACATTTCTTGAGGAAACTGAGTACCGTCATAGCGCTGACCTATTGCTTCTATATTACAGTGACCTGTTGTCTGGAGAGCTGATATTATCAGTTTCTCAAACTGTTTAAATTCAGCTTCGCTATAAAGAATTTTCCAGCTTTTACCAAGCAATTTTGACGGACTAGCAATATCGTACATTTTGAGATAAGCATGATTTAAATAAATATATTCTTCCTGATCATTGAGGATAGCGATACCGTCATAAGCAGCATCCATTGCTACTGCTTGTCGCTGGAGTGCGGACTCTGCTTGTTTACGGGAAGTGATATCGCGGCCAACTGCATAAATTAAACTTTCTTCGCTAAATGAGGAGGCTGTCCATAGCAACCATTTGTAAGAACCATCTTTGCAGAGACAGCGGTTTTCAAAGTAAATACTGGGGGTACCACTGATAAGTTTTTGGTTCTCCGCTATGGTAGCTTCTCGATCGTCTGGATGAATCAAATCGGTCAGGGGTTGGGCGAAAAGTTCGGCAGTGCTGTAACCTAAAGCTGTTGACCAAGCCGGATTTAAACGTCTGAAATAACCATCAAAACCCACAATACAAAGCAAATCTAAGGAGATAGTAAAAAAGCGATCGCGCTCTGTTTGTGCCTGCTTCAATTCAGTAATATCCATCACTAAACCGTCCCAGATAATATCAGCTTGATTTCCAGCTTTTGCCTGATTATTCAGTATTTCTGGCCTCGAAGCTCCTTGCAGCCACTTCACTTTTCCTGATGGCAAGACATACCGCCATTGTTTCTGCCAAGGCTGCATAGTTGCGGCCGAAATTGCGATGGATTCTTCTACATCTGAGATGTCATCTGAATGAATTTTGGAAAAAATCATTTCGGCATTTTCCTCTATTACTTCAGGCTCTAATTCGTAAATTTCGCGACTACCTGAAGATACATAAGGAAAAGATCTTTCTCCGCTGGCTGAGAGTCGGAATTGATAAATTGCTCCCGGCAAGTTGGCTACAAGTTTTTGAAATCGATCTTCGCTTTGTTCTAGGGCTATTTGTTGGCATCTATATTCAGTGACATCTCGGATAGTACCTACTAATATTTGACTGCCATCGGGGTTCTGAAATACGGTTTTTTTTGTAGAAATAATGTGTTTTTCGCCTTGACTATCTGTAAAATCTTCTTCTATTTCATTAGGGATGCCACTCTTAAATACTTCTTCATCCCTTGCCCAAAAAAAGTCGGCTTCTGCTTTAGTAAAAAAGTCATAATCTGATTTGCCAATAAGTTCTTGTCGCTGTTTTCCTAGCAACTGACAAGAAGCATCATTTAAGATCATCCAGCGGTGTTGATCATCTTTCACAAAAATTGGGTCAGGAATGACATTGATCGTGTGGTTTAAAAATTCCTCTGATGCTTTTAGCTGCGATTCATAGCGGTAGCGATCGCTCACGTCCAACACTACTTTAATCATCCGATCAATCGACCCATCCCGACGACGAATACACTGTAGAGAAACTCGCGTGTAAACTATTTCGCCATCTTTTCGCAGCCACCTTTTGTCTGAGATGTAGCCGTCGCCAGTACCTGCTAAAATTTGAGATAATTGTTCAATGTTACTGCGATACTCCTCTGGATGAGTCAACTCCAACCAGTTTTTTTTCATAAGTTCGTCGCGCTCATAACCCAACAAATTGCACAAAGTATCGTTGGTTTCTATCCAGTTACAATTTTCAGCAATTACTGGTTCAACAATTGGGGCAATGATCGCAACTCCGATTAGAGAATTTTCAACTACTGAGCGATATTTTTCTTCGCTTTTTCGCAAAGCATCTTGGCTATTTTGGCGCTCGATCGCATAACGGAGCGATCGCATTAAAAGTTCGCCATCTATTTTTCTTTTTACCAAATAATCCTGTACACCCACCGAGATCAACCTCAGTGCCAGTTCCTGATCATTTTGAGCTGTCAGCACCACAATCGGCACATTCACCCCGTACTCTTGTACCTTAGCTACTGTCTCAATCCCCCAACTATCTGGCAACGAAAGGTCTAACAAAATGATGTCAAAATTTTCTTGATCCAAACGCAGTAGCGCTTCACTAAGGCGCTCTACTTTTGTCAGCGATATCTGCTGTTTTTCGCTAATTCCTGACAACAAATCTTCAATCAATTCAGCTTCATAAGCATTGTCTTCAACCAACAAAACTTTAAAGCAGGTAGGAGACAAAGCTAAATTAAAAAGTGCTTTCATAATAGTTAGTTATCAATCAAAAAATTATTTGTAAAGCTAACTGTGACTGCACACTTATTTTTGGAGGTATTTGCAAAATTGCAGCTACAAATACATTAGTATTAGAATTGCAGTACCAGGGAAAACAAAAAAAATATTGAAGTTACACAATTTTATCATAAATTAGCCATGATGTCAACGCACAGGCTTTTCTATTACTTTTGATTTTACTGATTAAATAAAAACTAAGTTTTTATTTAATTTAAAAAGTAAAAATTACCAAGGTAAACTATTTTCATTGATAGTAAAATGAAAAGTTGAACCTTGACCCGATTCCGACTCTACCCAAATCCGTCCGCCGTGACGTTCGACAATCTTTTGACAAATTGCCAAACCAATACCTGTACCAGAATATTCTTTTTGAGTGTGCAATCGCTGGAAAATTTGAAAAATACGTTCTTGATGCTGCGCTGCAATTCCAATTCCATTATCCGAAACAGAAAACAACCAACTATCCTGCTGTTTACAAGCACTGATACAAACAGCAGGCGGTGCATCTTGACGATATTTAATTGCATTGCCAACTAAATTTTGAAATAGCTGCACAAGTTGAGAAATATCACCATTTACTACTGGTAACTCACCATAAGAAACAACTGCTTGAGTATCACGAATCACCGCTTGCAAATTAGCAAGAGCTTGCTCTACTACTTGATTACAATTACTAGGCTTAAAAGGCTTCTGACTCCTGCCAACTCGCGAATATTCGAGTAAATCGTCAATTAAAGTTTGCATTCTCGTGCAGCCTTGAACGATATTGCCAATAAACTTATTAGCTTGGCTGTCTAGTTGGTCTTTGTAACGTTTTTCTAAAAGTTGAGCGTAACTAGCAATAGTAGCCAAAGGCGCTTGTAAATCGTGGGATGCCACATAAGCAAATTGTTCTAGTTCTGCATTAGAACGAGCCAGTTCTTGATTTGATTTCAAAAGTGCAGATTCGACACGCTGGCGGTTGCAAATCTCTTTTTGGAGCAACAGATTTTGTTCTTGAATGGCTTTTTCAACAGCACGACGACTGCTAATTTCTTGTTGCAAAATTTGATTTTTTTCGTGAAGAATTTGTTCAACTGCTAAGCGGTTGTTAATTTCGTCTTGAAGAAGTACGTTTTGTTCTTTTAGCTGATTTTGCAACTTCCGCAGGGTGAGATGACTTTCGATGCGTACCAAAACTTCTTCAAATTGAAAGGGCTTGCTGATATAGTCTACGCCTCCTACTGCAAAAGCATTTACTTTGTCAAAAACTTCATCTTTAGCGCTAATAAAAATTACCGGAATGTCGCGAGTTATAGGGTCATTTTTAAGGTGTTCACAGACTTCGTAACCATTCATTTCAGGCATCATAATATCAAGCAAAATCAAATCCGGCGGATTAGAATTGCAGGCTCTCAGAGCCATTTGTCCGTTAATAACGCAACGAGGTGTGTAACCCCGCTGACTCAACATAGTAGACAAAAGACGCAGGTTTTCTGGCGTATCATCCACTACTAAAATGTTTCCTAGTGATTTTTTTTGCACGTTACTATTCATGGGATCTTTTTCCTGTTTTAACAAAAGGTATTTGTGGATATTTAATTTTGAATTAAATGCCTAAGAGTAAAGTCAAAGCATTATTTTTCCAAGTAAATCCTTTATCTAAAACTTTAAATCCAGCTACTTTACACATAGCTTCTAAAGCATAAGCTGTCGGCAACCACCACCACGGGCCAAAGTCATTGATGTCAAAAACTGCTTTTTCTGTTAGTCCTATAATTGGTGATCCATAAAGATAGGGCTGCCAGTAAGCGGTTAAAATAGCTCGTTCTGCTTCGTCTAAAGCTGGAATAAATATTACTCCAGAAGCTGGAATTTCGTAGCGTCCCCACTCATTTTCTATGACTTCTTGGGTAATAGCTGAAGTGAGAATTAAGTGCTCGCCTGTGATCTGATGCAAGCCAAGTAAAATCTGCAAAGGATGGGGGTGATGGTACACAACTCCTGCACAGTGAACTACATCGTAAGGTTCGCCAATTTCTGCAAGCTTAATTTGGGTGATATCTTGACTGATACAATGATAATTAGCAATATTTAAACTTGTCATGCGTCCGCGAAAATTTTGCCAAAAGTGATCGGAAATCGGCGTTACATCAATCATGGTGAGAGAATCGGCACCGTATTTGCTAGCTACAGATACCTTTTCATTGACAGTTCCCCACAATCCGCCTACTTCTGCAAAAGTCTTGCCTTTGACGACTCTGGCAATGTAGCGATCGCGAATATCATGAGCTTCTAACTCCAATAGTAGACTAGATTCCCCTGTTTGTCGCTGTTTGTCTAAAATATCCTCTAATTTTTGGGATATTTCCGAATCTTTTGGTCTGATTTCTAATGCCATTAAGTACAATACTGCGGCTTCGTCAAACCGATCGCCCTCTGCGAAATTTTGTGCTACTTTACTGTAAAATTCAGGAGAATGTAGTGGCTGCATTTTGTGATGGTAGTAGCTAGTTGCTAAGTCTAAACTTACCGGAGTCCTTTTGGTTAAAGCCTCGCCTAACTTTGTGTAAAGATTGGGTAGAGAGGGGTCAATTTGAAGCGCGTCAAGGTAGGCGGAAACAGCATTGTTCCATTCGTGAAGTTCAGTCAAAGCATCGCCTAAATTGTAATAAGACCAAGAAATATTTGGATTAAGTTCAATAGCGTGCTGGTAAGCGGTAACTGCTGCTTTCCACTGTTGGGTTTTTAGAAGCAATTCTCCTAAATTGTGGTAAGTCCAAGAGAATTCTGGATTGAGTGCGATCGCCCGTTGGTAGGCAAATGTTGCTGCTGGAAACTTCTGAAGTTTAACCAAAGTCAGAGCTAAATTATAATGAGACCAAAATGAATCTGAATTAAGTGCGATCGCATCCTGGTATGCAGCCTCAGCTTCTAACCATTTTTCTAGTTTAAAAAGAGCATCTCCCAACTGGTGAAAAGCTGCGAAAGAATTAGGGTCTAATTCAGTAGCGCGCTGGTAAGCTGCTGCGGATTCTAACCATTCTTCTAATTTATCGTAAGCTTCACCAATGCTGTAGTAAGACGAAGAAAAACTAGGGTTAATTTCAATACCTGTGCGATAGGCAATAACAGCTTCTGACCATTTTTCTAATTTGAGCAGCACACTGCCTAAGTTATAATAAGACAAACAAGAATTGGGATTCAAATAAATGCTTTCGCGGTAGGCAGTGACAGCTTCATGCAATAGTCCGCTGGATTGTAAAGCATTTCCTAGCTTGTAATGAAATTCCGAAATATCGGGCTGAAGTTGAATAGCTTTGCGGTAGTTAATAATAGCTTCTTCCCACTGTTGCAGGTTGCTAGCAGCTTCTGCTAATTTATAATAAGCTTCACAAAAACTGGGGTTTAAATAAATGGTACGATGGTAACAGATTAATGCTAAATCAGCCTTGTTTTGTGCCAATAAGGTATTGCCTAAGTCGAGATATTCTTCGGCTATTTCTACAGGTTCGAGCATGAGTGCTTGATACCAACAATCAGTAGCTTCCTCGGCTTTACCAACTTGGGTAAATACCCGACTCAAATTGCGGTAAAATCCTGCAAAGTTTGGTTGTAGGGAGATTGCTTTTTGGTAACAGCCGATCGCATCTTGCCACTGTTGTAAGGTAGCACAGAGAGTGCCGAGGTTGGCAAAAACTTCGGCAAAATCGGGTTTCAGGGCGATCGCAACTTTATACCAATACCTTGCGTCTTCTAGTTTACCTTGAGCTTGCAGTGCCTTCCCTAGGGTCTTGCAAGTCTCAGCGGAATTGGGATCGGATGCCAAAACTTGTTGACAAAGTGCGATCGCCTCATCCAACTTACCCACAGCCAAATAAAGTTCTGCCTGTTGTTGAGAATCAAGTGCTACTATTTCTGAATTCACTGTTTGTGTTCCTATCGAGTAATAATTGCTTGTAAGATTATATGCTACAACTTGCCAAAGTTCAAATTCAGATAAGTACACCGACCCGCCTGCAAATAGTGTTCAATGTACGCAACATTCATATAAACTAGATAATCATAGGTTAACAGCGAGCCAAATAATGTCAACAGCCAGTCCGACACCGCAAGTAAGCGTAATTATACCTGCATATAATGGCGATCGCTACATCGTGCAAGCGGTGGAAAGCGTGCTGTCTCAAACTTTCACTGATTTGGAGATTATCGTTGTAGATGATGGTTCAACGGATGCGACACGTCAAGTATTGGAGCCTTATCTTGACAGAATCCGCTACATATATCAGGAAAATCAAGGAGTAGCAGCCGCCCGCAACCGAGGAATTAAAGAAGCCAAAGGTGACTTAATTGCTTTTTTAGATCAAGATGACTTCTTTTTGCCAGATAAGTTAGCAGCACAGGTAGCATTATTTATAGCATCACCTTCATTGGGAATTGTCAATAGTGGCTGGCGTTTAGTTAACGAGCAAGGAGAGATAATTTCCGATATTAAACCTTGGCAATATTTTCCCAAATTAGATTTAGAAACTTGGATAGTACAGATGCCCGTACTTCCCAGCGCGATGATGTTTTCGCGAAAGTGGTTAGAACTTGCAGGGGGATTTAATTCAGAGTTTGATTCCGTAGATGATTCGGATTTAGTAATCCGTTTAACTGTCTTAGGCTGCGAAGCTGCTTGGCTACCCCAGGTGACAGTCTGTTATCGCCAGCATGACAAAAATGTGTCTATTAAAAAATCTCTAAAACAAGCAAATCTGTTTATTAAATTAAAACAGAATTTCTTCAACAAACCCGATTTGCCACAGCACATCCGCGAGTTAGAAAATCCAGCTTTCTACGAAGCATTGACATGGATGGCGTGGCAACTTTACTACAGCGGCTATCCGGTAGAAGCGGTTGAGTATTACCAAAAATCTTTCGCTTATACTCCTTACTCTGCTAAAAAAACCGTAATAGATTGGATAAATCGTCTGGCTTCTATTTCTAAAGCTTACGGATTTACCCTCGATACGCAATCTTTAAGAAACTTACCACAATGGCAACAATTAATGTCTAATATACTTCCCCAAAAAACAGTGCGCGTCAGCGTAATTATCCCGGCATATAACTGCGAGCGCTACATTAGTAGAGCCGTAGAAAGTGCGATCGAGCAAACTTACCAAGACTGGGAAATTATTGTTGTAGACGACGGCTCTACGGACAATACTCGCCAAGTTTTAGAGCCTTACAGCGATTTAATTCAGTACGTTTATCAAGAAAATCAAGGAGCAGCAATAGCTCGGAATCATGCTTGCGAACTAGCCAAAGGCGAATTCTTAGCTTTTCTAGATGCCGACGACTTCTTCCTGCCAGAAAAACTCGCCAAACAAATTGCTTTTTTTGAAAATGACCCCTCTTTAGGGATGGTACAAAACGGCTGGTTGATAGTTGATGAAACTGGAAAAGATATTTTTCCAGTTTTGCCTTGGGAATACGCACCAAAATTAGATTTAGAAGCATTTGTTTTGTACAAATATGTGCGTCCTAGCGCAATGATGCTGCGGCGCGAGTGGTGGGAAATTCTGGGCGGTTTCGACCATCGGTTTCCGCCAACAGAAGATTTAGATTTTGCTTTGCGCTTGGGTTTAAAAGGCTGTAAATGTGTTTGGTTGAAAGAGATATTAACCTGCTACCGCCAGCACGATAAAAATCTGATGTCCGGCGGGACAAAAGTGATGAAAAGTATGGAACTTGTGATGGAGCAATTCTTTTCGCGAGCGGACTTGCCGAACTACATCCGCGACTTGAGATCCGAAGAACGTTACAGGTGTTTAGTGTGGATGGGATGGCGAATGTATCGTGACGGCTATTTTGCGGAGATGGCTGAATGTCTCGAAAAATCTCTCTACCACACTCCTTTTTCTGGGACGCAAACTATTTTTGATTGGGTGGAAATTTTTAAGGGAGATTCGGCAGCATACGGCTACAAATTTGATATTTGTGATTTGACTAATTTAAATGAATGGCAGAATATAGCATTCATGGCTATCAGTAATATCTCTCAATTGCAATTTGCACCGAACTTACTGGAAACCCATCAAGCAAGACACATACTTATGTACACAGAAGACCACGGAGTTGGAGGTTTAGCTCAATTCAACCATTCACTTTTATGCAAATTAGCAGCCGAAGGCTACCGAGTTACTAGCGTTCAAACTAAAACTTCTAACCCTTTAATTACCGAACAGCAGCAGCTAGGCATAGAGCATATTTGGCTGGAGTTTGACACGATGAAAGAGTTTTTGCGAATTGCTTATAATTTAGCCGATTCTACAAAGATTTATGCACAAGCCCAACCCGATTTAATTATATTTAGCGACGGCTGGGCTATGGCAAACTTTGCTGCTAAACAAGTTGCTATTAAGCAGAATATACCGTACATAATTGCTCTTGGTTATGTCGATAGCCGTTCTCAAAAATTCGTTCGCGGCGATGGAATTTCCTATTTGGATGCAGTGTCATACCAGTACAGTTTTGCTCGTTCTGTAGTAGCAGTTTCTCACAATAATTTGAACTTGTTTAAGAGGATTTTCAAGAATCGTTTAGAAGAGGGGAAAGTTATTTATTACGGCAGACCAAAAAGTTATTTTGAACCGACAAATTTGTCAACTCGCAACCGCCTGCGGCAAGAACAAGGCATCCCCGAAGATGCTGTCGTTTGTTTTACGGCGGCGAGATTGACTCCAATTAAAGGATATCAGTATCAATTGCAGGCGATCGCCCAACTAAAAAATCGTCCAATTTGGTCACAGCTATACTTTGTTTGGGCAGGCCCCGGTTCTGCAACTCACGATAACATGGAGCCAGAATTGAGAGCAACTGTGAGCGAATTGGGAGTAGGTGAACAGGTTAAATTCTTAGGACAGCGCTGGGATATTCCCGATTGGCTTGATGCCAGCGACATCTTTATCTTACCTTCCGAAGCTGAGGGAATGCCATTAGCAATTATGGAAGCAATGGCGAAAGAATTGCCCGTAATTGCTACAGCAGTCAGCGGTATTCCCGAAGAGTTGGGAGACACCGGGAAGTTGATAGCCGATCCTAAAATTGACCCAGAAAAAACAGTACAAGAGTTAGTTGAAACGGTAGAACTATGGGCGCAAAGTTCCGAATTGCGGAGGCTTACAGGACAAGCTTGCAAACTGCGAGCAGAAGAACTGTTCAAGGAAGAACGGATGCTTCGGGAATATGTAGAAGTAATCGAACAAGCTTTGTCGGCTGACAGAACTAGCGACATAATTTCTATTAACCCAAAAGTCCAAAAGCATATCCAGCGAGTAGACAGCCTGCTGAATTACCATTATCTAGTATGGAAGGCATGGGAATCTTCGGAGCGCGGAGATGTGTCCGGGATGGTTGAGAATTTGCACTCATCTTGGAAATGCACGCCACTGTTGACAACCGAAACCATCTTAAGTTGGATCACAAGTTTTGCTACTTTCTCTTCACAAAAAGGTGTTAAAATGGATACTGAATCGCTAATTAATTCAGAAGCATGGCAACAATTGATGGAATCAATACAGGGTTTTGAAGTTGCTTCGTCTGTTGGTTGAAACTGGTTTGAAACTGGTTCAAACTTGTTCCTAGGCTCTGCCTGGGAACTAAGATCCAGAGGCTCTGCCTCGCTCTAAACTGGAGGCATGACCTCCGGATCTGCGTCTCCCAAAAGAGCCTAGGGACGAGTGATGAACGGGCAATATGCCCATTCCACCAAACATTAAGCAAAGAAAAGATATGCAATTTACATTTAAGTTCCCATCTATTAATACACTGCTGCCAATTTGCTTAGCTGTTGTCACTCTCCTGTTAATTATCTACTTGGGGGAGCAAAGATCGATCGCGCAAATGCGATCGAACGTCACAGTAGATTTCGGGCTTCCAGCAGCCACAACATCCATGAGTGGCATCCTCCACGGAATCGATCCTACCAAGCCACCAGATAACTTGGTCAAACCCTTGCAGCCCAAACTTTGGCGGGCGGGAAGACTCGATATTTACGATCGCGTGATCGCCAGCGGATCCGAGTTTCAACTATTAGTCAGTGACTTGTGGGGCTACGGTAGCAATCCCAAAGGCTGGCCCTATCAAAACTATCCTGCATGGGAAGCATTTATCCGCCAATTGGCTCAACAAAATAAGGGCAAAAAAATTATTTGGGATGTATGGAATGAGCCAGATTTAAAAAATCCGTTTTGGAACGGTAGCAGAGAACAATTCTTTGAAACCTACAAAAGGGCTTACAAAATCTTGCGACAAGAATTAGGGCCATCAGCAATGATTGGTGGACCGAGTATCACCAATTACAACAAAGAATATCTCACGGCTTTCTTGGATTATTGCAAGGCTAACAAATTAGAAGTGAATTTTCTGGCTTGGCATGAACTTAACGATAACATGATTTTATTTATTGACGATCATGTCATTGATGCTAAGCGCAATTTTCAAAGTGCTGCTTATCGAGAATTGAAAGTGCAAAAGATTTATGTCAACGAGATTGTCGGAAACTTAGCACAGTATGAACCAGGGGAAATTTTAGGTTATTTATATAACTTAGAATACGCAAAAGCTGATGGTGCTTGCAGAGCTTGTTGGGATACAAAAGTAGGTCCAAAAGTTAGCAATTGCTTTAATAATACGCTGAGTGGAATGGTGACTCCCAATACTTTTGAACCGAGAGCAGCTTGGTGGGCTTATAAAGCTTATGCTGATGGAGTTAATTCACGGGTACTAAGTCGATCTGATAATGATCGCGTTGCCGCTTTAGCCAGCAAGTCAAATCCTGAAGGTAAAGCACAGGTGCTTTTGGGTTATTTCGATCGCAATTTTTCCTCAGCAACAACCATCACTTTAAATCTTAAGAATTTGAAGGATTTAGGTATCGCAAGGGGTCAAAAGATTAGTCTTAAATTAGAGAAGATTCCTAATTATCAAGAAGGCGCTGTGCGAAAACTGATCAGTGTGAAGGAAGAAAGTTTGTCTGTTAATGGTGACAGTTTGAGTTATGTTATTCCTAACTTTAATGTACATGAAGGATACTTATTGACTGTTAGCAAGTAGGGACACGGCACTGCCGTCTCCTGAGTTTTAGTAATGTTAATATCGTATTAATCCAAAATCCAAAATCCAAAATCCAAAATTACCCTACAGCCATCCCAGCAGGCGATATACAATTAAGCCGATATATTCTTTCAAAGCTGTGGTTGACTGGTATAATTGATATGAATCCGGTAAACAATTGAGTACCACTGCTTGCCAATTCCTTTGAGAAGCTGTGATATCTTGTTGCGTGATGTGAAAATCTGTGGGCGCGGCAATTGCTTTTATTCCCTGACGATTAAAAATTAAAAGCGATCGAGTCATGTGCATCGCCGATGTTACTAACAAAACAGGCCCTTTGATATTTTTAGCATCTAGGATTTGCCGTACATTGACTGCATTTTGATAGGTGTTATTTGAATCGGGATCTTGCAGAATTGCTGATGCAGGTACGCCAGAAATTTGGGCGATTTCTGCCATGTCTGCTGATTCGGGAGTTCCGCCGCCTTTCCACTCTACTCTACCGCCGCTGAGAATGAGTAGAGGTGCTTTGCCTTGACGATATAGTCGGGATGCGTAAATAATGCGATCGCCCGCTTCGCCCAATTCTAACCAAGGCCGTGGGGGTAAAGCTGCTTTGACTCCGCCTCCCAAGACAATGATAGCATCAGCTTGGGGGATTTCTGCTGTTGGTAGATTTTGCCATTCGAGCGATCGAACTAACGACTTTGACACCCAACCGCTACTTCCCAGGAGTAAAATAATTAGAGCCACAGCCATTGGCCAATGTGACCATTTGGGACGCTTCCAAACCATAATTAAAGCTGCCACCATTAACAGGCAACTCAGCCCCAAAGGATAGATAAATAATGGCAGCAGCTTCGACAGAAATACAAACATTTAGTTTGATATTAATTCAAAATTTTTCAACTTAAAAACTCAAGGCTTATTCTCTGGTGCCGACAACCAGTCAAACAATGTAGAAGCTTGACGCTTAGGCCCTGAAGTATAATATGTACCGCTTGTTTCTACTACTTCTTTATTCAGGATAGCATCAGAGGATTTGTTCTGGGGACGTTTATTGGGATTGAGTAGCAATTCATTATGCCACCAAGCGACTACTAAACCGGCTGCTACGCCTCCCAAGATGCCGAAGATCAGACTGATGGGCACAGTTGAGCCTAGTAAGAGAAAGCAAACGGTGAAGATCATAAACCAGATCAATCCGGGCTTAAAAGCTTTTGAGTCTCTAGTGAATTTTGCCATCGGCTTACAAAGTCCTTTTTCTAATATAGTTAACAATTAGTGTAAACCAAAAATTAGTGATGACTGAAAACAATCAAGATTCTGGTTCGGTGGATGTGTTCGGCGTGGGCAATGCCCTTGTGGACATCTTAGCATTAGTGGAAGATGATTTTGTCCTCAAACACGGACTGAATCGCGGCGGGATGACGCTGATGGATTCCGCAACCCAGGGGGGGATTTTGCACAATTTGGAGCATACTTCGCTGCAAATGCGATCGGGGGGTTCGGCGGCGAATACGATGATTGGCGTGGCTCAGAGCGGTGGTAAATGCTACTATTCGGGGAAGGTTGCTAAGGATACTAACGGCGAATTTTATCGGCAAGATTTGTTGGAGGCGGGGATTGATTTTAATGTACATCCTGCAACTGAGTTTCAAGGGCCCACGGGTACTTGTGTGGTTCTGACTACGCCGGATGCAGAACGCACGATGTGTACTAATTTGGGGGTTTCTGCTAGTCTGGCGACGACGGATATTGATGTCGATCGCCTGGCTCACTGCAAGTATAGTTATGTTGAGGGCTATCTTTGGAGTGCTCCAGATCCGAGAAAGGCGAGTATTGAGACGATGGAACAGTCTAAACGCCTGGGAGTGAAGGTAGCTTTTACTTTTTCTGATGGCTTTTTGGTAGATCAATTTGCTGATGATTTTCATCGAGTAGTTTCGGAATATTGTGATGTCATTTTTTGCAATGCTGATGAAGTCCGCAGCTTTTTTAAGGAGGAATCTTTGTCAGAGTGTGCTCGGAAAATGAGCGAGATTTCGGATTTGGCTTTTATCACAAATGGGGATAAAGGCTGCATTGTGGTGGAGAATAAACAGATTCTTGATGTGGCTGGATTTCCGGTAAAGGCGATCGATACTGTGGGTGCTGGGGATGCTTTTGCGGGTGGTGTTTTGTTTGGAGTTACTAATGGTTTGAGTTCTGTACAAGCGGCTCGTTGGGGCAATTATTTGGCTTCTATGGTGGTGCAGGTTTATGGGCCTCGTCTTGAGGGTTCTCAGGCTCATCTTTTGAGTCAGGTGATTTCTGGTTAGGAATTGATATGAAATCCGTTTGCATCGGAATGATCTAAACGGAGGAGACGGCAGTGCCGT
>JAYTZD010000207.1:0-15544 GCA_043742065.1 Oscillatoriales bacterium
CAAAGCAGCCCAGCAGCAGCAGCTAGAAAGTGAACACTTGATGAAGGCTTTGCTGGAACAAGAATCGGGACTTGCTAGCAGCTTATTTAACAAAGCAGGTGTAACATTAGCCAAATTGCGCGATCGCACTGATGAGTTTATCAGCCGCCAGCCAAAAATCTCTGGAACCGGCGGCAATGTCTATCTCGGTCGTTCTCTCGACACTTTGCTCGATCGCGCCGAAATTTATCGAAAAGACTACGGTGATGAATTTATCTCGATCGAACATCTGATATTAGGATACGTCAAGGACGATCGCTTTGGCAAAAATCTGTTGCAAGAATTTAAACTAGATGAAGCCAAACTCAAAGATATAATTACCCAAGTCCGAGGAAACAACAAAGTGACCGATCAAAATCCAGAAGGCAAATACGAAGCGCTGGAAAAATACGGCCGAGATTTGACTGAAGCCGCGCGTCAAGGCAAACTCGATCCAGTCATCGGACGAGATGACGAAATCCGTCGTACGATTCAAATATTGAGCCGTCGCACCAAAAATAACCCCGTATTAATCGGGGAACCGGGAGTAGGAAAAACTGCAATTGCTGAAGGACTCGCCCAACGAATTATCACCGGAGATGTGCCCCAATCTCTGAAAGATCGACAATTAATTAGCTTAGATATGGGCGCATTAATTGCCGGTGCAAAATTCCGGGGAGAATTTGAAGAACGCTTGAAAGCGGTGCTTAAAGAAGTGATGGATAGCAACGGCAAAGTCATCTTATTTATTGATGAGATTCACACCGTTGTCGGTGCGGGTGCAACTCAAGGATCGATGGATGCCGGTAACTTGCTAAAACCGATGTTAGCCAGGGGCGAATTGCGCTGTATCGGCGCTACAACTCTCGATGAATACCGCAAGTATCTGGAAAAAGATGCAGCCCTAGAACGCCGTTTTCAACAGGTTTATGTTGACCAACCGACAGTTGAAGATACTATCTCAATTCTGCGGGGTTTGAAGGAACGCTACGAAGTTCACCACGGGGTAAAAATTTCCGACAATGCGTTAGTGGCGGCGGCTACTTTGTCAACTCGATATATTAGCGATCGCTTCCTTCCCGACAAAGCCATTGATTTAATGGACGAAGCGGCTGCTAAACTCAAAATGGAGATTACTTCCAAGCCGGAAGAACTAGACGAAATCGATCGCAAGGTTTTGCAGCTAGAAATGGAAAGACTGTCGCTGCAAAAAGAAAGCAATGCTGCATCGATCGACCGTTTAGAAAGACTGGAAAAAGATTTAGCAAATCTCAAGGAAAGTCAAAGCGGTTTGAACGCGCAATGGCAATCGGAAAAAGGTGTGATCGATAGCATTCAAAAAGTCAAAGAACAAATTGATAAAGCTAACATTGAAATTCAACAAGCAGAACTCAAATATGATCTTAACCGCGCTGCCGAGTTGAAATACGGCACATTAACCGAGTTGCAAAAACAACTGGAAGAAGCGGAAGCTAAACTGACAGCAAGTCAGATTACAGGTAAAACTTTGCTACGGGAAGAAGTCACCGAATCTGATATTGCCGAGATTATTTCTAAGTGGACGGGAATTCCGATTAGCAAGTTAGTTGAATCAGAAATGCAGAAACTTTTGCACTTGGAAGATGAACTCCACAAACGGGTAATTGGACAGGATGAAGCGGTGACGGCCGTTGCAGATGCAATTCAGAGATCGCGCGCAGGATTAGCCGATCCAAATCGTCCGGTTGCTAGTTTTATCTTCCTTGGCCCGACGGGTGTTGGCAAAACCGAATTAGCTAAAGCATTAGCGTCTTATTTGTTTGATACAGAAGAGGCAATCGTGCGAATTGATATGTCGGAATACATGGAGAAACACGCAGTTTCGCGGTTGATTGGTGCGCCTCCAGGATATGTTGGCTATGATGAAGGTGGACAATTAACTGAGGCTGTGCGTCGCCGTCCTTACTCGGTGATTCTATTTGATGAAATCGAGAAAGCGCACCCGGATGTCTTCAATATCATGCTGCAAATTCTCGACGATGGTCGTGTTACTGATGCTCAAGGTCATACAGTAGACTTTAAGAATTCTGTGATTATTATGACATCGAATGTCGGTTCTCAATACATTTTAGATGTGGCGGGAGATGAGGAACAAATGCGGAGTCGGGTGATGGAGTCGATGCGGGCTACTTTCCGCCCGGAATTCCTGAACCGGATTGATGAGATGATTATTTTCCACAGTTTGACTAAGGCTCAATTGCGGCAGATTGTGCTGTTGCAAGTCAAGCGCTTGGAAAAACGTTTAGCCGATCGCAAAATGTCTCTAAAATTGTCGGAATCTGCGATCGACTTTTTAGCAGAAATAGGCTTCGATCCGGTATATGGTGCGCGGCCTTTGAAACGGGGTATTCAACGGGAGTTGGAAACGCAAATGGCGAAGGGTATTTTGCGGGGAGATTTTGTGGATGGGGATACGATTTTTGTGGATATTGAGAATGAAAGGTTGGCGTTTAAAAGGCTGGCGGCCGGGTTGGTGACTGTTTGAATAGAATGTTAACAGTTGACTGTTGACTGTTGACTGTTTGAACAATACTAAACAACTCCCAAGAAGCTTGTGTAGAACAGGCATCCTGCCTGTTCTACAATTATTGGAGAGTTCTAATTAACTAAAGTGCTAAATAGAATCGGGGTCTATTCCCATCTCCCGCAAGCGCGCCGCCAGTCGCCCTGTACGCCGATACTCCTCCTTAATTAAATCTTCGACAAGTGGGGGAGATAAAATTTGATCTACGGATAAAACCAGATCAGGAAACTGCAAAGATACGATGTTTTGCCCTGGCACAAAATTCGTTTGCTCGTAAGCAGTTTCATTTTCTGGCAAAGTTGCAACTCTCACCCTAGTCCGGTTAGGTTTGGGGTCTGCCATCCAATATTCCAGCACTCCAGCATTTTCGTATTCCGCTCTTTTTGTTACATAATCTTGACGCTCGTTTTGGCTGACTACTTCAACAATTAACACTGGAGTTTCATCTAAATCGAAGACACCAGCACCAGGTTTGGCAAGCAGTTTCTCCCAAAGACTTTGAGTGCAAACAATCACATCCGGAATCCGTGAGGAATTCTCTTCGGTTCTGACTCCCACATTAGTTTTGGCCACCAAATCGAGATTGTGTTCAGCGAGGTAACGCTGCAATATGTAAACTAAGAATTCGCAGATGCTTGCGTGTAAAGCCGTTGCTGCTGCCATCGGTATTAATTTCCCCCTGTGAAGTTCGTAGAGAACGTCTGGTTCTCCCTCATAAACTAGATATTCTGCAAAAGTTAATGTTGGCGAAGCATCAACTACATTGGTTTCGGAAACAGCTAAAACAGATTGAGACATATTTATCCGCCCTCCGGTTTGAGTTCTCTGAATTAATTTTACACTTTATTCTTAGTTGATAGTGTAGGTTGGGACGAAGCTCTGGCGAACCCTACGCTTCGCTCCGCCCAACATCCAATTAATGAGTGTTGGGTTTCGTTCCTCAACCCAACCTACAGAGTTACCCGATCGCGCCACCTGTCTAAAAGCTTCTCACCAATGCCCTGAACCCGCGCCACGTCGTCCAAAGATGTGAAAGGATACTGTTGTCGGGCTGCGATAATTCTCTCAGCTAACTTCGGGCCAACTCCCGGCAAAGTCTCCAATTCTGCCTGACTCGCTTTATTCAAATTAACTAACTTTTTTGCCGCAGCAATTTGAGGTTTTGTAGCCAAGTTTTCTCCTGCTACTGTTGCAGATTTTGATGCTAATTGTACTGATTCACATTCTTTTTTCCTAGCATCAATTCTCTGCTTAATTCTGGGAGGAATGCCCAAAATTGCACCTTTGTAAAGCCGATCGAACTCCCGCTCAAAATGGGCTGCAACTATGGGACTTGCGATCGTCAATAACGTCTCATCATTCCCATGATTTGCCGCCTCACTCCAGTTGTGAGAGCCTGTAATCACCGTATTTGCGTCTACAACCCCGAATTTGTGGTGCAGGCGATCGCCCATTGGTAACATCGGCACTCCCACCGTAGCGATCGGCTGTTTCCAAGGGCGATTGTCAGCTTCCAACCGACAATGCTCAATCAAAGTCGCCCCCATCATATCTAAACCTTCACTGTAAGGGCGATAAATAAAATTTGAGTCAATTAAAGCTTTGACTGCAACTCCTCGCTGAGCCTCAATTTCCAGAGTGTTTGCTAACCGCTGAGCCGAAAAAACAAACAATGCTAAATTA
Source organism: Oscillatoriales bacterium (assembly GCA_043742065.1). Classification (GTDB taxonomy): domain Bacteria; phylum Cyanobacteriota; class Cyanobacteriia; order Cyanobacteriales; family Microcoleaceae; genus Microcoleus. Next base: position 4,265 of record JAYTZD010000207.1, read on the forward strand.
ACCGACTTTTTGGCAATACCCAAATTTTGATTAATCAAACTGTTAACACTTTTTTCCCAAGGTAAAGTCTTGGAAGTTGGCGAAAATTGCACCGTCACAGTCGTATTACCTACTCTGACTTTTTGCATGGGACGAAATGGCTTTTTAATCCCAAACTTACTGTCAGGTTTGTTTCCTGGCCCGTCACCCCACATGATGTTAAATTCTTGAGTAAATAGTTGCGCTAGTTGAGTATTCTCAATTTTGAGCAAATTGTTAGCATTGCCGCGACTTGCTGGTGTTTTGAAATCACCGTGAACATCGCTGGTGGTAAAATTAGCTGAAGTTACAATTACGGTTTTGCCATCAATTACTACAAATTTGTGGTGCATCAAGCCGCTGCCTTTTGAACCGTCAGCAGTATCGTCTATTATCGGAATACCCGCATTTTTGATAATTAGTAAAGCATCATTTTTATTGATTTCATCTGTACTCAATTTGCCATCTTTATTTGTATCAGCAAGTTGCACAAATTCTTGGTAGCGATCGCGCTCTCTTTCCGGTAATTTCGCCAACTCCGGGGCTTTATAATCGCTCCAAGGGCGACTATACATATGTTCTACGATCAATCTCACTTTGATACCCGATCGCTGGCGATCGCCCAAAACTCGCGCAATACCGGGCAACCGAAACTCCTGTACCGCTACATCTACGGTCGATTGAGCACTTGCGATCGCCTCCATGACCAATTTTTCCAAATCATCTCCAGCCCTAGTTTGCTGGCGATAAGGCTCTGTATAAGTCGAAGTGAGTGACTGATTGAAGTATACTTGCAACAACGGGTCTTGAGGCAACGGAATCAGACTGACAGGCAATTGAGGCTGCTCTTCCTCTTGTTGTCCGCAAAACGCCAAACCGATTGTCAGCAGCAACAGCCAGCACAAACGCCATAAAGTATCACAAAGTTTATTCACAAAAGTTTAAAATTGATTGAGGTTATTTATCGGCTCACTGTTCAAATATATTCGATAATGTCAAGTTAGAACCTATTAAATTTATGAAAGGGAATAGATTTTGCGTCTTTTAAGACTGCCTCGATGCCGGAAGCATCACTGGTAGGGTAGCAGCATTTAGGGGCGTGAATCAAACCCGATACTGCTGTTTTATGGCAAAAAGAAAAACACTTTTTTCGTGTGGTCACAAAGGATATGGTAAAGCGTGTCATCGCTGCACGCAAGAGTTTGTCGCGAATCAGCATTGCGTTCAATTGCTGGCCGAAAAACAAACCAAAAAACAGGAGAAGGAGGCATCATTTGCCAGAGATATCATCAATCTCAGAGGTCTGCCAGATTATGTAGTTACTAAAGCCCGTGCAATTATAGCAGCACTGGGCGAAAATAAGAATTACAGAGATTTTGGTGGCAAACGTTTGCGTCACAATCGTTTGATTATAAGTATTCCTTTAGGACGACACTACAGAATGCTGTGCAAAGATTGTGGCACTTTCTTGATTCCCCACAAAGTTTTGTCCCATGAAGATTACAATGTTTGTAAACCTGGAAGTTAGTTAGTTGTTAAATTACCAATTACCAATTACCAATTACCAATTACCAATTACCAATAACTTATTAAAAGCCATGCAAATTTATCTCGACTATAGCGCCACGACTCCGACACGCCCAGAAGCAATTGATGCGATGCAAAAAGCCCTCACTCAACAGTGGGGAAATCCTTCGAGTTTACACGAGTGGGGACAAAGGGCGGCCACCGCTTTAGAATTAGCCAGAATGCAGGTGGCTGGATTGATTAATGCGCTACCGGAATCGATGGTTTTTACTTCCGGCGGTACTGAAGCTGACAACTTGGCAATCATGGGAATTGCGCGTCTTTATCCGACACCACAACACATAATTATCTCCAGCGTAGAGCATTCCGCAGTATCAGAAACCGCGCGACAACTTGAACAATCGGGATGGGAAGTGACGCGCTTACCGGTGGATAAATTTGGGCGAGTTCACCCTTGGGATTTGCAGCAGTCAGTGCGATCGAATACAGTGTTAATTTCGATCATTTACGGACAAAGCGAAGTTGGTACACTACAACCAATTGCAGCATTGGGACAAATTGCACGCGATCGCAATATCTTGTTTCATACCGATGCAGTTCAAGTTGTCGGCAGACTACCGATAGACGTGCAGAAACTGCCCGTAGACTTGCTTTCCTTGTCCAGCCATAAGCTCTACGGGCCCCAAGGTACGGGGGCGCTTTACGTGCGTCCTGGTGTAGAATTGGCGCCAATATTGACGGGCGGTGGGCAAGAATTGAAACTGCGTTCTGGGACGCAAGCAGTGCCGATAATTGTCGGTTTTGGGGTGGCGGCGGAATTGGCATCGCAGGAAATAGATGCGGAAACTGCGAGATTAATTGAATTGCGCGATCGGCTTTTTGACAGATTAGCTCATGTACCCAGTTTAGTCGAAACAGGCGATCGATATTGCCGACTCCCACACCACGTCAGTTTTTGCATTGTCTCTCCCGACGGCGACACAGGGAAAGTGACTGGCAAAACTTTAGTGCGACAACTAAACTTAGCCGGAATTGGGATTAGTTCCGGTTCTGCTTGTAACAGTGGCAAACTGACTCCGAGTCCGATATTATTGGCAATGGGATATAGCAAAACTATGGCTATTGGTGGAATTCGGTTGAGTTTGGGGCGGGAAACAACCGAAGCTGATGTTGATTGGACTGCAAGTGCGATCGAGCAAATTTTGGATAGATTAATGCCAAAGGTAGCATTGTCTAGGCGTTAGCAGGAAAATTCTGCGGTTCCCATCCAAAGAAACCGGGTTTTTTACAACTTTCCCGACTGTCACCAAATATTCTGGAACAAACCCGGTTTCTAGCCACCCAGTTGTGAACAGGAGCAAAAATTAGGAGACGGCAATGCCGTGTCCCTACAATATTATTTTGGGTAGGGACACGGCACTGCCGTCTCCTCTATATCATTCCGGTGCTGGTGTATAATCAGAATAGAACAAATCGGAGTCAAAGCTATGTCAACTACAGAAAAAGTTCGCTGGACAAGCGCTGATTTAGAATCATTACCCGATAATGGCAACCGTTATGAGATAATCGAAGGAGAATTAGTCGTGACAAGAGCACCTCGCTGGGAACATCAAAATATTGTTGACAATGTTTGCAGAACCTTAAATAATTGGTCGATAGAGACGGGTTTAGGTAAGGCTGCAACAACTGCGGGTCTGATATTCACGGATGCTGATAATGTGATTCCTGATGTAGTTTGGGTAAGCTATGAACGTTTAGCACAAATATTAGATGAGTCGGGACATTTGGCTGGTGCACCGGAGTTGGTAGTAGAGGTGATGTCTCCTGGTGAAGCAAATGAAAAGCGCGATCGGCAATCTAAGTTAAAATTATATTCAGTCCAGGGCGTGCGAGAATACTGGATATGTGACAGATTACAGCAAAAAGTTGAAGTTTACCTGCGGGAAAATGGGGTATTGAAATTAGCAATGACTTTATTTAAAGAAGATAATTTAACCAGTTCTTTGTTACCCGGTTTTAGCGTATCCGTAGCCGGATTGTTTGCGTAAATATTAACCAAAGCACAAATATCGCGTTTTTCCCCATCTCTTTCATACATCCTGTAGGGGCGGGTTCACCAACCATAATTGCCTGAGACCAACAATCTCAAAAACCCGCCCCCACCCAACGATAAATCATCATTTACATTGCGAAATTCAATACAAATATTAGGTCAATGTGAATTGTCGGTGGTGTGCGGGCGGGTTTATATAGATGGTTGATAATTGTTATATATTGTTGGTGAACCCGCCCCTACGAAATATCGTAAAATCATGATAGAATAAATCCCGACATTATTCACAACTCCCCAACAATGGAAGAAAGCCGCGCCCAAGCCTACCTAGAACTAATTCACACCCTGCTGAATTGCCCCAACGGATCAGAACCCCAGATATTACAAGATAACTCAGAATTGTTGGATGTCGAATTTCTGGAAACTTGCGAGTTAGTAGCCGAAAAAATGGCACAGCAAGGAGGACAAAACGGCGCTGATTTCCTGCGAAATCTGATCGGCCAGCTATCACAATTAATCGATATCAACGATGGCGACAACTCCGCAGGTGACAATCCCCAAGAGTATGCAAACTTTATTCTAGAATTATTGCAAGCAGAAGATGGTAGCAGCAATACAGCAGTAATTCACGCGATGCTAGCCGAACGACAACATCTCCTCAATGCTCGTTTTTCGGAGATTTTAGAGCAAGTATTGCAGAGGTTAATTGGTGGCGAAAATGCCCAAACTATTGAGTCAATTGTCAGCTTCGTTGAAGACTTGACCATTAATATTAGTAATTTTTCCGGTGGGAATAGAGCGAATAATATTGAAATTGCTATTGCCGCTTATCAACTTGTTTTAAATAATCGGCAACCGGGAAGCGACAAGTTTGCTCAAACTCAAAACAACTTAGCTGCTGCCTATATTACCAGAATCAAGGGTTCGCGGGCCGAAAATGTGGAAATGGCGATCGCCCTTTATGGCGCTGCTTTAACAGTCTACACCCTTGAGGCTTTCCCGGAAGATTGGGCAATGACTCAAAATAACCTAGCTGCTGCTTACGCCAACAGAATCAACGGTTCGCGGGCGGAAAATATCGATCGCGCGATCGCATTTTTTGAGGCTGCTTTAACTGTTCGTACCCCTGAACACTTTCCTGAAGATTGGGCAATGATTCAATATAACCTAGGTAATGCCTATAATGACAGAATCAACGGTTCGCGGGATGAAAATTTGCAAAAGGCGCGATCGTTTTATGAGGCAGCTTTAACAGTATATACCCGTGAGGCTTTCCCTGAATATTCGGCAATGATTCAAAAGAAGCTGGCTAATACCTAAAGTGAGGCTGCTTTAACAATCTCAGAAACCGGGTTTTTTCCAAATTCATCTGCGTTTATCAGCGTACATCCGCCATCATCTGCGGTTCAAAAACCCGGTTTCTCGCCACCCAGCAAACCAAACCCAACTATAATAAAATAAATCCCAACATCACCCAAAACTCCCCACAATGGAAGAAAACCGCATCGCAGCCTACGAGCAATTAATTCACACCCTGCTGAATTGCCCCAACGGAGACGAACCGCAGATATTACAAGATAACTCAGAATTATTGGATCGCGGATTTCTGGAAGCTTGCGAGTCAGTAGCGGCCAAGTTGGCAGCACAAGGACGCGAAAATGGCGCTAATTTCCTCCGAAATCTGGCCAGTCAGCTAGGGGAATTCATCGATATGAACGATGACGTAGATAGCAATAATTCTGAAGGTGAAAATTCCCAAGAGTATGCCAACTTTATCCTAGAATTATTGCAAGCAGAAGAAGCTAGCGATAGCGATATTAAAGTAATTTACACTATGCTCGATCAACGGCAACATCTCCTCAATGCTCGTTTTGCCGAGACTTTACAGCAAGTATCCGAGAGGTTACTTGATGGCGAAAATCCAGAAACAATTAGCTCAATTGTCGCCCTCATTAACAATTTGAGTATTGATATTAATGAATTTCCCCGTGGGAGTAAAGCGAATAATATTGAAATTGCCATTACTGGTTATCAAATAGTTTTAAGTAATCGGGAACGGCGGAGCGAAAAATGGGCGCGAGCGCAAAATAATCTGGCTACTGCCTATTGGGAAAGAATCAACGGTTCGCGGGCGGATAATCTGGAACTGGCGATCGACTTTTTTAACGCAGCTTTAACAGTTTTTACGCTTGAGGATTTCCCTGAACAATGGGCAACGACTCAAAATAACCTAGCCAATGCCTACTGGGGAAGAATCAACGGTTCGCGGGCGGATAATCTGGAACGGGCGATCGGCTTTTTTAACGCAGCTTTAACAGTTTTTACGCTTGAGGATTTCCCTGAAGAATGGGCAACGACTCAAAACAACCTAGCTAATGCCTACAGTAACAGAATCAACGGTTCGCGGGCGGAAAATCTGGAACGGGCGATCGAGTTTTATGAGGCTGCTTTAACAGTTCATAACTATGAGGATTTCCCTGAAAGATGGGCAGATACTCAACATAACCTAGCTGTTGCTTACAGTAACAGAATCAACGGTTCGCGGGCGGAAAATTTGGAATGGGCGATCGGCTTTTATGAGGCGACTTTAACTGTCTATACATTTGAGGATTTCCCATTAAACAACGCACGAACTTTAAATAACCTCGCTAATGCCTACAGAGACAGAATCAACGGTTCGCGGGCGGATAATCTGGAACTGGCGATCGCATTTTATGACGCAGCTTTAACAGTTCGTACCCTTGAGGATTTCCCTGAAAAATGGGCAGATACTCAACATAACCTAGCGATTACTTACTGGCAAAAAATCAAGGGTTCGCGGGCGGAAAATTTGGAATGGGCGATCGGTTTTTATGACGCTGCTTTAACAGTTTATACCCTTGAGGATTTCCCGTTACAAAACGTAGAAACTTTAAGTAATTTGGGTTGGACTTATTTAGCAAAACTAGACTACATCAACCGAGAAAAACCAGAATACACAAACCAAAAAGCAGCAACTCTCCAAAGTGCCTACGATACCTTTAAAAATGCCATAACCAGAGCCTCCAAATTACGAGAGTTAGAATCGGGAAATGAAACTAAGCAAAAACACGATTTGCAGTGGGATAGACTCTACATGGGCATGGTGCAAGTATGCCTCGATCGCGAAAGCAACCAAGAAGCACTCTTATATGCCGAAGCCAACAAAGCCCGCAACCTTGCCGAAGTCATCGCCCAAAAACAGGAAACCCCCCAAGTCCTAAAACCCATTACCTTCACCGAAATTACCCAACTCCTCACCCCAGATACCGCCTTGATTGAGTGGTACATCACCGACGCAGAAATCATCACCTTTGTCCTCACTTACCCCGACGTGCTGACAGTGCATCGCAACCCTCAATGCGCTGAATTAACCCACTTAGTTGACGACTACCGCGCCGACTACAAACAAAGCAAAACCCACTGGCAAACCAAACTCTCCGACTATCTCCAGCGTCTTGCCGAAATCCTCCAAATCACCACTATTCTGCCCTCAGAAAGTACCCGCTTAATCCTAATTCCCCACTGGTTGCTGCACCTGTTCCCTCTCCACGCCCTACCCCTAAGCGACGACGAATTCTTGTTAGATAGATTCACCCAAGGCATTCAATACAGCCCCAGTTGCCAACTCCTGAAACAGATTACAATCCACCCAAATTTTGACCAACTCCTCGCCCTGCAAAACCCCACCTTGGATCTTGATTACACCGAGTTGGAAGTCGCCAGCATCGCCCCCAAATTCGCCATCAGTCAAATTCTTCCGGGCTCGGAAGCGAGTAAAACTAATCTTTTGGAACAATATTTAGAGCAGTTAGAAAATGCTCATTGCGCGCATTTTTCGTGTCACGGTTCGTTTAATGCTGATGAGCCGCTGAAATCGTTTTTGATTTTGTCAGGGGGTATCATCGCCGGAGATAGCCTTGTCGAACCCGGAGATCCCCCCCAGCCCCCCTTCTTAAGGGGGGAGCAAGAAGAACTCAAAGTCTCCCTTCTTAAGCGGGATTTAGGGGGATCGGATTTAGGCGCATCGGATCGTTATGTGGAATGGCGCGATCGCAAAACAGCGGATATTGACAAATGCCTAACTTTGGCTGAAATTTTCGGGCTGCGATTGAAACAGTGCCGCCTAGTCGTGCTTTCCGCCTGCGAAACCGCGCTAATTGATACACAGAATCGCTCCGATTATATTGGATTACCGACGGGATTTCTCTACGCGGGAGCAATGGGAACTTTGGCGAGTCTTTGGGCTGTCAATGACCTCTCGACTGCCTTGATGATGGTAAAATTCTATGAGGTACTAAAACCTGGAGTTAGTATTGGTCAAGCCCTCCATGATACCCAGCGCTGGTTTAAGTCTGCTACTACTTCAGATTTGCTAGTATGGGTGGAAGGTTCCGACAGTTTCGAGGCTTCCCAGAAAAAGCGGATAATCAAGGAATTAGGCGGGTACAATCCGGGTGAAAAACCCTACGGCGATGTTTATCATTGGGGAGCGTTTTGTGCTATAGGTTTATAGTTGGGAGGGCGGGTTTACGAGATTATTAATTTTTGGCAATTATGGTTTGTAAAACCCGCCCCTACAGCACTTGGTATTATGAGACAAGTTACCCCAAAAATCCAGAGAGGAGAGAGATTCCCGTCATGTTTGAACTCAGTGACTTAAAGAAAACCAGAGTTTATCAAGATGCTTTTGCGGAAGGAAAAGCTGAATCACAAGCTGAAGTAACAGCGATTATAGCCCAAGCTCAATTACAAGAACAATTCAAAGCTCAATTACAAGCTCAATTCCAAGCTCAAATTAAACAACGAGAAAAAGCTGCAATTCTCAGAATGTTTAATGTGGGATTAATTGCAGAACAAATTGCTCTATTCTTAGACTTGCCGATAGCTGAAGTAGCAGAGATTGTCACCCAATCTCAAGAAGAACAAGCTGAACAAAATTAATTAAAGTGAATTATATCAATTCCGGTTGCACCGGATAATATAGAGGAGACGGCAGTGCCGTGTCCCTACCCAAAATAATATTGTGGGGACTAAGACCAAGTCATCTCCTAATTTCAGCCACTAATGATTCCGATGTATACCCATTTGTGAGGTAAATTTATGAGTAAAAACGAAGCCGATATTTTGTCCCAAATCTACGCAGCCATTACCACCGAGCCCACAATTCTTACTCCCCCATTTGTGGAAGAATTAATCACCAAAATTCTACCCTTGGCAGAATCTGATGCTGATAATGATACAGTAGAAAATGCTATTAATCTACTATATCGCCAGTTTAAAGATGTCCGAGACAAAATCAAGCTTGTTAGACGTAAAAGTAGAGGTTTTGGTAACGCAGAACCCGAAGTCACACCGGGTTATGAAGCACTCACTAATAACCATCCTGATATCAAAAAGCTAGAAGCAAACTTTAAAAAACGAATTCAACCACCCTCAATTCCCCCTGCGCCAGATGCTAAAAATTGACCATCCCCAAGTCTATATTTACAGCTATCAACTCAGATGCGAAAGCAAAACTGATGTTGACTCAATCTGGACTTGGGCTAATAGTCTTTGGCAACATTTCAGTCAGGACAAAAATCAAATTTTTTCTCAAAGCAACATCAGTTATCCCCTCAGCAAAACCAACGAATTAAAGCATTCAAATCAAATAGATGGTTTGTTGAGATTTTGCCATCTCGATGATAGCGAAGGCATCTTCGCTAAAATTGGCAGCCCAGAAACTGATGAAAACAAAGATTTAGAAATCGCCACAGCATTAACACAATTCAATGTTAATAACCTGCTGATTGCTGATAGTCATGAAAATTGGCTAGGACAAACTATTTTGATTACCTACAAATCAGAAACTTATCAACAGCCAAGTGACAATGACTTTCGCAAAGTTGCAGATGAATGTTTAAAACACCTTTTCCCAGAAGAATCTGTGCGCCCACCTTTTTATCGGGCTACTAGGTTATTCGATTCTCCGATGTTTGAGTATAGTTCTCCCAAAAGTCAAGTACAGGTGTTTGTTTATCTGGTTGATGATGACATTGAGGGAAAACTAGGGAAGATTATTCAACCTTTGTTTGAGCTATTTTATCACCGCCATAAAATCACCAAAGCTTTTATTGACAGCCGCAGAAATTACGATCTACTTAAGGAACGATATTTAGAAATTGAGCAAACAATCGAAAACCTAGAAGCCAAAATCACGGAAGTAAGTCGGATTGAATTGCCAACTGAAGTTGATTCGGCGCAAAGTGTTAATATAGATGAATCGTTAAAATATCTCAAAACCAAACTAAAAGAGTTACTTCGAGAAAGTTTGAATTATGAAAGAGCTTTGGAATGTTTAGAAGATTTTAATAACACGATTAATATTCATGTTTATAATTATCAAGAAAAACTGTTGCAAATTGGGGATAAATTGCAGCTACCAACTGATGATTTGACCACGTTCAAGTTTTTTATTGAGAGAAATTGTCGGTATTTTCAAGAACAAATTAAGGGCGATTTAGGCTATTTCAAACATGGCACTGATTTGATTAAGATTGCGGTGGAGTTGGTGGGAGGGATTGTCGATATTGAACAAGCAGAGTGCGATCGCTCTTTGGAAAGAACCATTCAAATACTCGGTACTGGATTAGGCGCTGGAGGGATTGTGGTGTCTGCTGTCTCTACTTATGTTGAGAGGCGCATAGAGTTCAGAATACCTCAAAAAGGGGATGTACTTCATCCCGCCATAGCTAGCCTATTATGGAGTCTCCTGGCTGTGGTAATCGTGGCTGGAGTTGTTGGTTTGCTGAATGGAACATGGAAAATCAATGGTAGATTGAGGTTGTTTGGGCGTAAATCTGTTGCACAATTACCCAATTCCCCAAGTCAACCAGTTAATGATATCTTGCGGGAGGTGGAAGAAGTGTCGAATCAGGATCCCGGCGGTTGAAACCGGGAAGCAAGAAACCCGGCGGTTAGAAACCGCGTCTACACAAACGATGTCCGCCTGCGCGGACTAAGATATAATATTGAAACCGCGAACAAGAAACTATAGAGATAGATAGCTAATGTCATACAGTGATTTTACTTTAAATCGAGTAGCTAAAGACTTTAATTTAACTATTTCCGAGCGTTCTAATATTTTCACGGAAATTCCAGAATTAACACCTAGCGATTTTCTCCAAGAAACCTTGCGCGACAATTTACCTTTAGCCCTTGGTAGCAATACAGAAAAAGCGCGATCCGAACTGATCATTGCTCCGATTTTAGTTGAGCTCAGAAAACAATTAAATTATCAAATTAGCTGGTTTTCTGGGATTGACTTTAGCGTAGATGCTACCAAAGGATTAAACGGGAGTTGTGATTTTATCATCAGTCAATCTCCCGAACTTTTGTTTGTCAGTGCGCCCGTAATTACCATTGTCGAAGCCAAAAAAGAAAATATACTAGCTGGTTTAGGACAATGTGTAGCAGAAATGTTGGCCGCCCAAATTTTCAATCAAAATGAAGGTAATGAAATTGCGGTGATTTATGGTACTGTTACCACTGGGACTAACTGGAAATTTATGAGATTAACAGGACAGGCGATTGAAATTGATTTAGTGGAATATTTTATTAATGATATTGGTAAAATATTAGGTATTTTGGCTAGTGCTATGCACTCAAGTTTTGCAGACTAA
>JAYTZD010000208.1:0-7233 GCA_043742065.1 Oscillatoriales bacterium
CGTTGTTTGACGACCGTAGCGAGAGTTAGACTTTGGGTAAAACCCCAAGCCTACTTTGTCCGCAGAATCTCAGTGTCTTTAGACCTGAGAGTGTCAAAGATACAGGCTTCACTGGGGAATTGTGTCTTCCTCTAGAAGCTGTTTCATTGATGGGCTTGACCTTTAGACACTACATTCCCGCAAATTTGGCAGATAATAGTGAAGTCTTGCTACCAGTTCACGAAGCGATCGAAGCTATCCCGTTCGCGCAGCGTTCCCGAAAGGTAGGGGATCGCTTTTTCTTCTAGCTCGACAATTTACCATTTACAAGTCTTTACAAAATTATGTCACTTTTTCTCACCGGCAGGGCGATCTGGTGGTTTATTCTTTGAGTTAAGTGACGTTGCGAGGAAGTGTAGTGAGTTCAGATGAATTGGAACAAGTAGTTTCAAGAAGCGATGAATCATCTTTAGATACTGCTCGTTATCTACATGAACATGCTTATCAAAGAATTGTGTGGTATCGCTCCGAGTTGTGGAGAATCTCGACTTTGTTATGGACTGCGTTTGCAGGATTTTTGCTGGCAGCTTGGCAGGCAGCATCAGTGATCAAGAGTAGACATGGTTTACTTGCTGTCGCAGTCTTCTCGCTTGGAAGCTTAACAATCTGGCTTTATGAGCGATATTTAAGAACAATTTTTCCAGCGATCGAGTATTCCAATCAGCTTACTCAGAAGCGTGAAATCGAGCTTTGTAGGGTAGCAAAGCTAGACACTTCGGAGGGATTTAGAACACAAGACTGCGATTACGGTGTTTGGCGAGCTACAAAACCACCGCTACAGTTTCTGTTCACTTTCATTTCGATGCTTGTGTTAGCGATGGTATCTTTAGGTATCGCAATCAGTGGTTAAAAGGTACTCGATAGGTAATAATCGAGGAAAATACATCTCTAGCAAATAGTTATGACTGAGTTACTCGAACAAGCGATTTCCCGATTAAAAACCCTGCCTCCTAACGATCAAGATGCAATCGCAACCCTGATTCTAGAAGAACTCGAAGATGATCAGCGGTGGGATGAGTCATTTGCGCGCTCCCCGGATTTGCTGGCTAAACTTGCAGCCGAGGCAATGGCTGAATATCATGCGGGCAAAACTCAGGAATTAGATCCAGAAACATTGTGAAGTCCCGTACAACCGTTCAATTTCGTCAAATGTTTGCTGAACTACCAGAGCAGATTCAGGAACAGACTCGCAAGGCTTATCGGCAATTCAAGCAAGATCCCAGATATCCCAGTTTGCGGTTCAAGAAAGTTCATCCCAAACTGCCAATTTACTCTGCACGAATCAATAGAGACTACCGGGCAGTCGGTCAATTAGATGAAGACACGGTAATCTGGTTCTGGGTCGGTTCTCATGCAGAATACGACATACTGCTTGATCAACTCTAGAAACGCCAGCTAACAACACCCATGCACCCGACCGTATTAAGGTTATCTATGAGATCGAAAGGTTATCTGCGGCGGGTGATGGGCTGTGGTTAATGGTTGCAGAATCAAACTTGCTGCTGCGGAAGTCGTGCTGGTTGATAGACTAATCAGTGCAGTAGTCGTATATACAGCAGTTCCCGCTGTAATTCGGTACACTTGATTAATCGTCAACATTTAAGAGTAGCCTTTGTTAATTACTGCTACTGTACCTCATAACAGCGGGAACCGCTGTATGTATAATTGTAAGTATTTACGATATTTTCCGCTTTTTACCACCTCACCAAGCAACGGTGCGTCAGAACTATACTTTTGGTGGCGATCGAGAATTTCTCATCTGACACACCCTACCACAGTCCTGGACGGACTACGCCAAAGAAACCGGGTTTTTTACCGAATTTACGGTGTGTAACCAAGTATTTCGTACAAAAACCCCGGTTTCTGGACCACGATGCGTCAGCCTTAACAAAAATTCACATTTATTTATAGAGCTCAATCGACCGCACAGTAAGACTTTCAACCATACGCCCAAAAAATTCTCAGAATTTCGCATAAAATTTCGCAACTTATCCCGATAACTAAATGTAGGAACAAAGTTGCGATCGCACTGAATTATGAATGATGATCACAACCCCTCTGAGGGGGAAGACCACCCATCTGACGATGAAACTGATCCTGTTGAGGCTGAGGGAGAATCGAAATTATCCGATGATGAAACAGATCCTGTTGAGGGCGAAGGAGAACCAAAATTATCCGATCGCAAAATCGATCCGATTGAGGCTAAGGGAGAATCGAAATTGTCCGATCGCAAAACCGATCCTATTGAGGCTAAGGGAGAATCGAAATTATCCGATCGCAAACTTCTATATCAAGAGCTCGACAGCCTTGTCATCGAAGCTTGTAAACATCCTCCTGGTTTTGCCAGAAGGCGTTACTTGAGTCAAATTGTGATTAAGATGAAAAATTCCGGTCTCATCTGGCAAAATCGTAGAAATGAACCTTTCTACGAAGATGCTGTCCAAGAACAGTGGTGTTTTTTTAATAACAATTTGTGCGAAAAATGCACAGGAACAGCCTATGATCGCACTCGCAGTAATCCGATTACCTGGTTCAACAATTCTTTGCAGTGGCGATTTTTAACTTTAACTCTGAAGATAGCTGACGAAAATAACAGGAGATGCAGTAATGAAAAAATGTCAGAAGATGGAGATATTATCAATGTAATCGAAGAGTTACCCGATCGCGATGAAAGTCATATTCTAGAATACATTCGAGACTTTCAAGAAGTTCAGCAGTGGATTGAAACCAACCCTGATGGGGTGTTAAGCGAACACATTCGAGGGCGACCAGAACTAACTTGTCAAGTTATATTACGAAGCTTGTCATCTGGGAAAAATTTTCCGACAATAGCATTAGAGTTGGGCTGTCCTTATCCCACCATCTACAGCTTTTACAAAAAGAAATGTCGTCGTCATTTGCAAGTATTTCGCGAAAATCATGGCTATTAATTATACAGGGAGTCAAAGTAGGGAAATGAATCACAATATTACCGAAACTCAATCATTGCCAATGCCAATTACCCAAAAGGCAATTCGTTCAGCATGGCAATTTGCTTCTGCACACAATCATCCACAAAAAGTAGAACAGATTTATCTTAACACTCTGGCAGTTTTGGCAGTTCAAGATTATTTGCAAATCGTAGATATTGAAACTGACTTGACTGAATGCGATAGCTGGAATCCTGTAATTCGGATGTTTGAGGATACGGCAGATTTGTATATTACAGGGTTGGGGAAAATTGAGTGTCGCCCAATGAAAATCACGCGCCAACAGAGAGAAAATGGCAATCACAATTTCTCTCTAAATTTACCTGAAAAATGTTCTATTCCTATCGAAGCTATGGAGGGACGTATCGGTTATATTGTAGTAGAAATTGATGAAGATCAAAAAGAAGCAAGATTACTGGGGTTTTCCCCAACTGCGGAAACGGGAGAATTAGTATTGAGCGATTTAGCTTCCTTGGATGACTTCTTGATGCACCTTGAATATTTGTCGGAATCTAAAGTCAATCTGCGTCAATGGTTGGAAAATATATATACATCAGATTGGGAGTCCGTTGAATCAGTATTGAATCCACTGCCAGAGACTACTCCTGTTGAAATTGAACACCCGGCTAAATCTAATTTACGCAATTTGTTCAAAAATGCCATAGAAACAGGTAAGCAGAAATTTGCAGAAAGTAAACAAAATGTAGAGGACTTACTTTTTCCTGAAGACAACCTAATTCCTGCATACCGTGGGGGTATAAATTCGAGTGATGAATCTGCATCTGGCGATCGCACCAGCATCAATAAGTTTCCCCAAGCTGATGCTAGGCGGGCAAAGTTGATTGATTTGGGAATGCGTTTAGGTAGAACTACTGTTGCTTTGTTGGTTGCAATTGCCGAAGAGGGCGATCGCACTTTCAAAGTTTATGTCCAACTGCATCCTGCGATCGGAGAACGTTACCTACCCAAGAATATTAAGCTTTCCCTAATATCCGACATCGGCAAAAATCTAACCGAGTCGCAATCAAGGATTCAGGAAAAGTGTATCGTGCTGAAAGATATTGAGGTCGATCGAGACGAGAGCTTTAGTATTCGAGTAGCTTTAGATGATTTCAGCGTTACAGAAAAGTTTATGGTATAATATCTTGATTAATTATACTCGTGTTTAATTTATGAGCTTAAGATTTATCTTGGGTTTAGGGATGGGAACTCTAAACAAGGGTTTTCCCGACATTACAGGAGAGTTTCAACAAAACCGAGTCACAGTCCATAAATTCAAAGGAAGTTTGCCACCAGCACCCGAAGTTGAGGAGATGCAAAGAAGGTGGCAAATAATTTGTCGTGCAACACAATCTAGCAAGAGCATTTCTCGGATTAAAGTCAACCCGACAGGGATCACAAATATTTCTGAAGATAATCCTAAATTAGTCTATCAAGGTTTGAATGAGGCGATGAGGCTGTGGTTGAGTAGTGAAGGATTTTATACGGAAATTGAGGAAAATTTTAGAAATGAATTAAATGCAGTTGCTGGCAAACTTGAGCCTTTTGAAGTATTTTTAGAAATCAATAATTCTGACAATTGGAATTTGCCTTGGGATGCGTGGCAATTTCGCGAAGATTACACAAATTGTGAGCTAATTAAAAGTCCATCACAGTACAGAAAAGCTGACAAACAAGCAACCGTGGGAGGAAAGTCTCTGCCTTCGCGAGGTAGAATTTTATGCGTCTCTGGTAATGGTGACGGACTCGATCTGCAACAAGATGAGAAGAGTATTCAAAGGTCTTTGGGCAACGATCGGTGCGAGTTGAAATTCATGAAACAGCCAACCCCAAAAGAGTTGCGGGAGAATTTATTAAATGATGAAAAAAACTGGCAGATTTTATATTACGGCGGACATAGCGATAGTAATAATGTCAACGGATGGCTGCATATCAATCAAACAGAAAACGATAATACTGTTACAATAGATTATTTAAAAGAAGCCTTGGCAAAATCAATTTGTAAAGGCTTAGAATTGCTAATTTTAAACTCTTGTTCGAGCATGAAATTAGCAGAGGATTTAGTAGCTGGAGGCTTGCCTTTACCGTCAATGATTGTGATGCGTGCGCCGATACCAGATAAAATTGCCCAGGATTTTGTTAAATCTTTATTCAAATATTTAGGTGAAAGATATCCTTTGTTTTTAGCAGTCCGAAAAGCTAAGGATGATTTGGATAAGTGGGAAAATGAGTTTCCCGGTGCAAGTGCAATACCGGTGCTTTGTCAACAGCAAACTTTTGAGGGTTTGACTTTACAGGAATTAAACTGCGATCGCCCTGCGATTCCTGCGGTAAATATCGCTAGTGATCGCACAAACAATGATCTCTTGATTTTCTCATCTAATTTGATGCAGCGCTTGGGAATCGGTTTAGCTACTACTGCTAGCGGTTATATGTTAATGGGCCCAATAGTTGCGCCATTTGTGAATCAAATTGGTATGGAAAACCATCGTCAAAATAAACCTCTAATTGCTAAAACCCTTTACAAATTAGCAAGTTTAATCAACCTAAATTATGCACAGCCTTACTATAACTTAGCTATGCTGTGCGACGAATTGAATGATGAGCAAGGTGCATTAGATGCGATGAAAAATGCAGTGTGGCGAGGACTTCCTGATGCTTCCGCTCAAATATCTAAATTATTCATTCGCAAAAACAAACATCAGCCGGCTTTAAAGGCGATCGCAATTTGTTTAGAAAACGCTAAACATGACGGGGTAAAATCTGCTTGTCTCAAAAATCGCGGTTGGGTACGGTTCAAAGAAAAGCAATATGATGATGCGAAAATAGATTTCCAAACAGCAATCAGATTGAAAGATGATAGCCCTGAAGCTCACTGCTTTTTAGCACAAGTTCTGGAAACTAAAGGTAAGTCGGAGGAAGCTTTAGAACATTGGCAAAAAACTATTGAATATTCTAAGTCTAGTATACCAGAACAAGATACGTGTATCCAAATGGCGAAACAACATTTACCAACAAAAGGAGATATCAAGTGAAAACTAAGGTTGCAACTTTTATCGCTTTAAGCTCGATCGCAACTACCGCATTAGCAGCCAGTAACAGAATATCCAACGGGCTAATTATCCATACTAGCGGGGAAGTGCAGTTAGAGCGCCAAAACGGCCGAATTATTCGCCCTACCACTGGTACGCCGATTTATCCGGGAGACAAATTGCGAACAGCACAAAACGGACAACTTATGCTGCAATGTGCAGATTTGGGAATTAAGGCGATCGCATCCAATGAAAATCAATTAAATAGCTGTTTGTTAGCCAAGGAAAAGTCGAAAGCTGATTGCAGCAAAGACGTGATTAAATGTCCCGATCGCGGTGATGGTAAAATTGCTTGGAATAGCGCACCAATTCCTTATATTATCAGTCCACGACGCACCCAATTGGTGAATAATAAACCAATTTTGCGCTGGAATCCGGTGGCTGGTGCTACTAGCTATAAATTGAGCCTCCGCGAAAACGGAGCCAAATTCAACTGGGAAATGACTGTTAGCGGCACTGAAGCCGTCTATCCGGGGGAACCAGCGCTGAAACCGGGTGTTAACTACAAGTTGATTGTGGTAGCGAATACGGGTGCTTCGTCGGAGGATGCTGTTGGGGAGGGGGATACGGAGTTTAGTCTGCTTGAGGAGGCTGAGGTGGAGAGGGTGAAAAGTGAGGTTGGGGCGATCGGGCAAAAAGTACCCAATGAAAGCGCTCAGAAGTTGGCAATTTCCAGCCTCTATCTTAACATAAACTTGATTGCAGAAGCAATAGATATTTTAGAAGATTTACAAAAAACAGGAGTTGAAACACCGCCAATTTATCGGAGTTTGGGCGATTTATATCTGGAGAGACTGCAATTGGTTCCGCAGGCTGAAAGCTACTATTCAAAAGTCATTCAGGCGGCGAAACCTGACGACATTGAGGAGTTGACAGCCGCTCGATATGGATTGGGACAAGTTCATTCAGCGAAGAGGAACAATCTGGAAGCGATGGAATATTTGCGGCAGGCTAAAAATGGATATATAACTTTGGGAGATTTGGCGATGGCGGAAAAAATTGATAAGCAATTGCTGGATTTGCAAAGGAGGGAACAGCGAAAATAGTCATATTTGCGATCGAATTATCAAAAATTGTAGGGGCGGGTTCGCGATCGATTGTGTCACCCACAAACAATATTAATAAACCCGCCC
>JAYTZD010000209.1:0-7232 GCA_043742065.1 Oscillatoriales bacterium
CGCCCGTGAGGAGGAGACGGCAGTGCCGTTTCCCTACCCAAAAATAATCGATAACGCCCGTGAGGAGGACACAGCAATGGCGTTTCCCTACCTTAATTAATTGTAGGGAAACGGCATTGCCGTGTCCTGATTTCTTTGATGATGGGCTTGGAGGGATTCGAACCCCCGACCTCATGGTTCGTAGCCATGCACTCTATCCAACTAAGCTACAAGCCCCTGTTGAGTTCAGATTTAATCTAAGATTGATTAAGTTCTTTTCTCACAGAATCTAACAGTAACACCATTACCAAAATAATGCAAGACATTTCTCAAACTTTTTCTAAATTGCCCGATCGCGCAGAGCTAACTCACCTTAATAATAGCGGTGAAGCCCAAATGGTGGACGTTTCAGCTAAGGTGGCAACGGTGCGTCAAGCTGTGGCCGCTGCGAGGGTACGGATGTCACCGGAGACTTTTGCGGCAATTGAAGCTGGGAATGCGCCCAAGGGTGATGTTTTGGGTACTGCCAGGTTGGCTGGAATTATGGCGGCGAAGCAGACGGCGAATTTGATTCCTCTGTGCCATCCTCTACCGCTGAGTAGTGTCGAGGTGCAGGTGATACCGGATGCTGAGTTGCCGGGGTATGAAATTCGGGCTACGGTGAAAATCAAGGCGGAAACTGGGGTAGAAATGGAGGCGATGACGGCGGTTTCGGTGGCGGCGCTGACTTTGTATGATATGGCGAAAGGGTTGTCGAAGTCGATCGCGATTGAATCAATTCGACTCGTCAGTAAAACTGGTGGCAAATCCGGGGACTATCAGAATTTAGAGGGATAAATTCATGTCTTGAGAGGGATGCAGCATTCAAAAAGCTGTATTTATGATTAAAATAGGCATAGAACTACTAACAGAAAGTGAAAAACTATGCCTCCTCGTTGGCCCCGCAAACCCGATCGCAATGATCCAGAATACCGCCGTTTAGATGATCGGATGAATTTTGCGATTCATGTGGGTCTTTTTTCGGCTTCTAATTCTGGCTTGTGGTTTGTTCACAATTTGCAGAAGGCTGATTGGCCTTGGGCTGTTTCGGTAACTGGTGGATGGGCAGTGTTGGTGTTTGCTCACGCAATTTACCATTTTGCGATCGCCGATTATTCACCCCTAACTAAGGATTCTGGTTGAGGGGTGCGATGGGCGATTTGTTAACTCTTTTAACTGATCGTAAATAACTTCCTGGTTTTTAATATGGCTAATACTACGACACAGGCGATCGAATCTTTGGCGGCCGAAATCGGTGAAAATGTCTATATTGACATTGCTAAGTGGCATTTATATCTAAGAGATGCTCATTTGCATACGGTTGTTGCCGAACAACTTTATTCGCTGCTGGAAGATGGAAATTTAGATGCGGATAGAGTTGGACAAGTTTTGCAAAATATTCCTGTCAAGTTGGGCGCGGGTAAGCGGGAAGTGCCGTTAGCTGATTTGGTTCCGATGCAGTGTCAAGTTAAGTTGATGGATGTTTTGGAGGAGTTTCAGCGGAAGATGTGATCTCAATTGTTGATTTGGATTTAAGTGCGATCGCTTTTTTTACTAAAGGGCGATCGTCATTTTTTTATGTCGCGCAAGTATGCTAGGATTAGTTTATAAAATTAACTTTAATTTATATGACGCGATTCATTCACGATCGCTTTGCCAAAGAATTCCTCGAAGAACTGCTGTCACCCATCGGCACGGTTAATATCGGTCGTGATGTCACTTCCGAAGTCCGAGAAATCGATGTTTATTTCATTCCAGGTGTCGAAATTCCTGAATACTCAATCAGCCTGGGATTGCTGGGAAAAATGGCTGGTACAACAGCAATTTTTGAGCCGTTTCGCAATCCCGTAACCATCAAGGAAGTATGGAGCTGTATGAGCAAGTTATGGAGTTTGCACAGTGAATTGGAGCGACAGGCGAGAAGAGAAAATACTCGACTCGATGACGGAAAATTATCAAGACTATGGATTTTGACACCCACAGCATCGAAAGAACTACTCGAAGGCTTTGGTGGGGTAGAAAATCCAGAGAATTGGATGGAGGGAATCTATGTTTTCTCGAAGCACTGGCGAGGGGCAATTGTCGTCATCCACCAGTTACCAGAAATCCCAGAAACCCTGTGGTTGAGGATTTTGGGGAAAGGGAAAGTCCAGGAAAGGGCGATCGGCGAATTAAGCGCTTTAGCAATGGACGATCCATTGCGGATTATTGCGCTAGAATTATTGTATCGTCTACAGTCACATTTAGTAGTCGAAAACCAACAGGAACCTGAACCAGAAGAGCGGGAGTTAATTATGGCGATCGCACCACTTTTTCAACAACAATTACAAGCAGCAGAGCAACAAGGACTTGAACGAGGACTTGAACGAGGGCTGGAACGAGGGCTGGAACGAGGACTTGAGCAAGGTAGACAAGCACAACAACGCTTAATCTTAGAAAACTTTCTGCAAGTTAGATTTGGAGAGTTAAGCCAGAGAATGACAGTGTTTTTATCTCCAATATCCAAGTTGCTTGCTGCGGATTTTACGGTGCTGCTGCTAGCAATATCGATGCTAACAGTTGATGAAGAAGGGCGGGAACAAGCTGTAAGACTATTGGCAGAAAATGTCTTGAGAATGCACCAAAATGAATTGGGTGATATTCTGCCTACAGCCCTCACAAATTTGCTAGCATTGCCCGTGACAGAATTGACCTTGTTTGTAGAACAAATGCCACAGTTATCCGCTGATGAATTGAGAGAAAGGTTAGAGGTAATCCCTGAATAAAAACTGTTTGAGTATCATAAAGCGCGATCGCCCTTTTAGATTTAATGGGCGATCGCACTTTTCATTTTTTACAAGAAGGAGCTACTATTAAGAGCCGTTGGATTCACGTTATAAACCAATCCCAAGTAGTCATTCCCAGATTTGATCGCGGTTGATACTACAGGAGTTGCACCATCTAAGATGACATTAACTGACTCAAAAGTTAATTGACTGAAAGTGACATCAATCAACTTGATTTTATCGTCCGATGTAAAGTCAGTAATCAGATCGGCTTGAGATAGTTCCGTAGCCGTATCTTGCAATACAAAGATATCATTCCCTGCGCCACCTGTGAGGATATCCAAACCAGAATCGCCATTCAGGAGATCGTTACCCGCACCGCCTGATAAGATATCATCTTGCTTACCACCGCGCAGGGTATCATCGCCATCACCACCTAGCAGGATATCGTTATCATTATTCCCGCTAAGAAAATCGTTGCCAATACCGCCCGCGAGCGAATCTGAACCTTTGCCACCAATTAGTTCGTCGTTACCTCCTTCACCTACTAAAGTATCTTCTCCTTGATTCCCAAAATAAGTGTTTGGGAAGTCTAATCCCCTCAAGGAATCGTTGCCGCCAAGGGCAAATACGCTTAAGCCTAATGCTGCTGCTGGGAAGCTGGTATCGTTACTATCTGTTAGCAGGTAAACATCTCCTAATCGGGTGTTTTCTGGTAAGCCCGATCGCACGTTACTTGATACCGATGGTTTTGGCGTAGCAATTGTTATGGAAGTTGGAGTTAGAGGGGTTTTAGCGGTCAAAATTTGTGCATCTAACGCCGCACCCGTGTTTTCTGCAACTAGAGAATCGAGGGTTTTTTGACCGGCACCAAATGCTTTAAAGTCTTCAGTAGTTTCACCTAAAGCAATTTTTTGGATTACTGCTACTTGTTTTTGCAGTTGTGTCAGATCGGTATTAGTTGCGATCGCCCCTACAATCCGTTGATTGGATGCTGCGATTACCTGGGCTAGTGCTGGTGCCGCCACTGCTATCTCTTGGGCGTTAAAATTAGGATCGATCGCCTTTACTCGATCGCCCACTTTTCCGATTAAATCCGCCACTTGTTCGGGTTTGGTGAAATCTAAGGTTCCTGTTTGGATGCGATCGGCGATCGTACTAACTATTTGCTTGACAGCATCACCCATAGTCAGATTGCTGGCACCTTCAATTAATCCCGCTGTTTGAGTGATCGAGTTTTGGGCTACCAGCATCGCAGTTAATACGGCTTTACCACCCGGTTGTTGCCCTAGGGTAGCGGCGATCGGATCGACATTATTCAGCGGTATATCGCTGGGAATACCGAAAGCGCTTGTGACTTTGGCATTGGCTTCATTCACGCTCAAACCGCGATCGGCTAATTCAGCTACAATGCTAGTCAGTAAAGTAATTACTTCTGCATCTGGTGTCGCTTTGAGCGGAGTTTCTAGGGGTAAACCGGTACCGATGTCGGTGCCACCAAAAGCGACTAAATTACCTTCACTGGCATCGAGTTTGCCGTTATTATTAGTGTCAAAAGTGCTGGAAGTAATATCAAAATCAAATGCGCCTTTGCCGTCTGTTGTGCCTTTGGGTTCGTTCGGATCGGCGATGCCATTTTTGTTAGCATCAAAGAAGACATTCGCGCCGGCAATATAGTCGTCAATTACAAAACCACCAAAAGTAGAACTCTTGAAGCGGATTATTTCGCTAACATTGGCACCAGACGAATCCGTTCCTGTTATCTTCATCCAGTAGTCAAATTTTTGCGGGCGAGTCGCACCGATCTCAATTTTGCGAGTTGCGGGATTGAAAGTTAACCATGAAGGGAGAGGAATCTCAGGAAAATTTGACCCATTTACAGGCTGACGATAGGAACCGCGATTTAGATCGGTTTTCCATGTAAACGCCGACGAATTCAACGCCTTGAAATCTGCCAGGGCGATCGAATAATTAATGCTGTCGCCCGGATCGGGGTCAGTATCGGTGTTTGCAGCCAAGGTAAACACATTGCCAGTTTGAGAAAAACCTAGTGCTCCACTTTGCGAAAAGGCAGAAAGATTTACAACTGGGGGGTTGTTCTTATTCGTTGGCCTAACTGGTATTGGTATGGGAATTACTGGCGTGGGCGTGGGAGTTACTGGCGTGGGCGTGGGAGTTACTGGCGTGGGCGTGGGAGTTACTGGCGTTGGTGTTGGCGTTACTGGCGTTGTCGTGTTGAGCAGGATGGAGGCGGTGCTGCTGTTCCCGTTCGCCACAGCTAAGTCTGGTTTTCCGTCGCCGTTGATGTCGCCGATGCTGACAGACCAGGGGTTACGGCCAGTAGGGAAGTCAACTTTGGTGGCAAAAGTGGGGGTGGTGGCGTTGGTGGCGGTAGCATTGAGCAGGAGCGAGGCGGTGTTGCTGCCGTTGTTCGTCACAGCTAAGTCAGGTTTCCCGTCGCCGTTGATGTCGCCGATGCTGACGGATTCGGGACGATCGCCAGTAGCGCCAGTAGTGAAGTCAACTTTGGTGGAGAAAGTGGGGGTGGCGGCTCCCGTGGCAGTGGTGTTGAGCAGGATGGAGGTAGTGTTGCTGGAAGTGTTCCCCACAGCTAAGTCAGGTTTGCCGTCGCCGTTGATGTCGCCGATGCTGACGGATCTGGGATTAGTGCCAGTAGTGAAGTCAACTTTGGTGGAGAAAGTGGGGGTGGCGGCTCCCGTGGCGGTGGTGTTGAGCAGGATGGAGGTAGTGTTGCTGACGTGGTTCCCCACAGCTAAGTCTGGTTTGCCGTCACCGTTGATGTCGCCGATGCTGATGGAGAACGGCTGAGTGCCAGTAGCGAAGGCGACTTGGGGGGAGAAGGTGGGGGTGGCGGCTCCCGTGGCGGTGGTGTTGAGCAGGATGGAGGTGGTGTTGCCGTTGAAGTTCGCCACAGCTAAGTCAGGTTTGCCGTCGCCGTTGATGTCGCCGATGCTGACGGATTCGGGCTTAGTGCCAGTAGGGAAGTCAACTTTGGTGGCAAAAGTGGGGGTGGTGGCGTTGGTGGCGGTAGTATTGAGCAGGATCGAGGCGGTGTTGCTGTTCCCGTTCGCCACAGCTAAGTCAGGTTTGCCGTCGCCGTTGATGTCGCCGATGCTGACGGATCTGGGGTTAGTGCCAGTTGTGAAGTCTACTTTGGTGGCGAAGGTGGGGGTGGTGGCGAAGGTGGGGGTGGTGTTGAGGAAGATCGAGGCGGTGTTGCTGCCGTAGTTCGCCGTTGCTAAGTCTGGTTTCCCGTCGCCGTTGATGTCGCCGATGCTGACGGATTCGGGGCCACTGTTAGTTGGGAATTGAACTTGGGGGGAGAAGCTGAGCACGCCACTGTAGGTTTTGAGGGTGGTTTCTGTCAGAGCAAGTTTGGGCTTTTGGGGCGATGGGGGGATGAGTTGGGGGATGTCCCAGGTGCCGCCTAGTTTGCTATTACCTGTAGGTTGGGAGTTAGCGGCGATGTTTGCGCCTGTGAGTTGGTTCAGTTGAGTCAGGAATTGGTGCCCGGATTTTTCGGCTGCTACGTTACAGCCATACAAGATGATGCTGGCGTTGGCTGTGAAACTGTTTCGCCACTGTTGCAACTGTTGGCTGTAGTTTTCGATGTTGCTGCTGTTGAGTTCTGTCGTGCCTAAGTAAATCTTGCCGGGGCTACCGTGGGTGATGATGTGGAGGGTTTCGATGCCTTGATGCCGATCGAGGATTGTGGTGATTTGCTCGATCGCATTTACCTTGTTTTTGAGGATGTAGGTGGCCGTGTCTGGTTTGATGCCCTGTACTAGGTGGTGGCTGTCGGGTACTGTGGGGTCAAGGATGACGATTTCCCTTGGTTGGTTGCATTAGATGCAACCAACCAAGGGAAAATTTTTTTTTGAGTTGGGGTTAAGTTGAGTTATGGTGTTCATCTGTTTGTGCTTCCGGTAGAATGACTTGTTTTTAATATGCGAAAAGCGATGGATTGAATTGCGATCGACGGTATTTCTATCTAGTAGTCGATGGCACTCTAGGCTTTTAACTACTAGGAGCCTAGCAGGGTGCGATCGTACTGTCAGTGTTTTAGCTTCTCATTTACTAAATCTTTATATTTCTCTGGTAATTTTAAACAAATTATAAAAAGTCGAAGTCGGGGCGAGTTTGTGAGATTATTGATTTTAGGCAAGGACGATCGGTGACTCTATGAATAACGACGATCGCACAAATTTCCATACAACCCACGAACACGAGATTTTTGGCGATCGCGATTTGCCTTCTTGGTTAACCTAACAACAAATATTTAATTGAGTACGATCGCATTACTATAGTACATTTATCTGGAGTTTTTAACTAACACCATGAAATTTATCAACCCCAAAACAGACTATGCCTTTAAAAAAATCTTTGGTTCGGATCAAAGCCAAGATATTTTAATTAGTTTCCTGAATG
>JAYTZD010000210.1:0-15508 GCA_043742065.1 Oscillatoriales bacterium
GGCGGACTCTACACAGCCCTGCGCTTGAGTCAGTTACCCTTCTCCAAAGCCGAAAAACCCGAAATTGTGCTTGTCGATAAGCGCGATCGATTTTTGTTCGTTCCGCTGCTGTACGAACTGATTACCGGCGAATTGCAAACCTGGGAAATTGCCCCACCGTTTGCTGAACTCCTCGAAAACACAGGTGTGCGCTTTTGTCAAGGTACTGTTTCCGGCATTGATGTGGAAGCAAAACGAGTTCATTTACACGATGGCCCAGAAATTTCGTGCGATCGCCTGGTGTTAGCTTTAGGTGGCGAAACTCCGCTAGATATGGTCAAAGGTGCGGTTGAATATGCTTATTCGTTCCGCACTCTCAAAGATGCTTATCGCTTAGAAGAAAGACTGCGGTTTCTCGAAGAGCACAATACTGACAAAATACGAGTGGCGATCGTTGGTGCTGGTTATTCGGGAGTAGAATTAGCTTGTAAATTAGCCGATCGCCTGGGAAAAAAAGGTCGCGTGCGGTTAATTGAGCAAGGTGACACGATATTGCGGACTTCACCGGAGTTTAACCGAGAAAGTGCTACCAAAGCTTTAGAAAAACGGCAGGTCTGGATTGACCTGGAAACTGCTGTAGAGGCGATCGAATCGGATACAATTTCGTTGCTGTACAAAGGACAATTAGATGTTCTGCCTGTAGACATAGTATTGTGGACTGTAGGAACTCAAGTTAGTCAAGCAGTGCGATCGCTTCCCCTCAAACAAAACCAGCGCGGTCAATTAATCACTAATCCCACATTGCAAATTATCGACCATCCAGACATATTTGCGTTGGGAGACTTAGCGGAATGTCACGACGCAACTGGTCAAAAAGTCCCCGCCACAGCCCAAACAGCTTTCCAGCAAGCGGATTATACTGCATGGAACATTTGGGCTTCGTTGTGCGATCGACCTTTGTTGCCTTTCCGCTATCAGCCACTAGGAGAAATGATGACATTGGGTATTGACAATGCGACTCTCTCTGGTTTAGGAATTAAACTCGATGGACAATTAGCACATATTGCTCGTCGCTTAGCTTATCTGTATCGGATGCCAACATTTGACCATCAAGTTAAGGTTGGTTTTAATTGGATTAGCAAACCGATTCAGGATATGTTTAAAAATTAATCGACATAAAAAATCGATCGACCTTTACCAAAAGATCGATCGACTTTCCGCGCCAACAAAAGTCCATATTAAATTTAAATTTCAGACTTCTGCGCTTCCGACTCCTGTACTGTAACTTGTGAGTCCTGCTGAAATGCAGCTTCTAAGGACTCTGTGCTTTCGATCAACTCTGGAGTGCGTTTGGAAAATCCCCAAACAAACATCAAGACGATACCGGAAACTAGCAGCCATTGCGGAGGAACGAAATCCTGATTGATTACTTTCACCAACAACCGCATTCCCACGAACCCAACTGTGATGTAACCAGCACTTTCCAGGTGAACGAATTCATCCAGCCAGCGGATGAATAATCCGGCCATGAATCGCAGGGCAATAATGCCAATGGTAGCGCCAGTCACGACGATAAAAGTGTTGTCAGAAACCGCGATCGCAGTAGTAACGCTATCCAGAGAAAATGCTAAATCTGTGAAAGCAATCATGGGAATTGCTTGCCACACAGACGCAAATCTGGGCCCGTGGTGTTCTCCTTCGGAGTCTGTCTCTGAAGTAAAATGTTGGAAAACCAGCCACAGCAAGTAAATCGCTCCAAGCAGTTCAAACTGCCAATATTTGATCACCCAAGTCGCCGTTAAAATTAGTGAGATTCGCAGTACGAAAGCGATGAGCAAACCGTAGTTGAGAGCATCTTGTTGTTGCTTTGGTTCTGACAAGCCTTTAGAAATAGATGCAAGGGCGATCGCGTTGTCAGCCGAAAGAACAGCTTCCAAAGCCACCAAAACTAACAATAATAAAAAGCTGTCAACTCCTAAATTGGGAGCAGATTCGAGAAATTGGTCTACCATTAACTATTCTGTGCACCTAAAAGTTGCAAAGTAAAGAGCGCAGCGCAAATCAGCGACTCTGTGGAGAATTAGTTTCACCTTCACTTATCTTAACCTCATCCGACACCCGATCGCCTTTCTTCTGTCTACTATCTTCTGAAGTTCTGGCAGCATTTTTATTGCGTGTTGTAACAAATGATTCCCAAAAGCGCCAATTTGCCGGAAATTAGTGAAAGCTCGTCCCCGTGAACAGGAGTTTTCCGATATGTCTTTAACAGATAGCCAAGTCTACATTGCTCTCGTAATTGCCTTGATTCCCGGAATCTTGGCTTTCCGCTTGTCTACTGAACTGTACAAGTAGTTTATAGACACTAGCCAGAACCGCAACAGAGCCTGCCTGAGCAGTTAAATCTTGAGGGTGCTGACAATTGCTGCCACAGTGGAGTAGATTGTTTGTTGTCACCAAGACAAGACTGCAAGGGCAGGCATTTTTATGTTTAAAATCTGTCCCCAGGTGTCACTTTGTCTCAAAAATTTTAGCTGCGATCGCCCTGACAAACAGGGACAGGCGTAGATTTAACTGAAATTTTTCTGGAATTACTAGCTTTGAAAGGTCAGTCTCAGACATTTGTACAAAAAAAATTATGCAAGCAATTCAACCCACCGTTACTCCACTGCGCCCTGTAAAAAACTCGCCTCGTGTTGCTCCTCGCCCCAGCAACCGTCATAGCAGTCGCCCCAGCAGCAGCCAGCGTTCTCACCCGCACCAAATTCTCGCAGCGGAAGCAGGAATCAAGTTAGCAGTCAACATTGTGCTTTCAGTTTGTGCAACTTCTGCTTTGATTCAGCTTTTGCCTCACTACCGGGCTGTGCAAGAAAAGTTGCAGGAAATCCAAGCGGAAGTCAATCTGACTGAAAAGAGAGTCAATCAGTCGCGATCGGACTTTAATCGCTATTTCGATCCTAGTTTGGCTAAAACGGTGATGCAAGAGCAAAGCAATCGGGCTGATCCCCAGCAGCGCCCGGTGATTTTGCAAGAATTGGATGCACCGGAGGCTGAGGAGTCAAGCCCGCAACCTTAATCTTAATGGAGTTGACTGTTGACTGCTGACTAATGACTGCTGACTAATGACTGCTGACTGTTGACTGCTGACTAATGACTGCTGACTAATGACTGCTGACTAATGACTGCTGACTAATGACTGCTGACTAATGACTGCTGACTGTTGACTACTGATTTTGCCATTATGGTTTTTTCTGTCAGCAGTTGGAGTGCAGCTTGATATT
This sequence comes from Oscillatoriales bacterium, assembly GCA_043742065.1. Taxonomy (GTDB): domain Bacteria; phylum Cyanobacteriota; class Cyanobacteriia; order Cyanobacteriales; family Microcoleaceae; genus Microcoleus. The sequence goes on from JAYTZD010000210.1 coordinate 3,258, forward strand.
GCAAGTCTGCTGCTGTGCCGATTTGATCCCGCGTAATTGACTCGCTGAGCACTACTACCCGATCGGGCGCAATCCCCAATTTGTTAATATCGGTGTGATTTGGCGTCTCGTATTTCGCTACAGTCACAGCCAATCCCGAACCATCTGACAAATCAAACAGCGACTGAATCAGCCCTTTACCAAAAGTCTTTTCGCCCACCAGTTGAGCTCTGCCATTATCTTGCAGTGCACCAGCCAAAATTTCGCTAGCACTGGCAGTTCCTTTGTTTACCAAAACAATCAGAGGATCGCCAGTCAGAGCTTGTCCAGACGCCTCAAAGCTGCCGAGAATGCCTTGTCGGTTCACGGTGTAGACGATCGTGCCCGAATCAATCCACAAGCGGGCAATTTCAATCCCTGCTTGCAAAAGTCCGCCTGGGTTATTTCGCAAATCTAGAATGTAGGAGGTGGCTCCTTGTTTTTCTAGTTGGTCGATCGCGTGAGCAACTTCAGCAGTCGCATTGGCACTGAATTGACTCAGACGAATGTAGCCAAGAGGTGAATTATCAGGTCCAGACTGCAATTCGGCGACAACTGGATTCAGAGCAATGCGATCGCGCACTAACTTAATATCCTCTGGAGAGTCCCTACCTTCGCGCCCCAAGGTCAGAGTAATGGCAGTGCCGACAGTCCCGCGCATTTTAGTTGCTGCGTCGTCTAGGCTCAATTCTGAGGTAGGAGTGCCATCAATTTTCAAAATGCGATCGAGGGGTTGGATGCCAGCTCGATCGGCTGGTGAACCAGCAATCGGAGCAATCACTGTCAAGGTGTTAGTCTGGGGGTCGATCGCAATTTGTAGCCCCACACCAGTCAATTCCCCGGAAGTATTGACCTGCAAACTGCGGTACTGTTCTGGTTTCAGCAGTCGAGTGAAAGGATCATCGAGATTAGCCAGCATCTCCTGAATAGCTGTGTACGTTTGTGGGCGATCGTTCAGCGGTGCCTTAACCACCTTGTCACGAATCGACCTCCAGTTTTTGTGATTGAAAGTGTCATCCACATATGAGCGATTGACAATTCGCCAAGCTTCGTTCAATAGCTTCTGTTCATCAGTCAGCGCCATCGCAGGTTGCGCCCAAGAGCCAAAAACCAGGGCGATTTGGAGGAAAAATAAAATTGCCGTCTGGAAAACTCGTCTCTGCATGATTATTCGGTAAAATATTGGTGAGTATGCTACACCTTGTCCTTTAAGTTTGTACGTTTTTGAGCTTTTGCACATTCAAATTGACTATTCCTTGCTCCCTGAATGCAAAAAGCACAAAGCAGCAAGCCTTTGACAGTCGCGAACCAAAAATTAGCTAAAGTTCACATTTAAGGCCGACTAGATGAAGTTTTATCAAAAGTATGAAAATAGATGCCCAAGGAGTCCCCTAGGAGGATTAGATTCACCTCTGTAGCTTGGTTCAGTGCTATAGCCAGCTTTGGACGGATGTTTAGGTTGCGGAAACTACTTTTTGAGACGCAAGCAAAAGCGATCGCTTCGTGAAATCTACACAGTAATTATGTTACATTTTATATCATAGTCAGAAATTCGATCGGGCAACGCCAGCGAAGGAAAACAAGCTAGGGCTTCGTTTCCCAGAGCTAAAAGCGACCGCACCATCGACTGCCTCAGTCAGCTCCAAATTTAAAAATAGCCGAAGTCAGTTGCCAGTAAAAGCCCACTGACGATCGCGCGGGGCGACAAAAATCCTTGTGGCTGCTGCCCTAAATCTCAACCACAGCAATACTATTTTAGGAATTCTGGCTCAATGTTTTCTAAACAAATCACCGACTCAAAAACCTTCAAGTGGTTTGACGAACGCCTAGAAATTCAGGCGCTCGCCGACGACATCACCACCAAGTATGTACCCCCCCACGTCAATATCTTCTACTGCTTGGGCGGAATTACTCTGGTTTGTTTCATCATCCAATTTGCCACAGGCTTTGCGATGACATTCTATTACCGTCCCACGGTAGCAGAAGCCTTCTCCTCAGTCGAATACATCATGAATGAAGTCAGCTTCGGTTGGCTGATTCGCTCCATCCATCGCTGGTCTGCCAGCATGATGGTACTGATGATGATTCTGCACACCTTCCGCGTTTACCTGACCGGCGGCTTCAAAAAGCCCCGCGAACTAACCTGGGTAACAGGAGTAATCTTGGCAGTCATCACTGTTTCCTTCGGCGTGACAGGCTACTCCCTACCTTGGGATCAAATTGGTTACTGGGCCGTCAAAATCGTTTCCGGCGTTCCCGAAGCCATCCCGTTTGTCGGTTCCTTACTGGTTGAACTGCTACGTGGCGGTGTCAGCGTTGGTCAAGGCACACTGAGCCGCTATTACAGCTTGCACACATTCGTGTTGCCTTGGCTGATTGCAGTATTCATGCTTGCCCACTTCTTGATGATTCGCAAGCAAGGCATTTCCGGCCCGTTGTAAGTTTTGAGTTGAAAATGCGGAGAGTCTTTAGATCGAGATGAAAACTCGGCTAAGCTTATCAAAAAGATTAGCCTACTGCATCAAAGTGGCGGGGGAACTCCGTCACTCAAAAAAGCCCTTGCACAAAGGGAAATAGAAGCCTGGGCTCTACCGGTACTCCGCTGACCGTCAGGTTCGTTCACTAGCTCATCATATTTGTTTACGGCCAACAACCAAAAGGAGAACACCTCGTTATGTCCATTCTCAAAAAACCGGATTTGAGCGATCCAGCGCTACGCGCCAAACTCGCCCAGGGCATGGGTCACAACTATTACGGCGAACCCGCCTGGCCCAATGACTTGCTCTATGTTTTCCCTGTCGTAATCATGGGAACAATTTCTCTGTGCGTCGCTTTGGCTGTGCTTGACCCAGCTTTGATTGGCGAACCAGCGAATCCCTTTGCTACTCCGCTAGAAATTCTGCCGGAATGGTATTTGTGGCCAGTGTTCCAACTCCTGCGCGTTTTGCCTAACAAATTGTTGGGTATTGCTTGCATGGCTGGCGTTCCCCTAGGTCTGATTTTGATTCCGTTCATCGAAAACGTTAACAAATTCCAGAATCCATTCCGTCGCCCTGTAGCTACTACTGTTTTCCTATTGGGAACTGCAATTACTCTTTGGTTGGGTATTGGTGCTGTTTTCCCGATCGACAAATCTTTCACTCTTGGTTTATTCTAAGATTTAAGCTTTGTTGATTTTGACGCCCGCGAGTTTTCTAGAAGTGCTTTTGTACTACTGGGAAAGTTGAGCGGGCGTCATTTTATTTGGGATTTTTAATTGAAATGTAGATTTCCTTCGTAGGGGCGGGTTCACCAACCATATATAACGATGACCAACCATCTCTAAAAACCCGCCCCGCCCCATAAATAACCCACATCAACCTGAAATTTGCATTAAATTCCCAAACGTAGATTTTGATGGTTGCTTGGGTTGGGCGGGTTTTCGAGATTGTTTGTTTCAGGCAATTATGGTTGGTGGAACCCGCCCCTACCTGAATTGATATTAATTATCCCAACCCTTCAATCAACGAATTCCGAGCACTTTTCAACGCTTCCTGCAACTTACTTGTATCGCGTCCCCCAGCCTGAGCCAAATTCGGCCGCCCGCCACCTTTTCCGCCACAAATTTGAGCAATTCCCCCAATAAACTTCCCAGCTTGCAATCCTTTTTTATTGACTTCAGGACTAAAAGCTGCTACCAAACTCACCTTGTCCGGTTCAGGAATTGATGCCAAAATTACAGCACTATTTCCTAATTTTTGTTGTAACCTTTCCGCCGCAGTTTTCAATGCTTCTGTATCTACATCTCCCAATTGGGCGACAATGATTTTGAACTCCCCAATCGACTCAGCTTGTGCTAGCAATTGGTCAGATTTTGCGATCGCCAATTCCGACTTCAAAGCAGCCAATTGTTTCTGAGTATCCTTCAATTCGTTCTGCAAATTAGTGATCCGATTTGGCAATTCTTCCGGTTTCGCCTTAAATCGATCGCCCAAATCGCGCACTACCCGATCCCGCACATTCAAATAGTCCAACACAGCTTGGCCTGAAACCGCCTCTATCCTGCGAATTCCTGCTGCTACCCCAGCTTCAGAAACAATCTTGAACAACCCAATTTCTGCCGTATTGCTGACGTGAGTACCACCGCACAATTCCATCGAAACGCCGGGGAAGTCGATTACTCGCACCACGTCGCCGTACTTCTCACCAAACATGGCTGTAGCACCTTTTTCTCTGGCTTGGGCGATCGGCATTTCGGCAATTTCCGCAATATGAGCCTCTGCAATCCAACTATTAATTGTATCCTCAATTTGCTCTAACTCAGCCGCAGTCACCGCCCGTGGAGAATTGAAATCAAATCGCAATCTGTCAAAGGTTACTAGGGAACCTGCTTGGGAAATAGAATCATCCACAATTTGCCGCAAAGCTGCTTGCAGTAAGTGAGTTGCTGTGTGATTTGCCTGAACTCGGCGACGCCCGCTATTATCAATTTTTGCCGTCACACTATCGTCAACTCTCAGAGTTCCCTGTTCCACAATCCCGAAATGGACGAAGAAATCTGACTCCTTCTTCACATCATCAATCCTCACCAACAAACTCTCTGGATTTTCCCCTTCTGAACCTCCGCTTTTAAAATAACCCTTATCCCCAATTTGTCCCCCTGATTCAGCATAAAAGGGAGTGCGATTCAAGACAATTTGTACCTCAGTTCCAGCCGCTGCTTCTGTCACTGATTTGCCTTCAACTAAGATCACTTCCACTTTGGCTGAACTCGACAATACCCCATAACCAACAAACTCAGTTACCTGGATAGTTTCAGCCAATTTATCTAAAGAACCTTGCACGGTCAAATCAATAGTTTGATGAGCATCTTTAGCACGAGTTTGCTGTTCCTTCATGGCTGCTTCAAAACCGTCTAGATCGACAGTAATTCCCTGTTCTTCGGCAATTTCTTGGGTCAATTCCAAGGGAAAACCGTAGGTGTCATAGAGGGTGAAAGCATCTTGACCACTAATTTGGGGGGTTGCTTGCTGTTTTGTGCGATCAACAATTTCTTCTAACAGTTTCTCTCCCCGTTCCAAAGTCTTGAGAAACTGAGCTTCTTCCCTTGCCAATTCTGCTTTAATTGCAGCTTCCCGCTGACGCACATTGGGATAAACACTCTCGGAAAGGGCGATCGCACTTTCGGCCACCCGCACCGTAAATTCCTCGGCAATTCCAATCAACCGTCCGTGGCGCACCACCCGCCGAATCAACCGACGCACAATGTAACCTCTGCCCACATTCGATGCCCGAATTTCGTCAGCAATCATGTGAACCACAGCCCGAATATGGTCGCCAATTACCTTTAGCGAAACCTTGGTTTTTTCGTCACTATTGGCATACTCAATCCCGGCAATTTCCGCAGCAGATTGGAGAATCGGAAAAATCAAATCTGTCTCGTAATTATTAGGGACTTTCTGGAGGATTTGCGCCATCCGTTCCAACCCCATGCCAGTATCAATATTTTGATTTTGCAGTGGTGTTAAATTGCCCTCTGCATCTTTATTGTACTGCATAAATACCAGGTTATAAAATTCGATAAATCTGGTATCATCTTCTAGGTCAATATTGTCACCTCTTTCTGGATGGAAATCGTAGTAAATTTCTGAACATGGGCCACAGGGGCCGGTGGGGCCAGATTGCCAGAAATTGTCGGCTTCTCCCATGCGTTGAATTCGATCGCCCGGAATGCCAATTTCGTCGCGCCAAATAGCAAAAGCTTCGTCATCTTCTCGGAAGACGCTAACCACTAAGTTTTCGGCACTTAAACCGAACACTTGGGTGGAAAGTTCCCAAGCCCAAGCAATGGCTTGTCTCTTGAAGTAATCCCCAAAGCTGAAGTTACCCAACATCTCGAAAAATGTGTGGTGACGGGCGGTGCGGCCGACGTTTTCGATGTCATTGGTGCGGATACACTTTTGGGATGTGGTGGCGCGAGGAGATTCGGCGGTGCGCTGTCCCAGAAATATTGGCTTAAATTGTAGCATTCCGGCGATCGTCAACAATACTGTCGGATCTTCGGGAACTAATGAAGCACTCGGCAATATCTTATGTCCCCGTTGGGCATAAAAGTCGAGGAATGTTTCGCGAATCTGGCTACCGCTGAGAAACTTAGGAGAAATAGACATGACAAAAATGCTTAAGTATTGTAAAACTTCGTTGAGTTTATAAGCAATTATAAACAATAATGGTATCATATTGCCATGAGTGTTGAACAAGGAATACGCACAGTTCAAAGAACGGAAGTCTCAAATGCAGCTAACAGAGAGGCACATCATTAAATCGACGGAACACCGTTTCGCCCAAATAGACGAACTAGCTTTCAAGTCTAAAAACCTCTACAATGCCGCCAATTACGTCATTCGTCAGAGCTTTATTTATGGATGGGGTTATGTCAGTTATAACGAAATGAACCGATTGATGAAGTCTCACGAAGCATATAAGGCTTTGCCTGCTAAAGTAAGTCAGCAAATCTTAATGGTGCTAGACAAGAATTGGAAATCGTTTTTTGAAGCAGTTAAAGCTTACAAAGCTGACTCTTCTCCATTCACGGGTCGCCCAAAATTGCCAAAGTACAAAGATAAGACTAAAGGGCGAAACCTTCTCGTATACACGATTCAAGCAATTAGTAGCAAACAGTTAAAGAAAGGAATTATCAAACTTTCCGGCACTGAGCTTTCAATTAAAACCCAACTCAATCCCAACCAGATTTGTCAAGTTAGACTGATCCCGAAATGTGATTCCTATGTAATTGAGGTGATTTATGATGCTTGTACTGAGCCCTTCGACGGAGTTTATCCTGAGCGTAGCCGAAGGGCTCAGGATAAACTCCGTCGAAGTGAGCCGGATCCCACCGTCAACAAAGCTAATTCTATAGCTAGTATTGATTTAGGACTGGATAATTTAGTGGCGTTAACTTCAAATCAACCGGGATTTATTCCTTTGTTGATTAACGGGCGACCATTAAAATCGATTAACCAGTTCTACAACAAACGCAAATCCCGATTACAATCCCAATTGAAAGGGAATCGCAAAACTTCACCCCGGATTCAGCGATTAACTCGTTGTCGTAATCAGAAAGTGGATAATTACTTGCATCATGCTAGTCGTGTGATTGTTGACCATTTGGTAGTGAACCAAATTGGAACGCTGGTAATCGGCAAAAATGCACAGTGGAAAACCGATATCAATCTAGGTAAACAAACCAACCAAAATTTTGTCAGTATTCCTCACTCTCGATTAATTGAGATGTTAGAATACAAAGCTCGGCTGGTAGGAATCACAGTAATTGTACAGGAAGAATCCTACACATCCCGATCCAGTTTTTTAGGTTTAGACCCAATTCCTGTTTATGGAAAAACCGAAAAAGAGCCTGTGTTCACTGGTAAACGGCTCAAGCGAGGTTTGTACAAAACATCGACGGGTCAGTTAATTAATTCTGATATCAACGCTTCGTACAACATCCTCAGAAAAGCAATCCCAAATGCCTTCAGCGATGGGATAGAGAGCTGCGTACTTGGGCCGAGGCGGGTCAATCCGCTCAAAGTAAAAGTGAAAGGGGAGGGGCTTAACGCCTCCCATGTCTATAAATGACTATACTTTTGCCAGCTATGTGAAGATGTAGCATCAATAGAACTTACTTCTATGTTGATATTTATATCATTATAATGAGTAATGTAAAGACCTATCAAGTTTTGCAAATACTGCTTGGCATTCCAGAAAGGTCATGCTACTTTAATTATAGACACCCGGACATTAAGAGAAAGGAGGTCGCTCATCAATATCAACACATTTCCAGGATATAGACATGGTGTCTCCGGTCTAAATTCCCTAGGCGGCAGAAATTAACCGAACACAACTTGGAATAGTGGCAAATTGCCGATCGGGCAATAAAGCCAAACCACAGTCGAGTCAGACTAAATGTGATTTCGGATTACAGAGTAAAGCTGCACAAACTGTAAACCTTAGTAAGAAATCTCTTTTGATCGGAAATTCACCTCGTTTGTTTGAAAATCAAAGGTTCTCATATTATTGGGTCTGGTCGTTGTCGATCGGGCCCTAAGTTGTTTTATAGGGCGATCGCACCCAAAGTAATAGTTAAGTTTTATGTTTGGAATTTAGAATTGGGGGAGTTAGGTAGAGGGGGAGTCGGGTACTGGGGGAGACAGTGAGATGATCGGATGGTCAATCGATTTTAGATTTTAGAGGTTGCCGCGCTCCGCTCGCAATGCTTCGCAATTTTAGATTTACCCCACGGATAAATGCGGGGGCTTGAGGATTTTAGATTTTAGATTTGGGATTGATTCCACGGATAAATCCGGGGGCTTGTACCACCTTTGAAATTCTTGGTCAAGTGCTGTAGCTAAAGCGACAGTCAAGATGCGATATCATAGAAAATGTCAGTACAAGACATTAAAATCTAACCTAGAGTCTGCTTAAATGACTCAACTGATGGTTTCAAAAAAACCTGGTACAGTTCTCAAATTCACAATTTTCGGAGATTCGAGGTAAAACAATGGCCGAAATCACTAAAGAAGAAATGCGCGAACGCCTGGGCAATATTGACCAGATTCGCGATATAATCTTCGGAGCGCAGCTTAGAGAATACGATAACCGCTTCGATAAAATAGATTCAGACTTGTCGATGATGCAGCAAGATATGCAAACTCGCACTGAACAAATAAAAACAGTTCTTTCAGGAGAAATGAGGGCGGCGATTGATTCATTTGAAAAGAAAATCAAATCAATCACCTTGAACACCCAAGAAGAAAGCGCCGATTTGCGTCAGCAGATCGATCGCGTTAACCGCAAATTTTCGAGTAGCATAGAAGCTCTCGATGAGGCGATAGATAACCAAACCAGTTCCCTTCGTGACGAACTCTCTCAAACCAGAGATAGACTCTCCGAAGAAAGTCGCACTCTGAAAACACAAGTTTTTGAAGAACTCGACAGACGTTTTTCCATGCTCAGAGATGTCAAAGTTTCCAGAGATGATATGGCAGAAATTCTGTTTGAACTAGGTATGAGGCTCAAAGGAACTGAATTTGTGCCGGAACTTAAGGGAGTTACTGACAATAAGTTAAATAGCGACTTTTTGTTGCCAGAGCGTCACCATCACGGATAATTAACAACTCATGACCTCACAGAAAGAAAATCCGGCTGACAAAAATAAGTTGGAGGGTTCTATTTCTCAACCTGATAAATCTGCTGACAATGAAGCAGCTCAGCTTGAACCGTTAGTAAATCTGTTAGTCCAACTCAAAATTCTTGCTGGTTCAGACTTGCAAAATGCAGAGTTAGAACCAGACAACAGCGATGAGAAAGCTCAAACAGCGCTACTCGGTGGATTGAAAGATTTATTAGGTATGTCTGAGGAAGTTGCAGCAAGTGCAAAGCCAGAAGCCTTTGATGGCGAACCGGATTCTGGCGATGCACTGGCTTTCTTGGAAGAGTTTAAAAGTTTGCTATTTGTTACTCAAACACTCAACTCTTCAGAATTAGAAAAAGACTATTCATCAGTTAATACGATAGATGTTTTAGCGATCGGCGAAGTAGAGTTAGACCAGAAATCTAACTTACAAACTCAAGATTCTCCACAGGAAGTAGACGCTCAAAAATCGGAAGGGGGCGATCGCAATTTAGAAAACTTAACCGACTCCGAAACCGACCCACAACCATCAGTAATTCCCCATAACCCCTTAGTTCCAACAGCATCAGAACCAGGAGAAGCAGAATATTTAGATGCTGCGGCAGCTTCGGCTCTAGAAATGCCAAACTTACTAGAACAGCCGACGCAAATATCGGGAACACCAGAAATTTTGGGGCAAATTAAACAAGATCTAAATGAAGCTGACAGCGCAATGGAAAAGCTGCAACATTTGATTTTTGGCTCCCAAATCTCAGATATCGAGCAAGTAAAAAATCTCCTCGCAGAGAACGATTTGCCGGGAGTGCGGAACCTGATGACAACAATCGACTACAAATTAGAAAAACTGGAGCACCAAATTTACGATCCCCAAGAGTTGATCGCGCTAATGATACCTTGGATCGCAGAAATTCTCAGCCGTAAAATAAGTGATTCTAAAGACGAAATGGTGCGGGCGATCGTACCGATTATTGACGAAGTAATTAGGGCTAAAACTCAGGAAAACAAGCACGCAATGAGTTCGGCGATAGCTGAGTTGCTTCCCGACGCGCTTGCTCAACAAATAGAGAATTCGCCAGCGGATATTGCTAATGCGATCGCCCCAGAAATCGGCATGGCAATTAAAGAGCAAATTCGGCTAGACAAAGAGTCGATCGCTCAAGCCCTAGCCCCGGAAATGGGCAGAGCGATTACAGCCCAAATTAAACTCGAACGCGATTCAATGGTGGATGCGCTCTATCCCGTAATTGGCAGTACGATCGCTAAATACATGGCAGAAGCGATCAAGACAATCAATGAAAAAGTGTCTAATGCTATGAGTATCGAAGGAGTTCAGCGCAAAATTCGCTCCCAAGTACAAGGAGTCTCCGAAGCCGAATTGATCCTCAAAGAATCAATGCCTTTTACCGTCCAAGGAGTATTCTTGATTCACAAGGCATCCGGGTTGGTAATTTCCGAAGCTCAAAACTCAGGAGATTATCAGCTAGAATCAGAAATGGTAGCAGGAATGCTCACAGCTATTAGCAGCTTTGTGAATGATTGCATTGTTAAACCAGGACAAATTTCCGAACTCAATCAAATTGAATATGGCGAATCCAAGATCATATTAGAAGTAGCAGGATACTGTTATCTCGCAGCAGTGCTCAAAGGAGAACCGCCGAAACAGTTTATGAAACAAATACGGGAAACTGTTAGTAACATTATCATCAATTATGGCAGATCTATTAATCAATTTGATGGCAATCCCCGTAGTATATCTGATGACCTGCATCCACTATTAATCAGTTTATTAGGAAAGTTTACAGCAGACAAGCAAACAGCCACCAAACTCCCGATCGCACTGGCAGGCCTAAGTTTAGCAATGCTAAGCTTAATGTTACTACCTTGGGGAATTTATCAGCACCGCAGCAACATTGACCGCCGTCTGGAGGCTAATGCAGCTTTAGCTTTAAGCTCGACCCCAGAATTAGCGGTTTACCGCTTAAATGTCGATGTTGATGGCGAAACTCTCAAGTTAACTGGAAAGTTACCAAATCCAGAATTGCGGGCTAAAGCTGCAAAAATAGCTGCATCAATTGCACCGAAGTTGAAATTAGACAATCAAATTGTTGCCGTAGATGTACCTCCCGATCCAGTGTTGACAACGGCTGAGGTGAAGCGAATCACCGCTGTTTTAAACCGGTTGTGGGGTGTGGCTATTTCTAGTCGGTATGGCGATCGCAGAGTTACAGTAGAAGGAACCGTCATGGAGGAAGGAGACGCCGAGAAAATCACTCAGTCCCTGAAGCAAATTCCCGGAGTTGAGTCCGTCATTAACACAGTTGAATTAAATCGGCTGAAAATTACCACCCGCATTTACTTCGAGGCAGGAACCGCAAAATTAGACTCTACATATCAAGAGACAATTGTCAATCTCATAAATTTTTTGAAACAGCATCCTCAAAAACGTATTAAGATAATTGGGCACAGCGATCGCACCGGCGAAGTTGCTACCAATCAACAGTTGTCGCTCCGGCGTGCAGTAGCGGTGCAAGATGCCCTGGTGTTGCAAGGTGCTGATCCGAAGCGCCTCCAAGTGGTAGGTAGTGACAGTCCTCCTGCTGACGTGGAACCGAATCAACCGCTACTGTTAAGCCGGTGCGTGCGATTTGAACCAATAACTAAGAGCATAAACAGCAAATAATTATGTCAGTTACTATCTCCAAAAAAATGTGCATGATCGGCGATTTTGGCGTGGGTAAAACCAGCATGATCCGCCGTTTTGTCGATCGGCAATTCAGCGACCAGTACCTCTCTACTGTAGGAGTAAAAATTTCCCGCAAAAGCATTGTATTAGAAAACAGCACAAGACAGGAAATCGTCACAGCACAATTGCTGATTTGGGACTTAGAAGGGCATACAAAATTCAAAGGAATCGCCCCAACTTACTTGCAGGGAGCCGGCGGCGTTCTCATAGTTGCCGATGTCAGCCGCTCAGAAACAGTTGAACGAATTTCCGAACACATTCAGCTTTTTTCTTCAGTCAACCCTAAAGGCTCAATTATTATCGCTTTGAACAAAGTAGACT
>JAYTZD010000211.1:0-7208 GCA_043742065.1 Oscillatoriales bacterium
GGAGTGGCGATCGGTCGAAATCCGCGTTTGGCTCAGATTTTGCAGCCATTAGTACAAATAGCTGCTTCTGTACCAGCAACTGCTTTATTCCCAGTCTTATTGCTAGGTTTAATTCAGGCTGGTGGTGGCTTGCAAATTGGTTCAGTGGCGTTGATGATGTTGGGTACTATGTGGTATTTGCTGTTTAATGTGATTGCTGGCGCTCAAGCAATACCTTCGGAGTTATTTGAGGCTGCACAAGTTTATAAACTTTCTCTGATTCAACGGTGGACAAATTTGATTTTGCCTGGAATATTTCCCTATTTGATTACAGGGATTATTACGGCGGTGGGTGGTGCTTGGAATGCCAGTATTGTCAGCGAATACGTGCAGTTTAAAGGTCAAATAATTACTACAGATGGTTTGGGAGAAACTATTTCTCAGGCGACGGCTTCGGGGAATTTTCCTTTACTTTTGGCGGCTACTTCTGTGATGTCGCTGTTGGTTGTATTGACTAATCGTTTGGTGTGGCGGCCTCTTTACCGTTTGGCACAAGAAAAATATCAATTGTTGGTTTAAGTAGATACACATGAAAAACACAACACCAAGAAGTAGGTTGGGTAGCCCTTCGACTCCGCTCAGGAACCGTGATAGCGAAACCCAACACTGGATTTTCACTCTTAGAGTTGGGTTTCCTTATCTCAACCCAACCTACATATTTGGGATTTCACTTCATTTAGAACCGCTACATATAAAAACATAACTGCAAAAAAAATATGTTTTTAGGATACATCTTGGTTGTGGTGCCCAAGTATCACAAAATCAATGGGGTTTTTCAAGCCCGATCGCAATTCTGATCACTGTAACTATTCGTGTCAATAGGCTATAGACTGGATTCAGGAACGCGCGCAGCACAGGTTTAGGAGGGTAGTCAGTGACAGAAAGCAATTATCAATTATCTTCGCTACCGACCTACGCGCGAAAAGAATTGCGAGAATTAGTCCGATCGCAATTAAAGGCCTTACTGGAACAAGGAGACTTTAAAGGAGCAAAAGCGATTTTGCAGCCGGTGCAGGAAGCCGATATCGCTGAAGCCATTGAAGGGCTACCAGAAACCATGCAGGTAATAGCCTTTCGCTTACTTGCCAAAGACGAAGCGATCGCAGTTTATGAATATCTCGACTCCAGTGTGCAGCAGTCTCTCTGTGAAAAATTCAAACGCCAAGAAGTCATTGACATTGTAGACAAAATGTCGCCGGACGATCGCGCTAAACTGTTTGATGAACTGCCAGCAGTATTAGTCCGCCGCCTTTTGGGTGAATTGAGCTTGACGGAACGCGAAGCTACGGCTCAACTATTGGGTTATGAAGCCAGTACGGCTGGCCGAATCATGACCCCAGAATATATTTCTCTCAAAGAAAGCTTTACCGTTGCTCAAGCTTTAGACAGAATCCGCTCTTTGGCTAAGACTACTGAAACAATTTATTCCCTTTACGTCACCGATGCCGCCCGCAGCTTAACTGGCATTTTATCCTTGCGGGATTTAGTCACTTCCCCCCTCGACAAAACTGTCGGCGAAATTATGACCCGCGAGGTAGTTTCAGTTCAAACTGGAACTGACCAAGAAGAAGTAGCCAGACTGATTCAGCGTTATGACTTTTTGGCAGTGCCTGTAGTAGACCGGGAACAGCGTCTAGTGGGTATCATTACAGTTGACGATGCGATCGACATTTTAGAACAAGAAGCCGCCAAAGATATTTATGCCTTGGGCGGTGTCCAGTCTGGGGGTGACAATTATTTTCAGACCGATTTAATCACCGTTGCTCGCAAAAGGGTAGTCTGGCTATTTGTGCTGCTCTTAACCAATACTGTCACGGGATCAATTATTAGAGCTCAAGAAGATCTTTTGCAGCAAGTGGTAGCTTTAGCAGCCTTTATTCCATTGCTGACAGGTACGGGAGGTAATGTCGGAGCTCAGTCCTCAACGGTGGTAATTCGCGGTTTGAACACCGATGAAATTACAGCAATGGGGCCGATGAAAATAATTGTGCGTGAGGGGATGGCGGGAGCGCTGCTAGGAGCTATATTGGGGACGGTAGCAACTGCTTGGGCTTATGTTCTGCAAGGGAATTTAGCAGTGGCGATCGCAGTTGGGGTCAGTTTATTGGCGATCGCAATTTTAGCTTCCATCGCCGGTTCAGCCTTGCCGTTTTTATTTCGTTCTTTGGGTTTAGACCCCGCTTTGATGTCCGCACCCTTTATCACTACCGCAGTTGATGTCCTTGGTGTCTTGATTTATTTCTCTTTAGCTCGATTAATCTTGCAGGTTTAATATATTTAAGTAGATTTGCAGACATAAAAAACTAATACTAATTCTTAATTATGCCCTCATCAAATTCAACAACCAAAATCCAAAATTCCAAATTGACCAATTTGTCAGAAATTGCTGAATTAGTCCTCCTAGTTGTCTCTGCGGTGGGATTAGCTGCTAGTTTGGTTTTCCAGCAGAGCATTTATGCCCAAGTGCCGATCGCCCTCTCCCTCCTATTAAATTTTGTGAATCGCCAGAAGTTGCAGCGACAACTGAAAATGAGTACGGCCTCAACCTTCGATCACCTAAATCAACAGGCCACAACGACCGATCTCGCGATCGAGCAATTACAAATTGCCGTAAAATCTTTAGGCCAAGCTACCCCCCAAACCACTCCCGAAAATCTCAATATTCAGCCAGGAGAAAACGTACATTCTCTAATTTCAGCCCTTGAAAATAGCCGTCAACGACTAATAATTTTAGAAAAAACCATGAAAATGAATCAAAGCGAGATTGAGCTGACTAGCCGCCAATTTAAGCAGCGCCCAGAGTTAGCACAAATCGAAACTTTGACGACAATCATGATTGACTTGCAGCAGTTTGTCAACGAACTACCGCAGTGGGGAAGTTTGCAGCAACGACAGCTAACAGAACTTCAGCAAAAAGTAGAAACTGCTTTGGGTGAAGTATCTCAAGAAATTGCGACTATTCCTCACCGCATCGAGGAAGCATTAGGCGATCGCAATTCTCAATCTGAGAGTTCTGCTGCTCAAAAGAATGGCGAGATTACCAAAAATCAAAATGAGAAAATTCGCCAGAAGCATCCCAGAGCTTATGTCAAATGGAGTCCAGAAGAAGATGATAATTTGAAGAACGAATATGCTAGCGGTCAACAAATCGGCGAATTAGCCAAGAAATTTCAGAGACAATCTAGTGCTATTCGTTCACGATTACAAAAATTAGGATTAATTCAATAATGGGAATTGGGAATTGGGCATCGGGCATTGGGCATTTGAATTAATACAAATAACCCATAACCAATAACTAATAACCCATAACCAATAACCAATAACCAATAACTAGGGCTTGCTGGATAAGTGCAGAAAGGTTACACGGCCTGGTTATATCAAATCCCTTTGCATCGGAATGATCTAAACGGAGTCCAAGGCACTGCCTTGGACTCTATATCATTCCGGCGCAGCCGGAATTGATATTATTCGATCGCGCGATCGAGAGAAATTAGATTCTTCGCTTCACTCAGAATGACAGAATTACCTGTGATGGGTATTACCTTTTCTTGATTCGCCAACAGTCTCTACCCAATGCCCAATACTGCTATTTTGCTGGTAATTTCACCTTACTTGCCAAACCAAGTGCTTCCATCAATTGAATTGTCATCCAGGTAAAGTCAATTTCCCAGGATTCCATCCCGTGACGGGCAGAGTATTGATAAGCGTGGTGGTTGTTGTGCCAGCCTTCGCCGTAAGTCAGGACAGCAACCCACCAACAGTTAGTAGAACTATCTTTGGTTTCGTAGGTGCGGTAGCCAAATTTGTGAGTGGCGCTGTTCACAAACCATGTGCAGTGATACACGAAAACTAAGCGCACAAATATTACCCAAACTACAAAAGACCAGCCTGCTGCTAAGTAAAGCAAGACGCCAAAGGCGATTTGAATTGGCAGAAAGTAATTTTGCAAAAATTGATAAAATGGGTCGCTAGCAATGTCTTTTGTGCAGCGGGGAATTTCATCGTGAGCTGGCCCTTTATAGAACATCCAACCCATGTGACTCCACCAAAAACCTTGCTGGGCATTGTGGGGGTCGATATCATTTTGGTCGGAGTGAGTGTGGTGTAAGCGGTGCAGCCCAACCCAATCAATTATTCCTCCTTGGCAAGCGAGAGCTCCGCAAAAAGCTAGAAAGTATTCTACAATTTTTGGGGTCTGAAAGCTACGGTGGGTAAGCAGGCGATGCCATCCGAGAGTTATTCCCAAACCCCCGGTGATCCAGTGCATAAATACTGTTAAACCAACGGCTGTCCAGTTGAAGTTACTTGGAAGTAGGGCGAACAGAGCGCCGATGTGAACTCCGGCTAAAGCAATAATGTGTGCCCAGTTGTATTGGAGTTTGTCTTGCGTTGCAATTGTCATAAAATAGTTCGGTAAGTGGGAAACTCAGTGGCTTAAGCCCTGAGAGGAAAACAACGCGGGTGGTTTTAACCACCGTGAATCTTTCCATTACCGCCTTGGGATTGTTTGACTAGGTGTACTTTTGTAATGTACTTTCAATGGGACAATTGCCATTTCAAGCTTCACAATCCTGTACGCATAATGGTTGCCTTTGTTGGGCCTCCCTTACGGGTAATGTTAGCTTCGCCAATGTTATAAGGGCTTGTTAGGCTAGCAGCACCGTTCCAGTGACTTTAGAACTGTTTAACCACTAGCGACAGAGCAGGGGACTAGCTACGCATCCACAGGGTGTCGTGACCTAAATAACGTAGTCAGTTAAGACTTAGGCTGGTCAGAATAGCTTGCTTCGAGACTTACTCGCGACCAAGCTCAGTGTCTTTAGACCTGAGTTCCTGACTCGGTTTAGATTGAGGTTTTAAATTGGCTAAAATTCATATTTTTTTTGCTTCAATATCTATGATAGTACATTCTGCTCTTGATTTGTGGGAGCAGGCTGCGGATTTCTGTTTGATTTTATTCAGATTAACTGATATTGAAGCAATTTGATGATCAAAAATTGATTATTAGCCTTTAGTATGAGACTAATGGCTAATAATGTGTTAATTGCGATCGCAAGTTACTTTTCTGCTATATCTGCTAATTTGACTTTGGTTGCCAAACCCAGTGTTTGCAGAAGTTGAATTGTCATCCAGGTTATGTCAATTTCCCACCATTGAAGACCGTGGCGAGCGGAGTATTGAAAGGCATGGTGGTTATTGTGCCAGCCTTCGCCGTAGGTGAGTACAGCCACCCACCAGCAGTTGGTGGAGCCATCGCCCGATTCATAGGTGCGATACCCGAATTTGTGGGTAGCGCTATTGACCAGCCAAGTGCAGTGGAATACCACTACAATCCGCATAAATACGCCCCAAGCCACGAAGGACCAGCCACCTAATAAGTAGATCAAGATACCGAAGACTATTTGGATCGGGATAAAATATGCCTGGAGAAACTTGTATACTGGATCGTCGCTAATGTCTTTTGTAAAGCGGGGGATTTCAGCTCTGATCGGTATATCCGATAGCATCCAACCCATGTGGCTCCACCAGAAGCCTTGATTGGAATCGTGGGGATCTTTTTCGGTGTCAGAATGTACGTGGTGTAACCGGTGCATTCCTACCCACTCGATGGGGCCGCCTTCACAGCAAAGTGTGCCACACAAGACTAGGAAATATTCGAGCCATTTGGGTGTTTGAAAACTGCGGTGGGTGACGAGACGGTGAAATCCGAGGGTAATTCCTAGACCACCTGTTACCCAGTGCAGGAATACAGCGAAGCCGACGGCGGACCAGCTAAAGTTAGCGGGTAGGAGAGCAAATAAAGCACCGATATGGAGAAAGGCCATAAAGCCGATGACAGGCCAATCAGCAGAATTTTTTTTGGAAGTTGCGATCGTCATGAAGATATTATGTTTACAAAGTAAGGGCCGCATCTACGCGATAGTCAGCAGCGCCCACGCAGATGGTGAGCGAGGTATAGATGAATAGCGTTTCACGGCTACAGGAAGCAGAACAGGCACTCTTTCAGATTTTTTCTGGTATTGACGCGACAGTCAAGCAAAATCTTCAACGAGTCTTAAAAGCTTTTCGGGGCCACCGGGTTGGAGTCCACCATTTTGCAGGGGTTACGGGTTACGGCCACGATGATTTGGGTCGGGAGACTTTGGACGGCGTGTTTGCCGAGGTGGTGGGTGCAGAGGCGGCGGCTGTGCGGGTACAGTTTGTTTCGGGTACTCACGCGATCGCCTGTGCGCTTTTTGGTATTCTGCGTCCTGGTGACGAAATGTTGGCAGTGGCTGGTTCTCCCTACGATACTTTAGAAGAGGTCATCGGCTTGCGGGGGCAAGGTCAAGGTTCGCTGATGGAGTTTGGTATTAGCTACCGTGAGTTGGCTCTAACTCCCCAAGGAAGTGTGGATTGGCAAGCACTGAGTTCTGCTATTTCTGCGAAAACTCGCCTGGTTTTTATCCAGCGCTCTTGCGGTTATTCTTGGCGGTGCAGTCTGTCTATTTCTGAGATTAAAAAAATCGTCACCATAGTCAAACATCAGAATCCTAACACAATTTGCTTTGTTGATAATTGTTACGGAGAATTTGTTGAGGATTGTGAACCTACTGCGGTTGGTGCGGATCTGATGGCTGGTTCTTTGATTAAAAATCCGGGGGGTACGATCGCTCCTGCTGGCGGTTACGTGGCTGGGAGGGCTGATTTGGTGGAAATGGCGACTTGTCGCTTGACGGCACCGGGAATTGGGAGTAGTGGCGGTGCGACTTTTGATTTGAATCGGTTACTATTCCAGGGTTTGTTTTTGGCGCCTGGGTTTGTGGGTGAGGCGATTAAGGGTAATCATTTGACGGCTTATGTTTTTTATAAGTTGGGTTATCGGGTGAATCCGATGCCTTTGGCGAGAAGACGGGATGTGATTCAGGCGATCGAATTTGGTTGTCCTGATAAGTTGGTGGCTTTTTGTCGGGCTATTCAGAAAAATTCGCCGGTGGGCTCTTATTTAGACCCGGTTCCTGGCCCGATGCACGGCTATGACAGTGAGTTGGTGATGGCTGGGGGTACTTTTATTGATGGGAGTACGTCGGAGTTTTCGGCTGATGGGCCGTTGCGGGAGCCATATGTGGCTTTTTGTCAAGGGGGTACTCATTGGACTCATGTGTCGATCGCGCTTGAAGATGCGATCG
>JAYTZD010000212.1:0-15389 GCA_043742065.1 Oscillatoriales bacterium
AATGGTGGGGGAACACAATTTGCAGAATTTGTTAATGGCGGTAGCGGCGGCTAATTTGGCGGGGATAGATAAAATTGCGATCGCCCAAGCCATTGCCAAATTCCCTGGAGTAGCCCACCGCCTCGAACACATCCGCACCTGGGAAGGCATAGATTTCATCAATGACAGCAAGGCGACTAATTATGACGCCGCGCAAGTCGGGTTAGCTTCGGTGAGTGCCCCGGCGATTTTAATAGCAGGTGGTGCTCCAAAAGAAGGTGAAGATGGCGCTTGGATTGATACAATTAAGGCTAAGGCTGCTGTGGTGTTGTTAATTGGGGATGCAGCGAATCTTTTTGGCGATCGGCTAAAACAAGCAAATTACCACGCTTGGGAAATTGTGGAAACAATGGAAAGAGCAATTCCGAGGGCGGCAGAATTAGCCAAACAAAATAATGCAAAAGTTGTGTTGTTGTCGCCAGCTTGTGCTAGTTTTGATCAATATGAAAACTTCGAGCAGCGAGGCGATCATTTCCGCCAATTGTGTATGGAATCCTTGGTTTAAATGTGTGATTGTTGAGATCGCCCATCAACCCAAAACCCCGGCGGTTTCAACCGCCGGGTTTCCAACCGCCTACAATTTTCATGGTAAGATAGAAGCTATACACAATCTTACTTATTAACTGGGAACTCAAAAATTTTATGCAGGTTAGTAGGCGGTGGACAGTTAGTGATCGCTACGGCAATAATATTTATTTAAGCGATGAACGCTGGGAACACATCATCGATCCTGACAATCATCCTGAAATGGAAGATTGTGAAGAAGACCTCAAGCAAACAATCCGATCTGGTCGTCGCACACAAGATTCATTGAATCCACAAAAGTACCGCTATAACAAGGGATTTGAGGATTTATTTGAGGGAAATACCCATATTGTTGCTATTGTTCTATGTCGATTTAGTGAAGGTAAAGACGGTCAACCAATTTTCAACAACTATATTGTTACAGCCTATCAAAAAGTAATGGGTTAATTATATGAGTCAGTCAAATATCAAATATGATGAAATCAGCGATACACTCACAGTTTGTTTTGACCCTGGAGTGTCGGCTACAGGGATAGAATTAACGGAGCATATTTTGTTACGCTTGAGTAAGCATGAACGAAAAGCAATAAGTCTTGTGATTTTGGAATACTCTGTGTTAGCCCAAAAAACTGAGATGGGAAATAGAAGCTTTTCGATAGCATCTGGATTATCGCAGTTATCAAATGAATTGCGCGAAATTGTGTTTGATATTTTGTTGCAAAAACCTGTTTGTGATTTTTTACATCTTTCGGCTTATACAATATCTTTGATTGAAACAATTCCGATTATTTCTGTGCAACCAATCCCGGTGGCGATGAGTTGAATATTGAATCGGATTGTTGAAGCGCCGAGGATTTCAAATTCGATCGCACATTTCCCTCAAATGCGATCGCCCTTAACAATAATAAAACATTTGGCTCGATCACCCTTAAAAATAACAAAATATTTGGTAATCGGAAATTGTTTGTGGGGTTGGGCGAAGCATTCGGGAAATAGATGATTTATTTTGTATCAAAAATTATCGCCCGAATGCTTCGCCCCTACGGGTTTATATGATTTATGGGGTTTATATGATTTATTGGAATTCGATCGATCGCCCGTAATTTTCAAATACGATCCAATGGATCGAACCAAACCCCCCCATCATCGTAGGGGCGAAGCATTTGGGCGATAATATATAACTAAACACCAAAAAACTTATATCCAAATGCTTCGCCCTGCCCCACGCAAAATCCCCAAACCACCCCAATTTTTGTCAAAGGCGGTTGGAAACCCGGCGGTTGAAAACTAACCACCCAACAACAACTCCTGAAACCGCACATCACCCCGAATCCCATCAAAATCCGCATCCGTTTTCGCTAACTCTCGATATCTTTCCGGTTCCATTTGAATCGCGTACCGCAAATTTTCCAGAGATAACTCAACATTACCTTGCAAGGCGTAAATGCAAGCTTTGTTATAATAAGCATCAGCATCATTTGGATCTAGTTCTAAAAGTTTATCGCATATAGCCATAATCTCATCACGATTTAATGTTTCTAAAGCGTCAGCTCGAAGAGCCAAGATCTCAGGATCGTCAGGCTGCAATTCTAAAGCACGATCGTACATGGATATTGACTCTTCCACACGTCCCAATGTTTGCAAAACCTCCCCTCGAACTCGCCATAAATAACCTTGATGGGGTTGAATTTCGATCGCTAAATCCAAACAGCAAATAGCTGGTTCGTAGCATTCCAAATCGAATAGCGTTTTACCTCGTTCAGACCAAAAATCGCAGTCATCAGGCGCGATACTCATAGCTCGATTCCAGCTAGCGCGGGCTGCATCTTGACTGCCGCACTTCATCAACGCCCAGCCTCGGTGAAACCAAAAATCTTGGTTTTCCCCTTCTATTTCTATAGCTTTGTCGAAACTGGCAACAGCTTCCTCACAGCGCTGCAAATTGTCCAAAACCTTGCCGATTTCAAACCAAACCACAGCGGCATCCGGCCTCAATTGTGCAGCTTCATTTAATTTTGGTAATGCTGCTTCATACTGACCTTGTTTTGCCAGCAGTAAACCGCTGTAGAACAAAGTAAGCGGATTATTTGGCTGGTAAGGAGACTGCAAAGCCGTATCCCTACCGTCTCCCTGTTTCATTCCCTCCAATCGCAGGAAATGCACCCGGCCCGACGCATCCCCCGCTACAACTGTCACTCCATCAGGCAAAATTGCACAGCAATCGAAGCTAGAATCTCCGCTGAAACTAGCAATTTCTTTGCCGTTAAGCAAATCCCAGATTTTCAGGGTGTTATCAAATGATGCGGAAATCGCGGTTTTGCCGTCTGGTGCGATCGCCACTGCACTTACCCAGTCAGTATGACCGGTGAGGGTTAATAGTTCGATGCCGCTTTCTGTGTCCCAGATTTTCAGGGTTTTATCCCTTGATACGGAAATCGCGGTTTTTCCGTCTGGTGCGATCGCCACTGCACTTACCATACTACGATGACCGGTGAGGGTGAATAGTTCGGTGCCACTTTCTGTATCCCAGATTTTCAGGGTGTTATCCCATGAAGCGGAAATCGCGGTTTTACCGTTTGGTGCGATCGCCACTGCACTTACATCGCTAGTATGACCGGTGAGGGTTAATAGTTCGGTGCCGCTTTCTGTGTCCCAGATTTTCAGGGTTTTATCCCTTGATACGGAAATCGCGGTTTTACCGTTTGGTGCGATCGCCACTGCACTTACACAGTCAGCATGACCGGTGAGGGTTAATAGTTCGGTGCCGCTTTCTGTGTCCCAGATTTTCAGGGTGTTATCCCCTGATACGGAAATCGCGGTTTTGCCGTCTGGTGTGATCGCCACTGCATTTACCCGCCGAGTATGACCGTTGAGAGTTGTGAGTTCGGTGCCGCCTTCTGTGTCCCAGATTTTCAGGGTGTTATCAAATGATGCGGAAATCGCGGTTTTGCCGTCTGGTGCGATCGCCACTGCATTTACCGAGTTAGTATGACCGGTGAGGGTTAATAGTTCAGTGCCGCTTTCTGTGTCCCAGATTTTCAGGGTGTTATCATCTGAAGCGGAAATCGCGGTTTTACCGTTTGGTGCGATCGCCACTGCATTTACCGTACTACGATGACCGTTGAGGGTTCTAAGTTCGCTACCTGTCTCGGTGTCCCAGATTTTCAGGGTCTTCCATGAACCGGAAATCGCGGTTTTGCCGTCTGGTGCGATCGCCACTGCACTTACCCGGTTAGTATGACCGGCGAGGGCTCGCAGTTCGATACCTGTCTCGGTGTCCCAGATTTTCAGGTCGCCATAAAATGAACCGGAAATCGCGGTTTTGCCGTCTGGTGCGATCGCCCCCACATTTACAGCATGACCGTTGAGGGTTAATAGTTCGGTGCCGCTTTCTGTGTCCCAGATTTTCAGGGTGTTATCATATGATGCGGAAATCGCCGTGAGGCCGTCTGGTGCGATCGCCACTGCATGTACCCGTTCACTATGACCGGTGAGGGTTAATAGTTCGGTGCCGCTTTCTGTGTCCCAGATTTTCAGGGTGTCATCATCTGATGCGGAAATCGAGGTTTTACCGTCGGGTGCGATCGCCACTGCATTTACCCAGTCAGTATGACCGGTGAGGGTTCTCAGACATCCTTCTCCCGGCCGCTCTAAATTCCCCCTCAAAGGCCGCAGCCAAGGACTATTTTTCGACTGCCGCGCCTGTTCCAGCAACCCCTGAATCTGGGGCATTTCAAAATTCAGCAACCTCCCCAACAAATGCCCAGCCAATTGCGTTTTATCCTTCTCCAAAACGTGCGCTGACTTGCGAATTGCCCCTTGAATCAATTTCAGCGTTTCAGTTTGCTCCGGCGACAGCAAAACATCAGAAACTCTCGCTAAATCGTAATCCTCAATCAGCGACTGCACCCCCAACAAATCCAACTTCGCCTCAATAAAACCAAAATCCGTCATCCAACGATAATAACGATCGAACTCCCGCAACTCCTCAACAAAATCCCTCGGTTGATACTTCAACAAATATGCTCGTTCCGATTTACTTTGTTGCGCCAACCACACACTTAAATCACTCATAGTGGCGCTCCTTTTAACCTGTTATTTATAGCTTGGCGGTTGAGTTGTTCAACATCAATCCCCGCAGATTGCACAGTTTCATCTTTTTCCAGAAAATCGCGAAAACTGTTGTGATAAATGCTGTAGCGAATTTCGCCATCAACTTGCTGCTGCCGCAAAAACGAATTCCATTTCCTGAGTACCTGCTGTACTTGAAAATCCGCCTCACCCACCGATTTCGCAATCCACCCACGAGAAACAGCTTCCCGCGCTTTTGAGAGTACATAAATAATCTTAACTTTCAATTCCAGCAGAGGATCGTCTTCCCTCCCCATCATCTGTCCCCAGTGTTTTTGATAATATTCCTCCAAACCCGTTGGCAAATCATTTAAATTCACATCATTGTACGTGCCGCCTTCAATCTCATCAAGTACGTGGCGGAGGTAGATAAATTTCTTTTCACTTTTTTCAGCTACCGCCCTCACAAACTGTTCCCGTTGCAAATTTCGACTCTTAATCCAATCCTGAATCAACTCGCTTCTCTCTGTGCGTTTTGCCAGATAAGCCTTGACATCTTCCAGACTTTCAGCACTATATTTCATCAAATCAAAAACCGTCTTGTTAGCTGTCGGCATTGTCAGAAATTCCGGTCGCTTCGAGACAATAAAATAGACGTTATCCGGCAAATCATTAGGCAAATATGAAACATTACTGTTGCTAATTTGAGCCTTCCAATCAACTTCATCCAGCGCATCCACCACAAAAATTATTTTTTTGTCCCTGCTCGACTTTTCGCTAACTTCCTTCAGCAAATCGCATAGAAAGATGTTGTTTTTTATGGCATTTGCAGGCAGTCGCGGATACTTATTTTTAAGACCAAAACCTTCAATCAATTGAGTGCAAGCATTTTCCAAAAAAGTTTCAGCGCTGACAATCCCGTCCGGTTGCGAGTTGAAATGAGTAATGCAGCGGCGCTTCAACATCACCACACAGGCAGCCATAATCGCGCTTTTCCCAACACCCGGTTCTGCCTCCAAAACAAAATAGCCTTTTTGCTTTGTCCTCAGAAACTCATTAATTGCTTCAAACACAAATTTCCGACCGGTAAAGTCTTTAATTCTGTCCTGAATAATTGTCTCTGACTTAACCGGAATCGGCAAACTCGGCGCAGCAGGATCGATATATCTTTCCAGCAATGCCCGAACTTCTGCCAACTCATCGCGGAGAGTTTCTACAACTTCCAACTTCGCCATGACTTCGCAAATTTGCTCCCGCGTTGCCAAAGCCTCCAACCTTTGCAAAACCTCCCCATTTGGCAATCCCAAATCTTTCAATTCCGCCAAAGTTTCGCGATGCAAAGTCAACTGCATTCCCGCAAATTGTCTGCCGCCAGTCTCCGCATCTTGTTTCAGCACTTCGCAAAACGCCTTCGGGAAACATTCGTGCAGTTTTGCCGCCGCATATGCAATCAATTCGGGATGCAAAGTTTTGTTTTCCTTCGCCGCAAAATCTACCAAAAAATCTTGCCAATCTTGCACCTGCAATCCCGTAACTTCCAAAAACTGATTTGCATCAGCCGAAAAAATCTTTGCAAGTTCGGAATCAGAAAAATTCAAAGGAATTGTCTGACTGTCAGTTTTGGCATCAATTTCCAGCCAGTAAGCAACAGTTTTATTAGCTAAATATTGAAAATCAGCTTGAGCATAATTCAGGTGATTTCGTTCAGCAATGACAATAATTTCCTCAGACTCAGCAACTTTTGCCAGGAGACGGCTGATAGCTTCTCCCGCCGCCGTAGTCAAATCGCCATTTTTGAGAATATCCGCATTTTTGCCCACCCGCTGCGCCAACTTGTTTCCCAACTCGCCCGCCGTGATATTCCCCACAATACCAGCGACAATAGTTGCCAAAACATTAACTGCAAGCACGCCTCCGGGGCCGCCGAGTACCCCTGTCGCCATGCCGGCTGCGGGGCCGGAGAGGGCGCTCGAGAGACATTGACCTACGGCATATAGGGCACCGCAGCCGAGTAGGCGAGTTTTGGTATCGGCTAAATTAACTAAGGACATATAGTTTTCTTTTAAATAGTTGGTAATAATTATATCTTGCCCGCTGCCATTTAGTCTGTCGCCTTTTTTCATGAACAGGCAAGATGCCTGTTCCACAAACAGTAAATTTCTTGTGGAACAGGCATCTTGCCTGTTGCTGACAATATAATTACTTATCTGGAAGTTCTTTTTCTTGCAAAAATTGGCTCGCCCAAACCTGGTCTTCTTCCGCTATAGACGGTACTGGTTCTCGATTATAATCGATTCGATAGTCGTAGCCAGCGCGATCGTAAATACCTGCAAATATTTCTGGCAAATTAACAATCGGCTCTACATCTTCTTCGCGCAAGGGAAGCGGAAATATAGGTAGAGAGTCGCGGAGATTAAAAGCATAAAGTTCGGCAAACGGACGGCGATTACTCGAACTGACTAAAATCCGATAGTCGCTTTGGATAGAATTATTAAGGATGGGCATAGATTCCCATTTTCGCAGTAAATCGATTTCGACTAAATTAGTTAAACTACCTAAAATACTCTGGCGTTTTTTGAGATAAGTAATTCTGCCTTCTCCACTACGTTTGTTCACGGGAGAAAGAATTTCAATTGCGGTGACAACTTGTTTCGTTGTCATTTCTCGCACTTCTAAGTAAGTCTGTTTAATTTTTGCAGGAGCCGGCACTTTTACTGTAGTCGGAAGTGTTAGAGTTAAAGTGGCAACTGCACCGGTAGGAATATTGGTGGTATTCGATTGACGCTTAATCGCGACATCGGGGATACCGACTAAAAGGGAGTCGCCGTTACTGTCATTTGGATCGGTAATTTCATAGATGCGTTTGTCAATTGCCACCTCATATTTAGGGCGAATTTGAGGCATGATGGTATCAGCGATCGCGATAATCAATCGATTGTGAGTTTCCTGCCAGAAATCGGGGTGTTCTAAGTACGGGTCCATTCCAGGAAAGGGTGAAGGCATAGGACTTTTTTCCGATGTATTGACTTTCAAATCATTTTAGCATTTTTAATTTTGTAGGGTGCTAATATCCCCGTAGGGACACGGCATTGCCGTGTCCCTACAAGATCTCGCGACGCACCCTACAGTATCTACTGTGAAACAGGCCGGAGAGCCTGTTTATCTATAAAATTGCAGCAACAGTTGCCATCAGCAACCCTTGAAACAATTTCATCCCATCAGTTTCGCCCAACATCGGATCGGATGCCCTCTCAGGATGCGGCATCATTCCTAACACATTGCCAGCCCGATTGCAAATGCCAGCAATATTATTTAACGAACCGTTGGGATTCCCAGCATCGTTAATTTCGCCCGCTTCTGTGCAGTACCGAAACAACACTTGATTGTGTTCTTCTAATTCTGCTAAAGTATCGGCATCGGCATAATAGTTGCCTTCCCCGTGGGCGATCGGCAAATCGATGATTTCACCAGAAGTATAAGCCGAAGTCCAAGGAGTGTTACCGCGTTCGACTTTCAACGAAGTACGATCGCAAATAAAATGCAATCCCGCATTCCGCACCAGAGCACCGGGGAGCAAACCAGCTTCAGTCAACACCTGAAAACCGTTGCAGATGCCGAGTACAAGTTTGCCCTGTTTCGCGTGTTCCGCAGTAGCCCGCATCGCTGGAGAAAAACGGGCGATCGCGCCGCACCGCAAATAATCTCCGTAACTGAAACCACCGGGAATTACAATGATATCAATGTCCGAAATATCGGTATCTTCATGCCAAATCATCCGCGTCGGTTGGTGGAGTAACCCTTGAGTTACCCACACCACATCGCGATCGCAATTTGAACCCGGAAAAACAATAACTCCAAATTTCATAAGCAGAAGGAAGTTCGGCAACAGATTTTGTAACGGATGTAACGGATGGATGGAAGAAGTAAGAGGTCAACTTAAGACTGAAATCTTATGTTTTTCTCGCTTTTATCTGAGTCTAGATCCCCCTAAATCCCCCTTAAGAAGGGGGACTTTGAGTGTTCGGAGTTCTTGTGTTTTTAACAGAGACTTTGAGTCGTTCTAGTTCTCATGTTTTTAACAAAGACTTTGAGAACCTCTTGTTCCCCCCTTCTTAAGGGGGGCTAGGGGGGATCTAATTTATGCCGCCGCTGTCTCTGCTGTCTCGACAGCAACAGGAACTTCAGTCAACTCAACTCGATAGTTTTCAATCACTGGATTAGCCAAAAGTTGGTCGCAAATGCGATCGAGTTGTTCGCGCGCCTCCGACTCCCCAGCAGCAGTCAGCGTCACTTCAACGTACTTCCCGATTCGCACACGCTCAACATTGTCGTATCCCATGTGTTGCAAACCAGATTGAACAGCAGTACCCGCCGGGTCTAAAACCGAAGGGCGGAGAGTAACATAGATTTGGGCAAAATATTTTTGAGTCACAGCAATGTGTAGGTGATGCGAAAGTTAGAGCTATTTTATCCTACAACCAGGTGGCTCTTGCCCGATCGCCCTTTACTTACCCCAAGTGAGCTAGCCTAGAAACAGCGATAGATTTGACTTCAGCAGATTACACAAAAAAATCATGAGAACCAACCGCACCCGCAGTCAGGAGCGTATTTTACACTTGCTCAAGCACTTGAATCGATCGCTCTCAGCGCAAGATATCTACTTAGAACTGCGTAACAGCGACCAAAGCATGGGCTTAGCAACTGTTTATCGCTCCCTCGACGGTTTAAAGCGAGAAGGCTTGGTTCACGTCAGAACCCTCGCCAGCGGTGAATCTCTCTACGGTGCCGCCCACCAAGACCAACATCACTTAACCTGTCTGGAATGTGGCGCGTCAATTCCGATTAATGAATGTCCCGTACACCATTTAGAAAGCCAACTACAACAATCCCACTCTTTCAAGATTTACTATCATACTTTGGAATTTTTCGGATTGTGCGATCGATGCACTCTCGCTCAACAATCTTAAATTGGGGAATTGGGAATTGGGAATTGGGCATAGGGAATTGGGCATAGGGAATTGGGCATAGGGAATTGTGAATTGGTAATGACAACTGCCAACTGCCAATAGGGGCTAAAATCAGTTTATTCTGGCGCTCATGAGTTTGAGCTAGCCAGCCGTATATCTTCAAAAATGTTTTTACACAAACTACCCATATGATCAACACTTTCTCCGAATCCATTTACTGCCCGAATCCTACCTGTCCCGAACCCCGCAACACATTTGGGCGACAGCATTGTGCAGCTTGTGAAACCTCTCTCATTTATCGACATTTGTGGGCGGTGGGACGTGATGTCGAGGAAGTACCCCAGGGTAAAATTATAGGCGATCGCTATTTGGCGATCGCGCCCCAAATCTGGCTAGATAGCCGTCCAGATTTGCTTCCTAGCGTCCCCGAAGAACTCCCACTTGCGATCGCGCCTTACCTCCACTTATATCCCCAACGGCTGCATACACCTGAAGTCTACGGCTTTTTTCAACTAGCAGAAGCAGCCGAAACCTTCGATGTCATCTTGCTAGAAAATGTACCAATCACTAATTTTGGTCGCCTCTATCCTTCAATCTTAGAAGCTTGGTCAAAAACCAGCCCTGTGCGACAAGTCTATTGGCTTTGGCAAATGCTTCAACTGTGGACACCGCTGACGGAACAAGGAGTTGCTTCGAGTTTGCTAGTACCCGAAAATTTGCGGGTGGATGGTTGGCGCGTGCGGTTGCTGGAACTCCATCAGGGCAATTATCAGCCGACTTTGAGGGATTTGGGCGATGTGTGGTCTGGCTTAGTAGAATCAGCCCAACCCCAGGTAAAGTCGAGGTTAGGAGAAATTTGTCAGTTTATGCGCCGTAGCAGCATGAATATCGAGGCGATCGCCCTGGAACTCAATGAATTACTATTAGAACAAGCCGCCGAATTACCTCTGCATTTGCAGGTAGTCGGCATGACTGATACCGGCCCTCAACGCTCTCAAAATGAAGATAGTTGCTATCCGACTGCTGCGGACTTTAAATTTAGCAAAAGTTCTGGCAATGACAAGCTGTTGCCCTATTTAACCATAGTTTGCGACGGAGTTGGTGGTCACGAAGGCGGAGAAGTTGCCAGTCAATTAGCAGTGTTATCTTTGAAAGCTTTGATTCAGAATTTCCTCGCAGAAATCGCTGAACAAGATGATTTGATGATACCGACAATGGTCACAAAACAACTCGAAGAAATTGTGAGAGTTGTGAACAATGTGATTTCCGCTCAAAATAATGAGCAGGGAAAAGAGTTACGAGAGCGGATGGGAACAACTTTGGTGATGGCTCTTCAGTTACCTCAAAAGATTAAGGTTGTTTCTGAGGATGTGCGATCGAATAATGGCAACGAGCTTTATTTAGTGAATGTCGGAGATAGCCGCGCCTATTGGATTACCGAAAATTCTTGTCAGCGGCTGACTGTGGATGACGATGTAGCTTCTAGGGAAGTGCAACTCGGACACAGTTTGCATTGGGAAAGTCAGAGGCGGCCGGATGCAGGAGCTCTGACTCAAGCTTTGGGCACGCGGGATGGCGATTTTCTCCACCCGATAATTCAGCGATTTATTGTGGAAGACGAAGGTTTGTTGTTGCTTTGTTCTGATGGTTTAAGTGACAATGACTGGGTTGAACAATCTTGGGAGAGTTATGGCCCTGCGGTGCTGAAGGGTGAAATGTCTTTGGAAGCGGCGGTTCAGTATTTAATTAATATCGGAAACGAGAAAAACGGCTATGACAACACATCTGTAGTTATGACTCACTGTCGGATGTCGCCGGAGAAATTGATGCTGTTTCAGCCGACTGAGATTCCAGAATCGATCGTAACACCGATGTCAAATTCAATGCCAACACCGATGACCGGTTCGGTATCATTGAAGAAATCACTTTTGATGCCACAGACGCAGCGGGAGTCTCAACTTTCGGAATCTTCCAAACAGTTACTGTACCCAGAAACATCTGCCCAGGAACCCGCCCAGGAACAGGCTCAGGAACAACAGCGGTTCAAGGGTTTAGTGCCGATAGTGGGAATTTTGGCAATAGTATTGATTTGCGGTGGTTTAGGTTTGTGGGTGCGAAGCCTCCAAACTTCTCAGCCGCAACCTGGTCAAATTCCACCACCCCTGGAAAGTCCATCTCCCATTCCGTCGGAGATTCCGTCGCCGTCACCTGAGCTCCCGTCACCGTCACCTGAGCTCCCGTCACCTGAATTGCCTGCTCCCCCGCAGAGTCCGTCACCTTAATAGTTATTGGGAATTGGGAATTGGTTATTGGTTATTTGTTACTCGCTTGGAGTTGCTAAGCTGTTACGCATTTAAAATGGTATTGTAGGGTGCGTCAGTTTTCAGGCGTTTCCCATGTATAGTCAATGTTCTAGCTGACGCACCCTACATGGATAGTTAGTGGTTTAAATGCGTAACAGCTTAATAACCAATCACATTAGTCATCAGTTAACAGCGGTGCCCTGCCCTTCGACTTCGCTCAGGGAACAGCGGTGCTCTGCCCTTCGACTACGCTCAGGGAACAACGAGCGATTAGTACCCTGAGCGTAGTCGAAGGGTCAACAGTTAACAGTCAACAGTCAACCATCA
Source organism: Oscillatoriales bacterium (assembly GCA_043742065.1). Lineage (GTDB taxonomy): Bacteria > Cyanobacteriota > Cyanobacteriia > Cyanobacteriales > Microcoleaceae > Microcoleus. The sequence continues at coordinate 12,233 of JAYTZD010000212.1, forward strand.
ACAATACAACGAATATGGAAAGAGGTTTAATGTGGTTCCCGCTGCTAGCCATTTTTATCGGGCTGGCTTGGGCTGGATGGAATGAGTATAAAAAACTGGAAGCTTATGGTGTTTGGGCTCAAAAGTTCGATCGGGCAAAGTACGATATTTATGCTGTACTTGGTCAACAAGAAGATAATTTAACTTGGGGAAAGCCTACTCGCAGCGGGCCTGTGAATTTGCAAACCTTCTCGCTAAAGGATGTGGAGTCGCTGGAACTTATGGTTAACGGTGCTGCGGTAGATTTAGAAAATCCGCCGAGTGCTGGAAGTGCGATCGTTTTAGAATTTATATTAAAAGATGCGGAGACTGTGCAGGTTCCGTTTACAGAGATTCCTCTCGCGACTAAATGGTGTCAACATTTGCAGCAGGAATTGCAGCGCTTTCTGTAATTGAAATGGTTTCCTTAAGTAACAATGCTCGGTTTTTGGACATTATCGATAAACATTGCTTGACCAATAATTTCTTGATGGTACAAGCCCCCGGATTGATCCGTGGGGTCAATCTAAAATCTAAAATCTAAAATCTAAAATCGAATGACTTCTGTACACTGTTTTCTCATACTATAGTATTCACAAATATTCCTTAGCAAATGTTCTATTACTACGGCAGAAAAAAGCAAATAGCTAAACATTACCCGTCTTCTAACTTTGATGCCATCATAGAACCATTTGCAGGTTCAGCAGCTTATTCACTCTATGGAGATCATTGGAAAAAGGAAGTTACTCTGATTGAAAGAGATGAGGAAGTTTCTAAAATTTGGCAGTGGTTGATCGATGAAGCGACACCATCAAAAATTAGTAACCTACCTGATTTAGCGGTTGGTGAAAAGAGTTCTGAGTTACTTCACATTATTCATGCTGCTACGAAAATGGCTTTTCACTACAAGACCATTAAAGTAACTCCTGTTTTAGCAAGAAATTGGGAGATCAGTAAACGATATATGGCAGAAAATCTATTCAAAATTAAGCATTGGAAAATTATTAGCGGAGATTACACACTAGCTCCTGACATAGAAGCAACTTGGTTTATTGACCCGCCCTATAAAGAAAACGCTGGTAAAGGTTACAGATACGGTAGCAAACTGATTGATTATAATAAATTGGCAGAGTGGGCAAAGAATAGAAAGGGAGAAGTTATATTTTGCGAAGGGCATTGCGGAGATTATTTGCCATTCAAACCATTACTAGATCTGAAGGGTGTTGCAGGTAAAACTAGCAAGGAAGTTATTTATTACCAATCTAATAAAGCAAGCAAACAACTTGAGCTTTTTGAGATTTTTAAATTTGCGATTAAGTAGAAAATTTCATAATTTTTGGGTAAATCTTTTACCTATTTATTCGATGATGGGGGAAGTGTTAAGGTTGCGATCGCCCTTTTGTGGGAATGAATAAACACGAAATTCTGCCCCCATTAAAAATCCTCTAACCGGATCTCGATTTAACTTTGCGGTTTGTTAGAGTATAGTTCAGTGTCATGCTTCAAAAGCTCACACAACTCATCCAAATCTTCCTTACTATGTTCAATCAGTTTTTCACCTCGCTTTTCTAGGTACTCAACATTACTGGGACTTGCATTGTCCATTTGATCGTGATCTTTCTCGCTACTCAATGGAAGTTGAAAACGATAGTAGTTGCGGTTATTCTCTTTGTCTCCTTTAGTCATCATTAGCTGATCGAGCTGATACGCAACAGATTCGCTTTGACCATCAAAAACAACGTTAAGTAAGGGAATTGCCCACTTGATTTGTCCCCATTTTTTTGCGTCTCTATACTTATATTTCTTAGTTAGTGAGCCAGTACCCAAAGAAACAACAAGGGTATCCTTACGGTGTAGTTCTTCATCAGTCTTTTGCTTGTAAGAAATCATCGCCTCCATAATTGCCAGTGAGGAAGGATTATTTGCAAAAATTCCGCCGTCTACCAAAGCGTAATATCCCTCATCGGTATGATGTGATGTTTCGAGTTGGTAGGGTGGAAAGAATGTCGGTGCAGCAGAAGTTGCCATTGCTGCCTCCCACATTTTGAATCCCGTACATACTTTGCGGCCAGAAAAGTTATCGATTTTCTCTGCATTCCGATTGCTTGTAAAAAAAATTGGTGTTCTCAGTTCGATATCATAGCTCGTGATGAAAGTTTCTCGTAATGCACTTTCAATCTTAGCTTCACCTAGAAGCTCCTTTAAAACTTCTTGCTTACCTTGTGGGTTGTGCTTGGGTTGTAGCAAATCATCAAAATCCCCTGGCATATCCTCATGGAAAATCTTTTGTCCATATTTGCGATAGAAATTTACAAGTTCGGCCGCTGTATACTCTGGCTCATTATTGATGCCAGAGTCTGAGTTGCGTTTAGTTAAACCTAGTGCTATAATTCCTCCTGTTGAAGTGCCTGCAATGAAATCAAACATTGTTGCTATGCGTTTTCCTGTGCGCTCTTCAATGTACTTGAGAACGGTCGCAGGAATGATACCCCGAATACCACCACCATCAATTGAGAGAATTCTTCTTTTGAATTTAGTATCCATATCACGTACTCCTTGATGTATTGCTTAAATGGTCAACAAAACTGATTCTAAGAATTGGTTGCTCCGGCGCAAACTATCTTTGAGACCAAAGCACATACATCTACCATTAAAATAGGTCATCATCCGGATCGCCTGAGCAAATATAGCAATTGTCTGGGATTTTAGGACATTGATGATTGCTGAAACCTTTAATATCAAAGATAAAACGGAGGAGACGGCAGTGCCGTGTCCCTACCCTGATTAACTGTAGGGACATGGCACGTGCAGTCTCCTAATTTCTAATAATTCCGATGCTACCGGATTTGATATCACCATTCTTCACTTTTGAGCCGGAGGGTGGCTAAGGCCCGCACTTGCTCGTCGGCGTCGGAAACTGCAAGCGATCGCAACAAAGGCAAAACTCCCGCATTTTCAGGATAATGTTCGATAATTGCTTCAAGTGCTGTAAACCTGGGATTATAAGGAAAAGAACCTTTTTGATTGTCAAAATCACTCAAAGTTCGATCGCGCAAAAACTCAAACATTCCCAACTCATCCTTCCATCCTCGCATCAACTCCACCAACGCGATCGCCCGCACCTGCGAATCTTCATCCT
>JAYTZD010000213.1:0-3681 GCA_043742065.1 Oscillatoriales bacterium
GCGATCGCATACAATGACGCCTCAGCGCTCAAAGTACCCGAAGCGTTCGCACCTGCTTGTGAGGCGATCGCGCAAGCTTGTCGCACCATTTCCGCCCGCTCTAGAGGCGATGCAGCGGCCGTTGCTTCATCAAATGCCGCCGGGGGCAAATCGTAGGTTTGAGGCGGTAACAGCGGCATCCATTCGGGGTCTGCGGGGGCAATTTTGGCCAATTCTTGTGATCGTTTGACTGTTTGGGCGATCGCATCTTCATCAAAATCTGTCACAGCAGCGGAGGCACTTTTGTTACCGAAATAGCTAGTAATGTTCAGGCTAAATACAGTTTTGCTAATATTTTGGCTGATTTGATTTTCCGAGAATCGGGAAAGAGATTCTTCGCCAGTATAGAGACTGACAAATACTGCTTCCGCTTCCGATTGTTTCACAATAGAATCTAGCAGAGATAATGCTCTGTCTTCACTTAAAATTGCAGGCGATGTCGTTACTATCATAGGTCTGAATTATTCATCTCCGAGTTCTCTCTGTGTTCTCTGCGCTCTCTGTGGTTAAATCATTCCGAATTAAGAATTTCCCCCAATTTGAATATCTCTTACTCTTACTGGTACACAAGCATGAGTCATTTGAGCCACCTGAATCGGTTCACCTTTACCGCACATATTAGTACCGCATTGAACTCGCTCCGAAACAGGCCCGATCGCATCTATTTTATTCCAAAAATCAGTGCTCATCGAATGATAAGTTACATCCTTCAACATTCCGACAACTTTACCCTTTTCCACCTTCCAGAAAGCATCACCACCGAATTGAAAATTGCGTCGCTGTTGGTCAATTGAAAAACTGCCAATACCATCAATTAAAATCCCATCTTCCGTATCAGCAATCATCTCATCCAAAGTAGCAGTATGACTACCGCCATCTGGGCCCGGTTCCAGTCCCAAATTAGGAATTCTGACCATCGGCACGCTCGACCAACTATCAGCGCAGGCAGAACCGTTGCTGCTGGCACGTCCGAGGCGATAAGCTGTTTCTCTGTCAGTCAGATAATCAACTAGAATTCCATCCTTGACAACGTACCAATCCTGTGATTTTACGCCCTCATCATCGTAACCCATTGTACCGCGACCGGCCGGTTGAGTGCGATCGCACTTAAAATTCACCCAAGGTGCGCCGTATTGCAGTTTATTCAACTTATCAGTAGTCGCAAAACTCGTACCAGCAAAATTAGATTCATATCCGTAAACTCGGTCTAATTCTGTGGGATGTCCGACTGATTCGTGGATAGTCAAAAATAAATTGGTCGGCTTGAGAATCAGGGATTTACAAATACCAGCAGGCATTTTAGGGGCAGCGACTTTTTCAATCGCTTCGGCGGCTACTCTATTTACTTGACTCAACAAATCAGTTGGGTTAATATGTTCGTAACCCAGATTCAAGGGCGGGCGTTCGTAACTGCGACTTTTGGCATCGCCGCCCACAATTGCCGTACAGCCAAAACCTGGATAGCTGCGATAAATTGTTTGTTCGATTAACGAGCCTTCCGTAGAAGCAAAAACCTTATCTTCGTGGTTAAATTGTAAAAATGAAAAAGCTTTTTTGATACCTTGTTCGCCGTGAGCTAACAGTTGTGTGTTAATATTTAGTAGGAGTTCGGCTTTCTCAGCGACTGGTACAGAAAACGGGTCAATAGCGATCGGAGTAATGTAGCGATCGACATATTTGTCAACAGGTACTAAACGCACCGGTTCCTGTTGAGTCAAGCGACTACCTTTCGCAATTTCTACAGCCAAAGCGACAATTCTGGCAACCTCAGCCGCCGTGCGATTGTGACTCGCAGCAAAGCCCCAAGCCCCGTCTAGAAGCACCCGCACACCAAAACCAGAACTAACATTATCAGAGATATTGCTTAAAGATCGATCGCGCGCGTAGAGACTCTGCCTTCGATAAGAGCAAAAACGGACATCACCGTATTCGCAACCAGTCTTCCGAATCAAACTTACGGCTAAATTTGCTAATTCCTTAGCGGAGACTTTTGCGGTTAATTGTACCATATTTATGAGTCGTTTGTCATTAGTTATCAATCATTATAGCGCTACTATCGAAATATTTTCCTAATCAACGGGGCGGCGATACCCAGCATTAACCAGCCAAATACTAAGCCAAACAGCAGACTCCAGAGAATTGTCGCAGCAAAGGGATGTAGCGGGAGAGAAAAATCCGGTTGCCATTTAATCGGTGTATCCTTGATGAGAGGATAGGCGGCGGAAAAGATTTGGCCACCACCGATCGCAGTTCCGACAAAGAATATGATATTCTCAAGTTGGCGATCGCGCTTTTTCCCCTCTTCTTCCTTTTGCTGATATAACTGTATTTGTTCGCGATCGCGAATTTTCTCCTCTTCTTCCTTTTGCCTGTACAATTGTATCTGTTCGCGATCGCGCTGACGTTCTCTCTCTTCCTTTTCCCTGTCAAATTCCACCTGTTCAATTTCCACCATCCCCCGCACAGTAGATATCGACTGCTGGAACAAATCTTGACTAGCAATCAAATAATTCAAATCAATTTCAATTTGCCGCTGATACTTACCCTCAGCCAAATCTAGAAACTTGTGCCAAAAATCCAGATTATCACCTTCGATGCACAAACTTTTAATTGTGGTCAAAGACTGAGCATAATTTTCAGCATTAGTATCAATGGTATTTCTAAATTCCTGCAAATAGCGCACTTGGTGAGCGCAAGCAAGCATTTTAGTCCGAACTTCCGCCAGCAAATCCTTCAACTTCAGCAACTTAACTTGTCTATCTTGTTCCCTTTCAATTTCACTGAATTCAGGAAGCTTCTTCTCTAACTCGCCGACAATTTGCTGTGCTGTGCGATACCTTTTCCGAGCTTCGCCATACACAACTAAAATTTTAGCACGAAAGGATAGCAGATTGATCAAACGATCGTTAAACGTATAGGTTGCGAATTGCCCAGTTTGGGGATTATCTTGCAACCATACAAGAATATGACATCGTTTAGCAGCATCATCTTCGCTGCTTTCGTACTCAAAAATCGGACTTCCGAATAATATTCCTTCCCTGCGAAACTCCGGTGAAGCTTGCTGTTGATTGTCGATAAAAGCTGTAATACATTCATCAGCTAGCTTGCGGTAAGTATCAAAAACTACTGGTGCAGCGCACAACAATAAAGTTTGTCCCAGGGACGATTTGATTGCGTTTGGTAACAAACAACCTTGGGGATTTAATTGATTTAAGTCTGATACTTTGATTGTGGTATTTTGATAGTAAAATGTTAAATCTGCGGTGTAAATATCCTTAATTCGCAGGGCATAGATTGAGCCATAAATTTTGGGATTATCTGGCTGAGTTATTGGCTGAAACTTCAGAGCTTTGCCATCGGGAATCAGCAATTCGCGATTATTTGGTTTTTCCTGTTCGCCTTGGGGATAATACTGTTTGTCTTTGTAGCAAATCAGCTTTTCTCGGAGAGATTTTAGTTCATTGCTGTTAAAATGTGTACCGACATTATCTGCTAAATTTTCCCACAGTGATTGAGTATTTCTGGCTACTGTATCGTAGCCTTCATCCCTATCATCCCGCAGGTGGAAAGGATAGAGAGTAATACTGGGATTTTTAATTTGCGGTGGTTCCTGCATAATCGAATCCGGGATGAAACATAATG
>JAYTZD010000214.1:0-7181 GCA_043742065.1 Oscillatoriales bacterium
CATCGGGAAAACTGGGATTAGAAACAGACAGCCAAGACATCAGCCTCGCCAGTGAAAACTTGCGGCAAGGAGTTTTTAGGCTGCTAGTTTTAGGAGACATGAAACGTGGCAAAAGCACTTTCATCAATGTTTTAATCGGCGAAAAACTCTTGCCAAGCGACGTAAATCCTTGTACGGCATTACTAACAGTTTTACGCTTTGGTGTCACCAAAAAAGTCACAGTTTATTTCAAGGAAGGTAGACGGCCAGAACAGCTTGACTTTGAAACTTTCAAACAGCAATATACGATTGACCCCGACGAAGCTAAAAAGTTAGAAGCTCAAAATAAGTCAGCCTTTCCAAATGTCAGTCATGCCGTTGTAGAATATCCCTTGCCACTGCTCGAAAAAGGCATAGAAATCGTAGACACTCCGGGGCTGAATGATACAGAAGCGCGCAACGAAATTTCCTTGAGCTACATCAACAACTGCCACGCAATTCTGTTTGTATTTCGAGCATCTCAACCTTGCACTTTGGCAGAACGTCGCTATCTAGAAAATTACATTAAAGGGCGAGGATTAACTACTTTCTTTTTGATTAACGGTTGGGACGAAATTCGCGAAGGATTGATTGACCCGGAGGATGTCGAAGAACTAGCAGAATCCGAGGAAAAATTGCATCGAGTTTTCCGCACAAATATCGGCGAATACTGTCAGATTGATGGACAAGATATTTACAACGATCGAGTATTTGAAATCTCCTCTCTCAAAGCCTTACGGCTGCGACTGAAAGACCAAAATGCTGCTCTTGACGGCACAGGGTTTCCTGAGTTTATGGGAGCAATTAATACATTTTTGACCCAAGAAAGAGCGATCGCAGAAATACGCCAAGCCAGAACTTTAGCCCGGCTAGGATGCGATCGCGTTCGTGAAGCCGTCGAGCGACGTATTCCTTTGCTAGAGCAAGATGTCAACGAGTTAAAACAGCGAATTACTTCCGTTGAACCAGAATTTGGAAAATTGCATGAAATACGCGATCACTTTCAGGAAGAAATCAAAATTATGCGCGATCGCAAATCCAAATCCGTAGCAGATTCTTTCAAGTCATACATTCTAAATTTAGGCAATACTTTCGACTCAGATTTTTTACGTTACCAGCCCGAAATCAGCTTTTTCGATTCCCTAGAATCCCACAAGCGCGACGCATTTAATGCAGCATTTCAAAAAGCATTCGAGCAATACATAAACGACAAAATTTCCGCATGGGAACTCACAGCCGAAGGAGAGATTCGAGAAGCCTTCGCGCAACTGGCTAAAAGTGCAGCCAGCTACAGCATTAGTTACACACAAATCACAGATTCGATGACAGAAAAGTTAATCGGAAACAAAATGTATACTGGTACAAAAATTGACTCCGAAGATGGTTCCCCCGCCTGGGCAAAATGGGCAATGGGATTTTTCTCCTTAGCTTCCGGTAACGTGGCTGGCGTTGTTTTAGCTGGTGCAGGTTTTAATTGGCAAAATATCCTCGTCAACTGGATGGCTGTAATTGGGATTAGCAGTTTTTTACTGATGTTTACCGGAACTTTTTTGGGGCCAATTGGCATGATGGCGATCGGTTTTGGTATCGGTGCTTTGCAAGCAGATCAAGCTCGCAAAGAATTAATTCAAGCTACGAAAAAAGAGTTTGTGAAATATCTGCCGCAGCTAGCACAGGAGCAATACGAATTGATACATCAAACTGTAGAAACTTGTTTTGACGAGTACGATCGAGAAGTGATTAAGCGGTTGAATAATGACATCAACTCTCGTAAAGCTGAATTAGATAATTTGCTGGCTCAAAAAGAATCCCGCGAGATTAATAATGAGACGGAATTAAAGCGTTTAAAAAGTATCGATGCTGCGGTTCATTCTGAATTGCAAAGTATTGAGTTTGTGTATCAGAATCTGCTGTCAGTCCCTGCTTGATTCTCTCGTTTTCCATGCAGTCCTTCATAAAAATGCGATCGACATGAGTTATAAAATTGCCACCGAAAACTTCCTCAACGATTTAGAGCGAGTCACCAAAGCACGTTCTGAAGTAGCAGCAGGACTTCAAAACCTAGTTGAAACCCTGAAACAAGCAGAATCAGCATCAGAAAATAATTCCGGCAAACTAGGTTTAGAAAGAGACATAGAAGACATCACCACCGCCAGTCAAAACTTGCGCGGCGGTGTGTTTAGGCTGCTCGTTTTAGGCGATATGAAACGCGGCAAAAGCACTTTTCTCAATGCCTTAATCGGCGAGAATTTATTGCCCAGCGATGTGAATCCCTGTACCGCTTTGCTCACGATTTTGCGCTACGGTTCTGAGAAAAAAGTAACTGTTTATTTCAATGATGGCAAAAGTCCCAAACAGCTCGACTTTAAAAGTTTCAAACAGAACTATACCATTGACCCGGCTGAGGCAAAAAGGCTAGAACAAGAGCAAAAACCAGCATTTCCAGATATCGACTGTGCGGTGGTCGAATATCCTTTATCCTTGCTAGAAAAAGGGATCGAAATAGTTGATAGCCCTGGACTGAATGATACTGAATCTCGCAACGAATTATCTCTCGGCTACATCAACAATTGCCACGCTATTTTGTTTGTACTCAGAGCAACTCAGCCTTGTACTCTTGGGGAAAGACGCTATCTAGAAAATTACATAAAAGGTCGTGGATTGAGCATTTTCTTTTTGATTAATGCTTGGGATCAGGTGCGGGAAAGTTTGATTGACCCGGATGATACTGAAGAATTAGCAGAAGCTGAAGGGAAATTGCACAGAGTTTTCAAAGCTAATTTGGCTGAATATTGCGTGACAGACGGACACGATATTTATGACGAACGGGTGTTTGCAATTACCTCAATTAAGGCGCTCAGATTGCGGGTGAAAAACTCGGATGCTGATTTGGAAGGTACGGGTTTTCCTGAGTTTATGGCTGCACTAAATACGTTTTTGACGCAGGAAAGAGCGATTTCGGAATTGCGCCCAGCGAGAACTTTAGCGCGTCAAGTTTCTACTCGCGTCCGCGAAGCTGTTGAACGGCGTTTACCATTACTCGATCGCGATGTCAATGAGTTGAAAGAAAAGATTAATTCAGTGGAGCCTGAGTTTAACTCGTTAACTCAAATTCGTGATGAATTTCAAAAGGAAATTATCAGTGTGCGCGATCGCAAATCAAGAGCAATTGCCGATTCTTTCCGTACCTTTGTACTCAATCTAGAAAATACCTTTGAAACTGATTTCTTGCGGTATCAACCGGATCTGAGATTTATGGATTTCTTCAGCCAAGGTAAGCGAGAAGCCTTTGAAACATCGCTCAGACAAGCATTCGAGCAGTACATCAACGACAAACTTTCAGCTTGGACTCTCACTGCTGAACAAGAGATGACTTCAGCCTTTTCTCACTTATCGAAAAGTGCGGCAAATTACGGAGTATCTTACACGAAAGTGACTGATAAAATAACCGAAAAACTGACTGGGCAAAAAATACCACCAGCAGTCAATAACTCGAATGAAGATAACTCGCCCGGTTGGGCAAAATGGGCGATGGGACTGTTTTCATTGACCAGCGGAAATCTGGCAGGAGTGGCGATGGCTGGAGCGGGTTTTGATTGGAAAAATATCCTGCTCAATTTAATTACTGTGTTGAGTGTCAGTACAATTCTTGCTAGTATTACTGGGATTGTCTTAGGGCCATTGTATTTAGCTTTGGTGGGGATGGGTGTTGGCATTTTACAAGCGGATGGAGCTCGGAAAGAGTTAGTAAAAGCAGCGAAGAAAGAGTTAGTAAAATATCTACCCCAGGTGGCTCAAGAGCAGTGGAAGCCTATCCATGATGCTGTCAAAGAGTGTTTTGATGTTTACGATCGCGAAGTGGGCGATCGCATGAATGATGACATCAATTCTCGGAAAGCGGAATTAGATAATTTGCTAGCACAAAAGGAGTCTCGCCAGATTAATTATCAGGCTGAATTGGAGCGGTTGAAAAAATTAGATACTGATGTCGCAACTCAGTCTCAAAGTATAGAATCGGTATATCAGGGTTTCTTAGCATCTGCGGGAAGCTAATCCCCCAGCCAGATCAGGGTTTTTTGATTCTTTGTAGGGGCAATCCCCAAGGATCTTAGGTCACTGAGCGTAGTCGAAGTGTCCGCTTTATAGACTACACTTCGACTACGCTCAGTGACCAGAAATGGGATGCACTGAACTCTTCGGCGGAGTCTCTTAACCATCTTGGCGGTTGCTATATAAAAACTATGGCATTTAACGAGAATAAAATAATATGCAACAACCAGAAACTTATCAAAATCTGACGAATTATCTCAAATCAGCACTCGGTATTCTGGAAGTAGATAAAAACTCCCAACTTTATCGAGATACAGCCTCAATCTGCGACTATCTAGCTAAACCAACTTTTCAAATCGCCGTCTTTGGCCCGTTTAATTATGGTAAGTCAACTTTGCTGAATGCTTTGTTGGGAAACCGCAGTTTGCCGATCGACTTAGTTCCCACTACAGGTGCCGCCATTTATGTCAACTATGGCGAGGAATTGCACGCCAAAATCACCTTAAAAGATGGTACAGAAATTAGCGAAAGCGGTACTGATGTTTTGAAACAGTATGCTATCCTCGACGATGCGAGAAAAATGCGGGATGATGTCGCCGCTGTCAATGTTTATTGTCCCCATCCATTCCTGAAAACAGGTGTGGAATTGCTCGATTTGCCGGGAACAAATGACCGGGAAGAACAGGATAATTTAGTCCGGGATAAATTGCTAACTGCTGATTTAGTTGTGCAGGTGCTTGATGCTCGTAAGTTGATGACTTTAGGGGAACGGGAAAACCTGAGAGATTGGTTGAGCGATCGCCATATTCATACAGTTGTATTCGTTGCTAATTTTATCAATTTACTGGAACCGGAAGACCAAAAACAAGTTTATAATCGGTTGTTGTTTGTTGCCGAAAGTTTTCGATCGAACTTGCCAAATAATATCAGTAATATCTACCGTGTCGATGCTTTGCCGGCTTTGAGAGCGAGACTGAAAGGAGATGTGGCGGCTGCACAAACTACGGGAATTTCGATGTTTGAATCGGCTCTTCAAAGTATTGCAGCATTTCAACAGGAAAAAACGGCTGTGAAGTTGCCACGAGTAGCAGCAATAGCTACTCAAATTTGCCAATCTCTTCGAGCCAAAGCTGAAACTGTGGTAGCAGAAATTGAAGCTGAAAAACAGACGCGACAAACCAAAATAGAAATTAAACAAAAAGCTGAAAAACTTATAAATAAAGGATTTCAAGCCAGCGTTTCCGATTTCGAGATTTGGCTTTATCAGCCGACAATTTTGCAGCGATATCAAGCTGAAATGGCTACATCGCTTCAGGAAAATACATTTGATGCGTGGGAGACAAAATTTAAGCAAGAGGTCTTAAAGCAGCAGGAAACGATCGCAGAATGGATAAATAAAGCTTGTGAGTTTTTCGGAAAATCACAGCCGATCGCACTTTTAGTCTCATTTCCCACCGCACCGCAGATAACCTTGCCACCACCACCACCTACTCCGGTTCGGCAGTCAAGCGATAGTGAAGTGACACCGGTGGCGATCGCAACTGGCTTAGGTTGGCTGTTAGGCGGGCCTGTGGGAGCCGCAGTAGTGGGGGGTGCGAGCTATATTTTGAACAAGACAACTGGCTACGAAAAGCCACCAGAGTCCTCAGCAGCTTATCTGAATGATGTCACTGAAATTTGCAATGATGCTGCTAAAAACTATCTCGCTCGTTTCAGTACGGAAACTTTTTCGATGCTGCAACACTATAAGGAAATAGCTGAAAAAGTAATCGATTTTGAAGATAGCAAAGAACCGCTAAATATGAATGTTCAACAGTATCAGTTACAGTTAGTAAATAATTTAGTGGAGAACTTAGAAGCAGAATTGGATAGAATAAAAGCTTGATCACTCGGCGGTTGAAACCGCTTCTACACAAACAAAGTCCGCCGGCGCGGACTAAGAATAAGATCCGATTTATAATCAATTACTGCTTTTACTTCTTGGAAGTAGCAAATCCGTAATTAACGGCAAATGATCTGAACCGATATTCCGGCCAGTATGAACTTTTAAAACACCTATTTCTTTACTAACTAGCAGGTGATCGATCGGAATATACAAGAGAGGCATAAAAGTCGGCCAAGTCGGTAAAATCCCAAATCCCGATCGCGCATTTCGCAATTCTCCTGTTTTTACCATGCTTTTGTAGAATGGCGACCACATTGTGGTATTCAAATCCCCAACCACTACCACCGGATTTTTCACCTGTGCTACATACTCTCCAATGCCTGCTAACTGTTGGTTGCGATCGCTAAAACTGTATTCTCTCACGGGAACACTTAAATGAACAAGCACCAGAGAAATTATTCTATTTTCAACTGTAATATCAGCCAACAAACTCTTTCTTTCCTTAGAAAAAGCCTTAATAGCAGTATTTTTGAGGGGAAGTTTGCTGTATATTGCGGTTCCAAATCCGCGATTATCTTGATTTCCCAAAAAGTAAGGAAACGTATCTTTTAAAACTTGTAACTCATCATGCCAAGGTATGCCGACTTCCACAAAAACTGCAACATCGGGTTTTTCTTCTCTTACCAAGGATATCAGATTGGCATATTTCTGATTACTCATTAAAACATTGGAATGAAAAATCCGCAGTTGTTGTCCGGGAGTTTCTACAGCAAAAGCTCGTTGAGGCCAATACCAAGGAACTATTTCAATCAAATTAATGATGATGCAGAATGCACTAACCAACAACCACAACTTTTGGGTGCGGGCTAATGCGAAAAAAATGCAGCAACAGCAGCCTACAATTAAATACTGCAATTTGAAATGAGATGCTAATTCAAATAATCTGTATTCTCCATTCAAGGAACTCGCGACAGACAGTAGTGTGGTTAGAATTATGACGATCGTAATTAGTTTTCGGATAATATTGTTCATTGCCGATCCTCTGTTTTTTGTTTGCACCTATAAAATATCGCTCTAAATTTCATATATTTCTAATGGTAAATTATCTGGATCTTTAAAAAAAGTAAACCGTTTACCTGTAATTTCGTCAAGGCGAATCTCTTCGATATCAATCTGTTTTGATTGTAAGTAAACAACTGATTCGTCTATGTCTTCTACTGCAAAAGCT
>JAYTZD010000215.1:0-15369 GCA_043742065.1 Oscillatoriales bacterium
CCTCCCGAATAACTTTCTTCTGTATCGACACAAATCAACCGCAGAGACTCATTTTTGCCGTGGATATCAACTTTCACAGTGTCGCCATCAACGACTTTAGTTATTTGGAGGTTCTGAATTCTGGTTGCCATATTTTGAACCCTGTTAGACTTGAGATTTGATTCACATATTGGCTATATTATACATGAGTTCATGATTGAATACAATTATCTTAAACCCCAACTACAATCAAAAAAATAATGGCTGTTATCGAATGTGTAAAACCTGGTGCTAAACTCGGTAAAATTATTCTGGCCGTCGATTTAACTGTTGCCGGTGCAGTCGATCGCATATTAGCAAAAATTCAAGACCTAGGATACGATCCCGAAATCCGTCATGTCAAGTATCCCTCTGGAGTTCACGTCTTGGCAATTCTCAAAGACGAGCAGCATTCCGAAGCAGTCGATGACGACTACTTGCTAGAAGATTGGCTGCAATTGAGGTCGCAAATTAATAGCGATGCCGTTCATCTGTGGCGGGGCAAATAAGCGAATTAACAATTAAACCCAGATGAACGCAGATCAGATTAGATCTGCGTTCATCCGCGTTCATCTGCCTAAATCTGCGGTTGCAAAAATTCCCTGAATTCGTAGTTATATGATAGCAAATTATCATGCAATTATCTTAAACTATAATTAAATCACAGACGAACACAGATAAGATTATATCTGTGTTCATCTGCGTTTATCTGCCTACATCTGCGGTTACAAAAATACCCCTAAGAATCAGCCCGCAACCTATCCAAAGCCGTTTTCTTTCAGAAGTAGTTTTGTGGCTTATTGAGAACTATACTCACCAAATGTTGTCACATACCCCTTAACAGTAACTCCCAGATCTAATTCCTCGTGATGAATCAGTAGGTTAGATAATTGGGCAATCAAAAATTCAATCTCGCGACGGTTCTCAAACTCTAGAAAAATACTGCTACCTTCACCCTTAATAATCACCGTTGGAATATCGCTGTCGTCTAACTGTGAATCAATATCTGGGATTATTTGTCTGATTTGCTCTTCAGTCCACATCTGACTCATTCCTCTATCTCCCGTTCAAAAATACAGCGGTGTGACTTACCACTTTTATTGAGAATGACACCGCAGAAAGTGCAGCGCCCCTCGCCTCTTAATTCATTATACTCTGCCAACTCACGGCAGCGACGAATAGCAGCTTGCCGATCGCTAGTAGCAACGATTGTGTCTGCATCAAGCCAAACTTTATTTTCAGGGTTTTCTAACATTCCTACACTCTACATTGCCGTAAATATTGCACCATTGTCAATAAACCAAAAGAAACAGGGTTTCTGGCGATTATGCAAGATTTCAATTATACCTAACGATTAAATCACAGATGAACGCAGATCTAATCTGATCTGCGTTCATCCGCGTTTATCTGCCTACATCTGCGGTTGCAAAAATACCCCTAAGAATCAGCCCGCAACCTATCCAAAACAGTCCGATCTTCCAAAGTCGAAGTATCCCCAGTAACCTCTTCTCCAGCGGCCAAAGAACGCAACAATCTGCGCATAATCTTCCCGCTGCGAGTCTTCGGCAAAGCATCAGTAAATCGGATTTCGCCCGGCCGCGCGATCGCCCCAATTTCCCTCACAACGTGCTGCTTCAATTCCTTAGCCAATTCATCGCTAGGTTGCCGAGTATTTTGCAACGTCACAAACGCCACAATTTCCTCACCCTTAATCTCGTCCGGTTTCCCCACAACCGCAGCTTCCGCCACCGCTGGATGAGACACCAAAGCCGATTCAACTTCCATCGTACCGAGTCGATGTCCAGCCACATTAATCACATCATCAACGCGGCCCATTACCCAAAAATAACCATCTGCATCCTTGTGCGCGCCGTCCCCTGCAAAGTACACGAATTCGCCATCTTTCGGGTGCAAATATTCCCAATAAGTGCGACGGAAGCGATCGGCATCATTGTAAAGAGTCCGCATCATTCCCGGCCAAGGATGTTTCACAACTAAATAACCGCCACTTTCATTAGTTACCGGTTCGCCTTCTTGGTCAACAATATCAGCCACAATTCCGGGGAAAGGAAGGGTTGCAGAACCGGGTTTTGTGGGGATTGCACCGGGCAATGAAGTAATCATAATACCGCCAGTTTCCGTTTGCCACCAAGTATCCACGATCGGACAATTCAAGTTGCCAATTACCCGCTGATACCACATCCAAGCTTCAGGATTAATTGGTTCACCCACAGTTCCCAACAACCGCAAAGATGACAAATCTCTAGCATTTGGCAACTCGTCACCCATTTTCATAAAGGTGCGAATTGCAGTTGGTGCAGTGTAGAAAATAGTGACACCATATTTCTCAATGACATCCCAAAAACAGCCGGGATTAGAAGGACGAGGAGCACCTTCATACATTAAAGTTGTCGCACCATTGGACAGCGGCCCGTAGACAATATAACTGTGTCCAGTAATCCAGCCGACATCAGCAGTACACCAGTAAACATCGGTATCTTGGAGGTCGAATATCCACTTAGTTGTCATGTGGGTATAAAGGTTATAACCGCCCGTTGTGTGGACGACACCTTTCGGTTTTCCGGTACTTCCAGAAGTGTAAAGAATGAATAGTAAATCTTCGCTATCCATCGGTTCGGCTGGACAATTTGCCGATGCACCTTTTTGCAAATCGTGCCACCAATGATCGCGGCCGGATTCCATGTGAATTTGCTGTTTGGTACGCTGAACTACGAGAACGTTGGTAACAGTTGGTGCAGCATCATTTGCTAATGCTTTGTCTACTTGTGCTTTGAGGCCGACTGCTACATCTTTGCGGAAGCCACCGTCAGCGGTGATGACGAGTTTTGCTTGGCCGTCGTTGAGGCGATCGCGCAAAGCTTCTGCACTAAAACCGCCAAAAACAACGCTGTGCACGGCACCGATTCTCGCACAGGCTAACATGGCGATCGCAGCTTCGGGAATCATCGGCATATAGATACCGACGCGATCGCCCTTTTGCACTCCCAAATCCTTGATAACATTCGCCATTTGGCAGACTTCGCGGTGGAGTTGCGCGTAGGTGAGAGTGCGCGAGTCTCCGGGTTCGCCTTCCCAAATCAGGGCGGCTTTATTTTTTCGCCAAGTTGTCAAATGTCTGTCCAGACAATTGTAAGAAATGTTAATTTTACCATTGACAAACCATTTAGCAAAAGGCGGCTGCCAGTCGAGTACGGCATCCCATTTTTGGAACCAGTCTAGTTCCTGTGTGGCAAGTTCTGCCCAGAATGCTTGGGGGTCTGCTTTGGCTTTGTCGTAGAGGGCTTGGTACTCTTCTAGGCTTTTGACTTGAGCTTTTTGGGAGAATTCAGCAGGCGGCTGAAACAGGCGTTTTTCTTGGAGAATTGATTCGATCGTATCTTGTGACATCGTTCTTAATTTTAATTTCGGTTAGTCTTTGTAACTATTGTTTGCATAAGTTGGGGCAAAAGTATGTTTATTTTCCTTAAGACTTTGGAGGATTTTTTCAATGTTGGGAATGTGTGAGAAATTATGGTAGCGGTAAATGCTCAATTTTATCTTGGTACTCATCATCAAACGATCCTTGATAAATCAAAATTAGTTCGTCAATATTTTGACCAATACTCATCTTGGAATTCAGGATAAATATTCCTGGAATATGACAATTTTGCTCTAGATAATCCGTTAAATGAACTGGCATAGAGCGGCGGTTGTTGGTAACAAGAATGAACTTGTGGATCTCGCACCAAATAAGAATTTCTGGATCGAGAGTACCTTTGGAAGGCGCTGTTAGTTCTCCCACTGCTAGAACAACCAGATCGGGATTGCGCCTGCGAATTTGGTTAACATAGGCAGGATCGACATTTTCATCAAATAGATACTGGATTGCCATCTGCTTTTCTCATTACATCTCTTGCTGCTCTCAGTTTGCGGATTTTTTCATACACTGGACGAGGATTGCGACGTTGTTCTTCTCGCATTTTTTCGCCCCATTCCAACCATTCGGTTATGTACTTACCGACTGCTTCTTTGTTGTGCAGGTAGTACAAAATGGTCGCATAAACTTGTTCGAGGGTGAGGGATGTATAAATGTTGGCGATTTCTTCGGGAGTTCGAGCACGAAACAGGTATTCATAAAGAATGGTTTCGATGCCGATTCGAGAACCTTGGAGCCGAATATCGTCTGGTCTCAGGAAGTTGAAGTAGTCTTCAAGTTGCATGGCTGGTTGGGGGTGATATCTGGTAAGATTATATCACATGAATAAAAGATTGTTTGGCTGTTCTGATGTTAACAAAAATAAACAAAAAGGCTTCACTCTTCTGAGAATGCCTTTATAATATAGTTGAGTGGATAAGCCGATCGCAAAAAAGCCATGACCCAAAATTTAGAAGCAAGCCAACTTTCGCTAAATGACGTTCGCCGCCTTCTCAAACTCGAAGAGTTAGAAGGAGAGGGCTTTACTGATTTTTTCTCTCTGGAACCGCTGACAGAATCAGAACAACAGGAACTATTGAAACTTAGAAATGACTTTCGACGATACCTATCAGCAGGAAAAATTTCAGAAGAACTCGTTAAGTTTTTAGTGCTTTCACCGTTGATGAGATTAGCAGGATTTTTTGATATTCCTGTTGTGCTGACAATGGAAGAGAGCATACCGATCGAGGTTGAGGATGGGGATACTTTAATTAAAGGGCGGTTGGATATTCTCGCCGTAAATCAGCCGGATGCAGAACTCGCGGCGGCGCAGTTTTGGATTTTGGTAGTTGAGGCGAAAAATAGTGCGATCGACTCCTGGGCCGGTTTGCCACAATTGCTGACTTATGCTTATAAAAGTTTGCAGCAGCAATCGTCAGTTTGGGGACTGACGACAAATGGACGTAACTATCAGTTTGTTTATTTGACGCGGGGAAATCCCTGCACTTATCAGATTTTACCAGACTTGAGTTTGACTGACCCTGAGCGATCGATCTTATTAGCGCAAGTCTTGAAAGCGATTTGCAAGTTGCAGAATGTGCAGTTGCAGTTGGCGTAGGGCGATCGCTGCCTTTTGAAAATTTTATACAGCATTCGGTAGGCTTGCAAAGGTGATTGCGTCATCATGATGGTAGTACAGACACCAATCAGCATTCTCGCCAATTACCACAAGGTTGTCGCCAGAAAATATTTCAGCCGCGAATTCTACAACTATTTCCCACGTCGTCAGTACAACCGGATCGCCATCGGCACTAAAAACCTGAAGTAAAAGAACCTTAGCTAGAAATGGAATACTGCGCTGATGCAACCAATTATTTAAATCAGACTCTTGTTGAATACTATACTTCTCTACCGACTTGAAGCATCCGGCGCTGAACGGCGTATTGCCCCAAGCATCATCGCCGCAAAGGATATCGTAACGGCCAAAAGCATCGTAAGCAGCTTGAGTTGATACGCGATCGAGAAATAAAATTTGATCTCTGCGTGTCTGTGGTATCTCTAAAAATGTCTCTGGAGAACCAAAAATTGTCCAGCGACCAACCGGAGGAAAATTTCCTCCTTGCAGAATCGAAATATCAATCCAATCATATGACTCCATTAACGATCGCTCCTTGGACTTTGTAAATCAAATTTTAGCTGTTTAAAATTGGCATAAAAAAATTAGGAGGTATATGTGTTTATCAAAAATTACTAACTATTCTTAATTTAATTGTATAAATAGGACTTAAGCAGTCAACTGTCATGCTGAATGATCATGAAGCATCTCAACCCTCTAATAGATCCTTTGCTATCGCTCAGGATGACATAATTTTATTACAGTGCGTAAGTCCTCTCAAAACAAGAATACCAAAAAGTTTAATGAATTGCGATAACTTTATGAGAAACTAAAAAATAGTCCATAACTGGCAATAGCTGACCGCGAAGCAGTCCCGGTACAAGCCCCGGATTGATCCGTGGGGTCAATTCTAAAATCTAAAATCTAAATTCTAAAATCGATTGACCCAAAACCAACCTACCAAACTGGAAACTGATCAGCCAGTCAAATTAAAAAGTATGGAAATTGAAAAAGCTGGACACCATGCGTTAGAGCTTTTTAAGTCCGATCGCAACCAAATCGAAGCCTTGCGGGTAGCTATTGGGGCGGCAGAAAGTTTACAAAAATGGACGCTAAATAATCCCTCTGTTGCCACCTATCCCAGTACCAGTCCCCTGTTGGCCTTGCAGGTGATTCTCTCCAAAATCCGCGATCGCCATCAGTTTGTCGGACATCGGAGCACCGTTAGGAGTGTTTGTTTTAGCCCGAATCAAGATGCGATCGCCACAGCCTCCATTGACGGTAGCGCCCAATTGTGGAACTTGCAGGGTAAGTGTTTGGCGACTTTTAGCGGACACAAAGACTGGGTAAATAGTGTCAGTTTTAGCGCGAATCAAAGTGCGATCGCCACAGCATCCGATGACAAAACCGCCAAATTATGGGACTTACAAGGCAATTGTCTAGTGACTTTCACCGGCCATAACGACTGGGTAACTAGCGTCTGTCTTAGCCCCACTGTGGCTGCGCTGGCGACGGCTTCCTCTGACGGTACTGCCAAATTGTGGGACTTCCAAGGCAACTGCCTAGTGACTTTCAGCGGACATCAGCAATCGGTGACAAGTGTCTGTCTCAGCCCGAAGGGAGACACATTGGCCACCGCATCCCATGATGGTACCGCCAAATTGTGGGACTTCCGAGGCAACTGTTTGGTGACTTTCAGCGGACATGATGGATGGGTAACTAGCTTGAGTTTTAGTCCGACGGTCAATGCGATCGCCACAGCATCCTATGACGGTACCGCAAAATTGTGGGACTTAGAAGGCAATTGTTTAGTAACATTTAGCGGACATGATAGTTGGATTACCAGCCTCAGTTTTAGCCCTAGTGGAGATGCAATTGCTACCGCTTCTAACGATCGCACCGCCAAACTTTGGGACTTAGAAGGCAACTGTTTAGTGACATTCAGCGGACATGATAGTTGGATTACCAGCCTAAGTTTCAGCCCCACAGGAGATGCCCTTGCTACAGCATCGAACGATCGCACTGCCAGATTGTGGCACTTACAAGGCAACGATTTAGTCACTTGTAGCGGACATCAAAAATCAGTAAATAGCGTTAGTTGTAGTCCCTATCAAGATAGAATCGCCACAGCTTCCAATGACCGTACAGCCAAATTGTGGAATTTGGAAGGCAAATGTTTAGTAACATTCACCGGACATACTGACTGGGTAACAAGTGTTAGTTGTAGCCCCAATCAACCTAGAATCGCCACGACTTCCAGAGACGAAACTGCCAAATTGTGGAACTTCCAAGGCAAATGTTTAACGACTTTCATCGGACATCTTGACTCTGTATGGAGTGTTTGTTTTAGCCAAAAGGGAGATACAATTGCCACTGCTTCAAGGGACGCTACGGCTAAAATGTGGAATTTGCGGGGCAAGTGTTTGATGACTTTCACCGGACATCAGAACTGGGTAACAAGTGTTAATTTTAGCCCAAAGGGAGATACAATTGCCACGGCTTCCAGAGACGATACTGCAAAATTGTGGAACTTCCAAGGCAAATGTTTGGCAACTTTGATCGGACATCTTGACTCTGTATGGAGTGTTTGTTTTAATCCCCATCGAGATGTCATTGCTACTGCTTCCAATGATGGTACTGCAAAATTGTGGGATTTATATGGCAATTGTTTGGTGACATTCACCGGACATGATGGGCCGGTGTTGAGTGTGTGTTTTAGCCCGACGGGAGATACACTTGCTACTGCTTCAATTGACCGCAGTATTAAATTGTGGGATTTGCGGGGCAATTTATTGGCGGAGTATCGCGGCTATCAGGGGAATTTGAGCCTAGGTGAGGCAAATTTTGTGGATTTGAAAACTCCGATTTATAGTGTTTGTTTTAGTCGGGATGGCAAGTTTTTGATTGCGGGTTCGGAGGATGGAATGGTGCGGTTTTGGCCTGTGGAAAGTTTGGATGAGTTGTTGGTGAGGGCGAGAAAATGGCTTGGTTAGATTTCCCAGGAATTACGCAGCTTCGCAATTATTCATCTCTCTCTTCTCTGACTCTGCGTCCTCTGCGCCCTCTGCGGTTCAATCATATCAAATCCGGTCGAATCGCAATTGTATGGGCGGGGCGGGTTTATATAATTGGTCGATACTTATTAAATATCTCGGCGAACCCGCCCCTACAGAACGACCTATAATACAATTCTGAAACAACCGTAAACCACATGATTTATAGATTTGTTAAATATTTGTAAAATGCCCGTGACATCACAGGAAAATCTATCTAAAATAAAAGACGGTTTAACCCTCAAAATGTAGGTAAGAAAATGTCTGAACTTAGACAAAATCTAATTACTAGAGATTGGGTAATCATTGCTACCGATCGCGCTAAAAGACCAGATCAATTCAAAAACCACAAAAAATCAACGCAAATCATACCATCCCACTGTCCCAATTGTCCATTTTGCGTGGGAAATGAGGAAGATGGAACTTTAGAAACCTTCCGTTTGAGCGATGATCGCACCCCGTGGAAAGTCAGGGCAATTCGCAACAAATATCCCGCCCTTTCCCCAACGGCAGAACCAAGGAGGATATCATCAGGAATTCACCGCACGATGTCGGGAATCGGAGTTCACGAAGTAATTGTCGAAAATCCCAGACACGATTTGACGACTGCTTTGTTGACCATTGAAGAGGTGACAGACATACTTTTAGTATACCGTCAGCGTTATTTAGAAATTAGAAAATATCCCCATATTGAAACAATTATTATCTTCAAAAATCACGGAGAAAGTGCGGGAACTTCCCTGGAACATCCGCACTCGCAAATAGCAGCTACGCCTGTTGTACCTCACCTGTTTCGCAACCGTATCGATGAAACTGTCAGATATTTTGATGACACGGGAGAGTGTCTGTTTTGCCTGACTTTGCAAGATGAGTTAGCGGCGGCTGAAAGAATCATTTTAGATAGCAAACATTTTGTGGCTTTTATCCCTTATGCTGCACTTTCTCCGTTTCACATTTGGATTTTTCCCCGCAGGCATTCTTCGTCTTTTGATGATATTACTGATCCAGAGATTAGTGACCTTGCTTATACTTTGAAAACTGTACTTGCTCAACTTTATCATGGATTGAACAATCCTGATTACAACTATACTATTCGTTCTGTGCCGATCGCAGAACAAGCCACAAAATATTTTCACTGGTATATTGCGATTATTCCCAGAGTGTCGAAGCAAGCCGGGTTTGAGTTGGGTAGCGGGATGTTTATCAACACTGCTTTACCGGAGGAAAGTGCTGAGTTTTTGCGATCGACTATAATTCCCATCAATCCGCCCTAGCCATAAAAAAAGGGAAAGGAATCACCAATTCCCTATGCCCTATGCCCCATGCCCTATTCCCTATTCCCTATTCCCAATATCAAAATAAACCTTCGACATACTGCCAATAATCATCGCTAAGACTAGCTTTCAATACCTCTCTAATCTTAGCGTCGATCGCCAATTGATCGTCAGCCCGATCGCAATTATCACCAGTTTCCAAGCAATCATCGGAGAAATGTTGTTGCAAATGCGAGAGTTGATCGGCAAAATTAGCCAAAAAATGATGTTCGTTTACCCATTCTGCCGGATCTGGTATTGCTGAACTAGCCAAAGTCCGATCGACTAAATCATTGTGGAAACCATTGTCTGTCTGGTTTTTCATATTTCAGTTTCTCAAGAACTTGAATTTGCACCTAGTTAGCAACTTATTGTATCTTAATCTTAACTCTGAATTGTCTCAGCGATCGACTGATCGCGATCGCACTGATCAATTTTTGTATTTTGGGCGATCGCGATCGACTCCAGTTTAGTCAATTATGTGCTAGGATACAAGCTCAACTGCAAGTCAGTGATTTTACCTCCATCAAAATACATTCTAGCAGTGTCCCGTGACCTTTTTTATCAGAAATGTTAACAGCCTGCAAAATTAGTATGTAAACTAATGAACGTAGAAATTTTCGATTTGCTTGCTAACGACGAAGCCAAAATTCAACAAGTAGCCACACTACTATTTGAAGGTTTTAAACAGCATTGGCCCGATGCTTGGCCGGATATCAATAGTGCATTGCAAGAAGTCCAAGCATCCTTGATGATCGATCGCATCAGTCGAATTGCTATCGAGGATAGCGGTCAAGTTCTGGGATGGATTGGCGGGATTAAACAGTATGATGGTAATGTTTGGGAACTGCACCCGCTAGTAGTAAAAACCGAATTTCACAGACAAGGAATTGGTCGATTACTCGTCGCTGATTTAGCAGCCGAAGCAAAACAAAGAGGAGGAATCGTCTTGTGGGTAGGAACCGACGACGAAAACAATCAAACAACTCTTTCAGGCATCAATCTTTATCCAAATGTTTGGGAACACATTGCTAAAATTAGAAATTTGCGCGATCATCCCTACGAATTCTATCAGAAAATGGGTTTTGCGATCGTTGGAGTAATGCCAGATGCCAACGGAATTGGGAAACCTGATATTTTTATGGCCAAGCGGTTGTAAAGTTGATTAATAACTAATAACTAATAATTTATGTTTACACCACTCCCCGAAGCAAGAGAAAATTCTAGAAAATCCCCTCGCAACCCTTGGTTTTTTGGTATTTTACTTGTGATTGTTCTATTGATTGGCTTAATTATGAAATCCTACCTAAATAAACCACAACTTTTAACCGATCCATTTCTGCAACTCCCAACAGCAAACTCCGTGCGAGTTGTCTGGTTTACCGAATTTGCAGGTATTAGCAACAAAGTCATTTATGGCGAAGAGTTGAGTCAAAGTGCGATTGCAACTACCACGAAACTAAGTCGCACTCGCGAAGACAAAGACTCGTACATTTCAGATCAGCGGAAACATGGGATTGTTGATAACACTTCAATTGTTCGCGATATCTGGCGTCACGAAGCAAAAGTTGCCAATTTAATTCCTGGTGTTACCATTCCTTATTTAGTTACCAGTGACAGAGAAGACAACGAATCTGTCAGCAGCAAAACTTTCACCCTTTCACCAACACCAACAGCAGGAGTTCCCCTCCAAATTCTCCTGACTTCCGATCATCAATTGATGCCAATGACAGCAGCAAATCTCCAGAAAGTAGCTGAAACAATTGGCAAAGTTGATGCCGTTTTCATGGCTGGTGATTTAATCAATATAGCCGATCGCGCTTCTGAATGGTTCGATGACGTCCGCGGCCGCGCTTTCTTTCCCTGCTTGCAAGGGCGCGGCTTTTCTGAACTCGACAAGAACGGCATCAAAACAGTATACACCGGCGGCGAACTGATTCAACACGCACCTTTATTTCCCGCCATTGGCAACCATGAAATTATGGGCAGATTTTCAAAAGTTAACAAACTCAACGACCAATTTAATGATCCTTTTCCGCGCGCTGCTGCTGAGAAAATCTACCAATCCAAAACTCAAAAATCTGCCGTAACAGACAAAGATACTTGGCTGAAAAACAATACTTTTAATAGCGATACTTACAACGAAATTTTCACTCTTCCAGGTAACAAAAATTACTATGCTGTCACTTTTGGTGATGTGCGGCTAGTGACTTTATATATTACCAATATCTGGCGAACTCCCAACCTAGATCCAGGTGCAAAAGGCAGATATCGGGAACCTGATAAAGATTTAAACAACTCTGACAAATGGGGATATGGACAGCATATTTTTGACCCAATTGCCAAGGATAGCCCTCAATATAATTGGCTGCAAAAAGAGTTAAATAGCCCAGAATTCCAGCAAGCAAAATATAAAGTTGTGATGTTTCACCATCCGCCTCATTCTCTGGGCGACAATATCGTACCGGCTTATACTGACCCAGTACAAATAGTCGATCGCGATGAACAAGGTAATATTAAGATGGTGCGTTACGAGTATCCCAAAAAACAAGATTACATTATTAGAGATGTAATTCCGCTATTAGAAAAAGCCAAAGTACAGTTAGTATTGTACGGACATTCACACCTGTGGAATCGGTTTGTTAGTCCCAGTGGAATGCACTTTTTAGAGACTTCTAATGTTGGCAACAGTTATGGTGCTTTCTCAGGGAAAAAACGCAGATTCGTGCCACCAGCCTATCGCGAAGATTACACTGCAATTGGAGACCCCAACGGCTTAAATCCTGTGATACCAACAATTACACCGCTACTAGAAAATGGTCAACCACTGCCATATATTGACAGTAATGATATTACAGCTTTCAGCATTTTTGATACCGATGATGGTATTGTGAGTAGCTACTATTTTGATACCCGAAAACCGGAGTCCGATGTCGTGAAATTTGATGAATTTAAGTTAAAAAATTTATCAATAAAGCCTGTAGGCGCTGGTTTATGAGATTGTTGGTGTGCGTCAAATATTTTTCGTAAAACTCGCCCTACACTTTCTCCTTCCCAGGTGGTACAATCCCAAGTTTATTTAAACCTGCATCAATATCCCTAAGTAATTTAAAATCTGCTTCGGGTAAAAGGCTAACATCAGAGTGTTTTTCCAGAAAAGAAAATGCTTGGCGAAATTCATGGGGGTTTGTGGCGATCGCACAATCAAAGTGACAAGGTATAATTCTCTCAAAATCCCAACTCGCAACCCGATTCGCCCAATCAAGAGTTTCCCTAGGCGCGCGGTTGAGAATCAAAGCCTGCAAAATCGGTGCCACAAACAATCGCCCTCCTCCCCGCAAAGCCTCAAACGATCGCCCCCAATCACTTTTCCACTGGAACGGAAACAACCCAAAATAAGCTCTCCGCGAACGTTCTGGCGCTTTCAAGCTATGACCTAAAACCCCCCACCACGATCGCACTTCCAACACACTAGGACGAAAATACATGGCAAATAAAGCAATTCTCTGCCACCCCTTGCATCGATTTTCCTGAGTGTCTACCACCAGATCGGAGGCGCCATCTTTAGCGTGAAACAACAGCGGGTAAGAATCAAATTGGACGATCGCAGGTGGAGTTGCTGGAATCGAAACCACAGAATCTGTTACCATTAGCGTGCGCGATCGCCTATGAAAAAGCGCCACCTCCGCAAACCAACCTAAACGAAGGTCGATCGGACCAAGAATCGCCAAATCAAATTGATCACCAAAAGGCATTTCGCTGCTATCAAATGACAACACAGACGTGCGTTTAGCGGGAAAACCCAGCCAACTAAGCGGCAAATTCAGCGGGAAACTCCAGTGCCCAGGAGTGACAAACACCTGGGCGCTGGGAAAACACCTCGCAAAAGGGCCAACAAACACCTTGTGTTCAATGCCGGAAATAGTTGTCAGCAAGATATACTTAACCTCACCATGTTCTGCTACCAACTCATTTACTAAGCGGATACATTCGGGAGTAGGCGCAACGGGCGAGTAGACAAGAAGGCCTTCGGGTTCTAGTTTAATCACCGTCATCCGAATCGGGACGACAACATAAAAAATACCCTGAAGTTGGTCAAAAGTCCAAACGGTGTCCTTGACTATTTCCTTGCGGATCGTGCGCCGCTTACCATAGGGATACATTGGGACAATCGGCCAGAAAGGCCATGAAAAGTCCCTGGAATCAACCTGTTCAGATGTTATTTTACCTTCGCCTTCTGTCACTCCGCAACTCCTTCCGAATTTCTGTACGTGCGATCGAACTATTGTTAGTTATAGATTAAGTTATCCCCTTTATCAATCGGCGGTTGAAACCGCTGTTGACCAAGAATTTTTTGATAGTACAAGCCCCCGCATTTATCCGTGAGGTCAATCTAAAATTGCGAAGCATTGCGAGCGGAGCGCGGCAACCTCTAAAATCTAAAATCGATTGACCTATCCTGATATAATAATAAACTCACAAAATTTCTCAATTTACAAGATATGACGCAAAACTACCGCATCACTCTTTTACCCGGAGACGGAATCGGCCCTGAAATCATCGCAGTCGCGGTAAAAGTCCTGAAAATTGTCGGCCAACAATTCGACATCAGCTTTGAATTTCAAGAAGCCCTAATGGGAGGCGCTGCTATTGACAAAACCGGCAATCCACTCCCAGATGAAACTCTGGAAATCTGCCGCAACAGCGATGCCATATTATTAGCAGCAATCGGCGGTTACAAGTGGGACAATTTGCCCCGCGAACAACGTCCAGAAACAGGCTTGCTAGGTCTTCGTGCTGGATTAGGATTGTTTGCTAATTTGCGTCCAGCAACTATTTTACCACAATTGATTGACGCTTCTTCTTTAAAACGGGAAGTTGTCGAAGGCGTAGATATTATGGTCATCCGCGAATTGACAGGAGGCATTTATTTTGGCAAGCCGAAAGGTATTTTCCAAACAGAAACTGGCGAAAAACGGGGTGTGAATACGATGGCTTATACCGAGTCGGAAATTGACAGAATCGGGCGAGTAGCTTTTGAGACTGCCAGAAAGCGCGGGAAAAGGCTATGTTCCGTCGATAAAGCGAATGTTTTGGATGTTTCGCAACTGTGGCGCGATCGCATTATTGCCCTTTCTTCAGAATACCCCGATGTGGAACTTTCTCACCTCTACGTTGACAACGCAGCCATGCAATTAATCCGCTGGCCAAAACAGTTCGATACAATTGTGACAGGGAATTTATTCGGCGACATTCTTTCCGACGCGGCGGCGATGTTAACTGGTAGTATTGGAATGCTACCTTCTGCTAGTTTGGGTGCAACAGGGCCAGGAGTTTTTGAACCAGTGCACGGTTCCGCACCTGATATTGCTGGACAAGACAAAGCAAATCCGATCGCCCAAGTTTTGAGTGCAGCCATGATGTTACGATATGGCTTGAATCAGCCGGAAGCTGCTAATAAAATTGAGCAAGCAGTTGTGGAAGTTTTGGATCGAGGTTATCGCACTGGTGATATCATGTCAGAAGGCATGAAACTCGTCGGCTGTCGGGCGATGGGCGATGCTTTGATGGAAGTTTTATAAAGTCGATCAATGATTTTGTAGGGGCGGGTTCACCAACAATAATTGCCCATAATTTACAATCTCATAAACCCGCCTCTCTCTCTCTCTCTCTCTCGCTATGGAAGGACTAAAGTCCTGACTACAAACCTGCTTACAATTGCGGTTGGATTCCAGCCGATCGCAATTGAGCGCGTAATTGCTCTAATTGGTCTTCAGCGCGATCGGCTCTTTCGTGTTCTTGTTGGGCTATTTCCTGTTCGCGATCGGCTCTTTCCCGCTCTTCTTCGGCTCTTTCAGCCCCCGATAACAACAGATTCCCTTGACTATCCCACCAGCGCAACCAAGGTAATTCCATATTTTGATAAGTACCTTGCCAAATTCCCAATTCCACTCC
>JAYTZD010000216.1:0-3675 GCA_043742065.1 Oscillatoriales bacterium
TTTATACGGAACTTGGTCACGCTCTCCCCGATTACAACGGGACAGAAAATTGGCTGTTACCTGTGACTGCGACTTTGATCATCGATCGCAGTCATCATATTGCCGTAGTTCATCTCGATGTGGACTATACTAAGCGTTATGAACCAGCCGATGCGATCGCCATTTTACTGTCTCTGTTTGTGGCTGCTTAGTGCAAATTGATTTTGATTGTCCCTGAATCGTTCATGAATGGATCATTAACATGGAACTTCAAGATACCTTGGCTTTATTACATCCGGCGATCGCCATTCTCGTGGTCTTTCCGTTGGTCGGAATTGTGGTGAATCGCGCGCTACTGACTCGTCAGCGTCGTCTGCAAGTCGCCGATGGGCAAAAAAGCAAAATTCCGCCAGTAGTAGGTTCTGAGCACGTAGCGATCGGTAATTGGTTGAGTGGCTCAGTGGTAGGGGTTGCCCTACTGGGAATGGCCTATCCCATCTTCTCAAAAATGCTCAGTAACGACACCCTCACCAAAGAGCCCTTTCGAGTCTTTTTTGCGATCGCCATTTTCCTGTTAACCATTGCTTCTTTCGCACTACTATTTAAGGCAAGAGTTAAACTATGGCGAGGCATTTTTGCCACTTTTACGGGCATGGGATTGATAATTTTAGGATTTCAGCCAGAAATTTATCGTCGAGATAATGAATGGTTTGTTTCCCATTATTACTACGGTATTACAGCCGCTTTATTGATGATTTTTTCAGTGACGATTGTTCAAGATATTTATCAGGATAGACAAAATCGCTGGCGCACCGCTCATATTATTCTCAATTGTTTTGCTCTACTGCTGTTTATCGGTCAGGGAATGACTGGTGCAAGAGATTTACTAGAGATTCCCCTCCATTGGCAAAAACAGCATATTGAGCAATGTGATTTCACCTATAAAACCTGTCCCCAGCCTAAATAAATCACAAAACAAATCAGATTCATGAGGCTGTGAATGAAAGTTGCCAATAAAGTGCATAATATTTTAATTCGAGTTCCGAACCCAAGGTATCTTGGCATTGAGGATTAGTTAACCCCATTCCTCGCGAGGCAATGGAAATGGGGATCGGTTTCCGGGGAGTTTAATGTTTTAAGGAAGAAGCTTTTTATGAAACGCCGCTATTTTAACTTTTCTAGTCTTACCTTTGTGTCAACAATCGCGATCGGCTGCATCAAAACTGCTGGCGATCGAACTGCTATTGCGTCATCCGGCACTTCTGAAACAACGCCAACGCCTGCTGCTGTTTCCCCTCCAACTGGGCCAGCGACATCACCCGCAACGGCTCAAGCCGCAAAAATTCTAGCTTCTGGCACTTTTGTCGATGGCGAACACCCCACCAAAGGCACTGCCCGCATTGTTCAGAAAGGGAATGAGCGCATTCTGGAACTCGATCGAGCATTTCAAACCTCAACGTCTGGTCCTGATTTGGTCGTGATTTTACACAAATCGCCCGATGTCATTGGCTCGACAGTTCCCCCAGCCTATCCCATCAAGAAAGGTGACTATGTGTTGATCGCGCCACTCAAGTCATACAGCGGTGCTCAAAGCTATGTGATTCCTGCCAGCATCAACTCAGAAGATTTTGCTTCGGCGGCAATTTGGTGCCGTAAGTTCAATGCCACCTTTGGTGCTGCCAGACTTCAGCGATCGAGTTCATAGCCCTTTGAACCCGAAGAGAACCTGGGAGAGCCAGCATTTACTAATTAGGGTTGAGATTATCTGTCATTCTGAGTGAAACGAAAAATCTCAGATCCTAACAAAAGGGTAGAGATTGCGTAAGTCCTACTGTTTAAGAAATCTGCCTAGATTTGCATACCCACGGAGTTTGCGGCGATTTTCCTTCCGACATACTTCCCGATCGCACTGTTGCAGTCCAAACAGATAAGTGCAAACAGATCGCACTCAAATCGGCTAGATTTTGGGCATCAAAGGCAAACATTGACCGATCGCGCGTACAACCAACTACACCCACTAATTGACCGCGATCGACGATCGGACCCGCCATGACGTGCCAATGATCGGGACGGGGACAAATCATTGTCCAAGCCTTTGGTGATGTTACTAATCCTTCATGCACAGGTGTATGGCGCTCCACTAAATAACGTGCAACAGGATTATGTTCGACAGATAACGCGACTTTTAGTAATTTCTGAAAATTGCGATCGGCTAAAAGCTGGTCGAAAAAGAAGATTCCCGATCGCTTAGTTGCAAAATACTCACCGATTTTGGGCACGACTTGCGATCGTAGATCGTCTTCATCCTGTAATTGATCGATCGCTTCAAATAAAAGCTGTTAACCTCAAGAACCTGTTCGAGATTCCGATAATTTTTTATGCGCTTGTTCTATACCTGTTCATCACGAAGCAGGTGGATACAGTGTATGTGAATGCCGCGTGGGTGTTCGTTGTGTTTCGCACATTACATATTGTAAATACTGCTGGCTATGGCTGATGACTGAAGGGATTGCAGTAGGTGTTTTAACAGGATTGGTTGGTGTGGGGGGTGGATTTGCGATCGTCCCAGCCTTGGTTTTGTTGGGAAACATACCCATGCGACAGGCGATCGGAACTTCTCTCCTAATTATTGCGTGTAATTCTGTTGCGGGGCTGCTCGGTTATTTAGGGCATATTTCCTTAGACTGGAATCTCACGGTTTCATTCACCTTTTTAGCTGGATGTGGGACAGTGATTGGAGCTGATCTTGCACAGTTTATTCCAGCGCCACAACTGCAAAAAAGTTTCGGTTACTTCCTGCTAGTAGTTGCCACATTTGTATTAGTCCAAAGATGATAGACACCTACGATGTTGACGACCAATCGCATTGGGACGGTTGATCCAATCAATTCCGTGAAGGGATGATGGATGGTATTGTAGGATTTGAGATGACTGTAACTCGACTGGAAGGAAAATACAAGCTCAGTCAAAACCGCAGCCAAGTCGATCGGGAAAATGTGTCAAACACATTGCTACAGAGTTCCGATCCGGCCGCTCGTGCAGTGGGTGTCGAGATGAAACAGAACCTGGAAGCGAATTAGACAGTCGATCAGACACAAAAGATATATCATAATGCTAACCAGATCATTTCTTCCCAGATATGCTCTATTGTTCTAATCCCAAGTGCTCTCATCCCTTCAATCCTGACAACTCTAAATTTTGTCAAAGTTGCGGATCGCAAAGCCTCAACCCTCTATTCAGAAACCGTTACCGCGTGATTCGACTTTTGGGCGAAGGAGGATTTGGCAAAACTTATGAAGCGATAGATACCGATCGCATGGATGATCCTTGCGTAATTAAACAGTTTATGCCTCAATTTCAGGGAACTTCCGCAATTGAAAAGGCAACAGAACTGTTTAAGCAAGAAGCCAAACGACTTTACGAACTCGGTGAACATCCCCAAATTCCTCGATTAATTGCTTATTTTGAACAAGATCAGCGACTTTATTTAGTACAAGAGTTGATAGAAGGACAAAATTTACTCGCAGAACTAATTCAACAAGGCGTTTTTAGTGAAGAAAAGATTTGGCAGTTACTAGCAGATTTACTACCAGTTCTTAAATTTGTTCACGATCGCAATGTCATTCACCGAGACATTAAACTTGAGAATATCATCCGCCGTCGCATCTCCCTTCACTCATCTCTCCCAAAGATTAG
>JAYTZD010000217.1:0-7166 GCA_043742065.1 Oscillatoriales bacterium
AATTCCGACAAATATTCATAATTAGCAATTGCCAATTCCTCTCCCTCTTCCTTCAACATCCATCCGTTAAATCCGTTACATAATCCGTTGCCGAACTTCTCCAGACTTTCCAATGCTGGTAGGAAAATAGAAGTGCGATCGACCTTAAATTCTGCATTCAGCGCCCTCTCTCGTTGCACCAAACGCCACAAACCGGGCAAAGATGGCAAAATCTTCCCCAAAGGCGGCTTGCCCATCTTCTGCCCTCTCAGCAAAAATTCCAAACCCTGCTCCGGCAATCCCATCATCCGAAAAATTTCGCCCAACAAAGTCGCATTAAAATAAGCATGAGAACCCAGCAAAGTCGCTGTTTCAGTAAAGTTTAAATTAGCGGCTCTTTCCCCTAAAACAACCTTAAACATTTCTCCCCAAACTCCACAAGTCAGCGGGCGATTAATCGACCAAGTTAGCGGACGAATTGCACCGGGAATCACTTCTGCGGCAATAGTTCTCGTCCAAAACGGCTGCAAATTGGTAATCGGGCGGCTTTGTAAAATCCATATTTTTTCGCCATCCCAACTCCACTCAATATCCTGGGGAATTCCGTGAAAAAATGCTTCTATTTCTTGCGCTAATTTTACCAATTCTGTTACAACTAATTTATCAATAATTAAATTATTTTCGATATTCTGGTTTCGACTACGCTCAACCTCCTGGTTTTGACTTAGCTCAACCTCCTGGTTTGTACTAAAATCTATTTCTAAGTGAACCGGAGTAAATTGTCCGCCAACAACAGATTCTGCTCCTCCGGGTAAAGCTTCAATAATTATCTGGGAACCGCCATCTAAAGGATTGCGGGTAAACATGACTCCGGCAAATTTGCTGTCAATATAAGGCTGAATTAATACAGCCATTTCGGTATCGGGTAATTGTCGTTGGCGGCGGTAAGCCACTGCTTCGGAAGTCCAATAAGACTGGCGACAACGATGAATCGCATCGATTAATTCTGCTTCAGTCAAAACAGGCCCAATCGTTTCATATTGTCCAGCGGCGGAACTGAAATCACCGTCTTCTCCCACAGCAGAAGAACGAACAATCATTCGATTTTGGATTTTGGATTTTAGATTTTCGATTAAGGAATTAGGGATTGAAAATTTTTCATTGTTTACCCGATTATTACTTCCCTCCGACTTCTTTGTACCCTGAACCCTTCGACTACGCTCAGGGTACAAAGAAAGCCCTTCGACTTTGTGTTCCCTGAGCGTAGTCGAAGGGCCCAATTCATTCAATACTATCCAGCCAGTAGGTACATTGAAATTAGCTCGTTTCAGTTGAGACAATTTCGCGGCTTTGTCACCGCAAACTTTGGGATCTAGTAAGTCATCGAGAGAAAGCAATTTTTCTGATTTAGATAAAGCCATATCATCACCCTGAAGTAGACTAATTGTGAAGAGTAAAAATGCTAATCCTGTTGCTGCTAAAAATTCTGCTACATTGTGTCGCCACACCCAAACCCAGATGGGGGTACAAAGACATCCGCAGCGGGTAGCAAACAGCCTGGCCCGATCGCCCTTACCAGCCAAACCCCACATCAACAGCCCTGAAATGCCCGATGAGATAGCCACTGGCGGGGAAAATGCCAAAATACCCCAAACAGCGTTGGTGACACCTCCACCACGGGCGATCGCATATCTGCCCGTAACTAGAGGAATTAACAGCGCAAGGGCGATCGCCCTTTGATCAGGCAACCAAAATCGCGCAGCCAAAACTGGTATAATCCCTCTGGCAATTTCCGCCAAAACCGCAGCAATTCCAGCAGTTTTGCCTCCGTGAATGAAAGCAGCCGACACGCCAACATTCCCCGTGCCCAAAACCCTCAAATCTTTGCCAGAAAAAACTTGCACCATCCATTGAGTTAGTGGCAAAGCACCCAGGGCGAAACTACCGACTAACAACAATGCGATCGACAATGACATAAAATTAGCCCTGCACTTTCTATCTCTAAGTATTATGACTGCAATTTATTGATTTTTTCAGTCTTCAGACATATCAACAAAATGCCATTAGCGCTTAAAATTAGACAAAAGTAACGTAAATAAGGATTTCAACCTAATGGTAGAACATGACTTCACGATTCCTCTAGCAGTTCTGGCTGTTGGATTTGTGGCGGCGGTTAGTATTGGCTCGATCGCGTGGTACAACTCCAAGCGCCTCCCTGGTTGGGAATCGCAAGAACGCCCTGATTTTATCCCGAAAGTCGATAAAGACGATTTGATTTCTGATTCAACGAAAAAATAGAACAAAGTGCACCTCAATTTTGTAAGGGCGGAAGCATTCCGGCAGACAATTTATTACTGATTATCAAAGATTTACTGCCGGAATGCTTCGCCCCTACGAATATATTTGTAAAACACCAGATGCACCCACGGGTGCCCCTCGCCACAGCTTTTCTCCAATCTTTTAATCTAAAATCTAAAATCCAAAATCTAAAATCGATTGATTGATTGATTCAGAAGTTCAATCTCACGCTATAGTAAGTAAGAGCCGGCACAGCCTTTTGTAATGAATCCAGAATCAACTCTCGCCAGATTACAAGCTACACTCCCCGACGGAAAACTGCCTTCTAGCTACGGGGTCTACTTCAAAAACACCCTAGTAGCCCTCTGTCACGCCCTAGAAGACCACATCTTACAAACCAGCGCGGGGGACGATATCGCAGTCAAACCGCTGGTTTTAGTCACGTTTCAGCAGGGTAAATGGTATTTGCAGGAAGCCGATCGCTATTTTGATATTGCTAATGCCTCTCGGCGCGTTGTCATCGGCGCAGTAGCCGACAGCGGTTTTGCAACCCACAAAACTGGTCAATTAGAAAATGTATCTTTAATCAATATCGATCCGATCGACCCCATCGTCGCCGAATGGAATTTAATTATTCTCGCCCCAACCTACAAAGCAATGGTGCTTTGTCGCGAACTTTCGCACACAGAATATCTGCCCGAAGGTAAGCCAGAAGTCGATACAGAGCGAAAATTCTACGGTTTGTGGTCTTTTGACCAATCCTTGGTGTCGGCGTCGGCAGAAATTTTTATCGAACAAACACGGCACTATAACCCTTCGTTGGCCGACAGCTTGCTGGAAATTCATCACGAAATTCTCGCAACTAAAGGCCCGCCCTTGGCAGACATCAGTGGCGTAGTCACGCGGATCGTCACTTACCTGCAAACTTCTCAGCAGCAAATGGTGTCAATTAACCGCCAAACCCGCGACTTGTGGGAATTGGAAGGTCAAGCTTTGCGCGTCAGTCGCAATTTGAACGCGAATAAACTGCAAGCCTTTCTGCGGATGGCCCAGCGTGTGGATGAACGCGATACTTCAAACCCCACAGCGTCTCTGCAAGTAGCGGCTTTGGCGGAAACTTTGGGTCAACTTCTGGATTTGCCAGCTTTGCAGTTGCGTAGGTTGCGGTTGGCGGGATTACTGTTTCGGGTTGGCTTAGTTTCGGCACCCAATGAGGTGTTTGCTCAAACTTCGGATCAATTTGACCAACAGACTTTGGCCTTTTGGCGCGATCGCAGTTTCATCGGTTCTCAACTTTTGCAAGCAATGCCGGAACTATCACCTGTAGCCGAAATTGTCAAGCATAAACTCGAACACTGGGACGGCAGCGGTAGGCCGGAGGGTTTACGAGGCGAAGGGATACCAGTGGCTTCCCGCATTTTGGGCTTGGTTGCTTGTTTTCAAGACTGGACTAAAGCACGGGGCGATCGACCGGCATTGGGTTTGACAGCAGCTTGGGAAAAGTGCCAGGCAATCAGCGGTACTCGCTTCGATCCAGCTTTGGTGGAAACTCTCGGTAATGTAGTCAGACTAGCCGAAATGGGTCTGATGGAGCTACCGACTCGCCCTAGTCAATTGCCGAATGTGTGGTTGGAGGATTTGGGCGATCGCGCGATCGCAGCAACTTCAGCATCTTAAAATAACTGGAATGCTGACTGTCGGCTGACTAATGAAAACTGAAAACGGGTGCATCTCAATGAGTGTAAGGGCGAAGCATTCCGGTAGTAAATTTCTGGTTCTCACTAATAAATAGTCTGCCGGAATGCTTCGCCCCTACGAATATATTTGTAAAACAAACAACTAATGACTAATGACTAATAACTAATGACTAACATAGAAGCCATTTGCAAAGGCAAAATTAAAATGCTAGCCGGCCATCATTTAGCTGGCGCTGACTTATCGGGAGCCGATCTCGCCGATGCTGATTTGTCTCAAGCTAATTTGAGTGGAGCTAATCTCGCTGGTGCTAATTTGCAACGAGCGATACTGCGATCGAACCTGCGGGGCGCTGACTTGAGTGGGGCTGATTTGCGAGGCGCAGATTGTCGGAATGCTGACTTGCGGGGAGCTTCTTTAGCGAATGCTCAACTCTCTGATGCAAGTTTTGGGGGAGCTTTTTTGGCTGGGGCGGCGATCGGCAATGTGGATTTGAGCGGTGTCGATTTTCGCGGTGCCGATTTGCGGGCCGTGAATTTGGCTAGGGCAATTTTGCACCATGCAGATTTGAGCCATGCCAATTTGTCGGGCGCTGATTTGTCGGGCGCTGACTTGGAAGAAGCGATTCTGAATGGAGCCGTATTCCGTGGCGCTAATCTGACGGGTGCTAATTTGCTCTGTGCTGCGATCGAACAAACTGTCTGGGATGGTACATTGCTCGATCGAGCCTGTCTCCAAGGCACGCCCCTGAGCAATTAAAATTCAAAATCGTACCCTGAGCGTAGTCGAAGGGCCGAAGCGTAGTCGTACCCTGAGCGTAGTCGAAGGGTCGAACAATCAAAGTGTTATTTTCCATACACACCCAAAAAACAATTCATTCTTATAATGTCCATAAGTACAAGCTATTTTAACATTTCTTAATCAGGAGTTATAATAGCAAATGTAGATGAGTAAACGCATAAATGGTAGCAGCTTTGTTTAGCGGTACATCCTTTCAAGGTCAAAGTGGCGATCGCCTTGTCAGCAAAGTAGCAGGAGCTGCAATTGCGGCCTTATTCAAACGTTCGGAAAAGGCAGAAGCCATCATCCGAGTCGAACCTGTGGCCAAACTATTACAGGGAAGCATCGACGGTTTCGACTTCATTGGCAAAGGTATGTTAATGTACAACGGCCTTCGCATCGAAGTAATGGAACTCTACTTGCAAGCACTCTCCATTGATTTTGGAGCGATTTTTGCAGGTCAAGTGAAATTACGCCAGCCTACCCAGGCGAGTATGCGAGTAGTTTTGAGTAAGTCAGATTTAACCACCTCATTCAATACGCCTTTTGTAGTTGAAAAACTACAGCGGCTGAGTTATCAAGACAAATCTCTCCTGTTTCAAAATACCGAAGTCAGCTTCGGTGTGGATAAGTCAATTAGACTTCAGTCCCAAATTATCGTAGGCCATTCTAGCGAATCAGTCAAGATCGATATTACTGCTCAATTACAAGTAGAAGAACGGCGGAAAATCCAATTTGTCAGCGTTACTTACGGCGGTGACGAAACAGCAGTAGACTTGGCAAAAGCGATAATTGTCCATGTCAATAACTTGCTAGATTTAGACAAATTTGCCCTTGAAGGCACTCAATTGCGAGTAGACCGTTGTCGAGTCCAAAATGACGAGCTGGTCTTTTACGGTTGGGCTGGTATCGATCATTTCCCAAAAGGTAAACCCTAAGCTTTAGCCTCCTGAGATCCACCTAGCAATCTGAAGAGGAAAAAGAGAATCTTTCGGCAAGCAAACAACCCGCATCGGCGGGTTTTGCTTTAGATGTTAGATTATATCGACTCAAAATCAGCACTGAGGTTGATGCGATCGGGCAAATTGCCTTGATAAATTTAAACAATACATAAATCACCCCGTTAAAAAACAATGCTCGGATTTTATTTATTCTGTGTATGCGTTGTAGTCTTGTCCCTGCTTATCAAACCCAGCCAGCGCCCAGGATCAGAGAAATGGTGGGTAGAAATTATTACAAATTTTCCCCGCTGCACCTACTATTTTGGCCCCTTTGACAACGACAAAGAAGCCTTAACCCATACTCCAGGCTATATCGAAGACTTGGAAGGCGAAGGAGCCAAAAGAGTTAGTATCATCATCAAACGATGTCAGCCTTCCCAACTCACCATTTGCGAAGATGAATTCTCAGAAAGAGTAGGGAATTAATCCTTTTGAGAGTTGACAAAAAGGTGAGCCAAACTAACAGGACTTTTAATTTTTATGACACTTCCGACAGCAACTCTACTCATTGCTTGTCCAGATCAACTGGGTTTAGTCGCCACTTTTGCCAACTTTATCTATCAGCACAATGGTAATATTATCCACGCCAATCAACACACAGACTTTGCTGCGGGACTGTTTCTCACCAGGATAGAATGGCAATTAGCAGGATTTGATTTATCCAGATCAGAAATCGCAGTGGCTTTTAGTGCGATCGCACAACCTCTGCAAGCTAAGTGGGAATTGCACTTTTCTGATACAGTACCACGAATCGCAATTTGGGTCAGTCGCCAAGACCATTGTCTCTTAGATTTGATTTGGCGACAACAATCCAAAGAATTTTTAGCGGAAATTCCATTGATTATCAGCAATCATCCAAATTTAAAGCACATCGCCGAACAATACGGAGCAGATTTTCAATATATTCCAATTAGCAAAGATCACAAATTTGAACAAGAAGCGAAGCAATTAGACTTATTAAAAGAGCATACCATAGATTTAATCGTACTGGCTAAGTATATGCAAATTTTGAGTGCAGATTTTATTACCAAGTTTCCGAATATTATCAACATTCACCACTCATTTTTACCAGCTTTTGTCGGAGCAAATCCTTACCAACGCGCCTATGAGCGAGGAGTAAAAATTATTGGTGCAAC
The DNA here is from genome assembly GCA_043742065.1 of Oscillatoriales bacterium. GTDB lineage: Bacteria > Cyanobacteriota > Cyanobacteriia > Cyanobacteriales > Microcoleaceae > Microcoleus. Next base: position 6,890 of record JAYTZD010000217.1, read on the forward strand.
TGCTCATTATATCACTTCCGATTTAGATGCTGGGCCGATTATCGAACAAGATGTCGAGCGAGTTAGTCACCGCGATGAAGTCTCGGATTTGGTTCGGAAAGGTAAAGATTTAGAAAGGATTGTTTTAGCGAGGGCTGTGCGATCGCACTTGCGTAACCGTGTGTTAGTTTATGGGAATAAAACAGTGGTCTTTGAGTGATATCAATTCCGGCTGCGCCGGAATGATATAGAGGAGACGGCAGTGCCGTGTCCCTACCGCGATCAATTGTAGGGACAC
>JAYTZD010000218.1:0-15354 GCA_043742065.1 Oscillatoriales bacterium
AAGCAAGAGTTGGATGTTTGGGGTTATACTGGAAGTGCGATCGATGTCATGCGGGGGATAAAAAAACAGTTTGACTCGCAAAATATTTTGAGTCCCAATAGATTTCTTGATAATATTTATTATAGACCAAAATAAAACGTTCTTCCTTCTTCCTGAATTTCCCCCCTTGGGGGGCAGGGGGGGGGTTGACTTCCTCCTTCTTTCATATATGCAAACCTCAGAAAAATCCCAAATTCCCAGCGACAATTTAAAACCTGCTAAAGAAAGCAATTTTTTAGCACAAAATCCCCATTTGCAAATTCCTGAATTACAGGGTTTCGATACCAACAACCCACCGAATCCCAAATTGATTGATAGTTGCGTACACTGTGGTTTTTGCCTATCAACTTGTCCGAGTTATCGGATACTCGGCAAAGAAATGGATTCGCCTAGAGGCCGCATTTATTTAATGGATGCGATTAATGAAGGTGAAGCACCTTTGAATGAAGCAACATCACAGCATTTTGATACTTGTTTGGGCTGTTTGGCTTGTGTAACAACTTGTCCATCGGGAGTACAATATGACAAATTAATTTCCGCAACTCGTCACCAAGTTGCCCGCAATCAGCAACGCACTTTTTCTGATAATATAATTCGCACTCTAATCTTTAATCTCTTCCCTTATCCTCACCGATTACGGCCTTTACTCGTTCCCCTGTTTATTTATCAAAAATTAGGACTGCCAAAGCTTGTCCGCAAAACAGGTTTGCTGAAAAAAGTATTTCCCCGTTTGGCCGCGATGGAATCAATCTTGCCACAAGTTACTGTCGATGCTTTCCGGGATAATTTACCAGAGGTAATTCCAGCCCAAGGGGAAAAACGCTATCGAGTCGGTGTGATTTTAGGCTGTGTGCAGCGGCTATTGTTTTCACCAGTTAATGAAGCTACAGTGCGAGTTTTAACGGCGAATGGTTGTGAGGTTGTGATTCCCAAAAGTCAGGGATGTTGTGCTGCTTTGCCGGAACATCAAGGACAAGCGGAACAGGCAAAAACCTTGGCTAGACAAATGATTGACAGCTTTGAAAATACTGGTGTTGATGTTGTAATTATCAACGCTGCTGGTTGTGGTCACACTTTGAAAGAATACGGTCACATTTTAGCAGATGATCCAGAATATCGCGAGAAAGCTGAAGCATTTGCAGCTAATGTGAAGGATGTGCAAGAGTTTTTAGTAAGTGCAGGAATGACGGCAAAACTTCATCCTTTGGTTGACGGAGATTTAACCATAGTTTATCAGGATGCCTGCCACTTATTGCACGGACAAAAAATTAGTTTGCAGCCGCGTCAGTTGCTACAAAAAATCCCTGGTGTCAAGTTGAAGGAACCGATTGATGCGGCTTTGTGCTGCGGGAGTGCGGGGGTTTACAATATGTTGCAGCCGGAGGTTGCTGATGAATTGGGAGTGCAAAAGGTGGAGAATTTGCTGAACACAGGGGCGGAGTTGATTGCTTCTTCTAATCCTGGTTGTTCGCTGCAAATTAAGAAGCATTTGGAGTTGCAGGGTAAGGAAGTTACTTTGATGCACCCCATAGAGCTTTTGGATTATTCGATTCGCGGGATTAAGTTGCTGAGGAAGTAATATCAATTGCGGTTGCACCGGAATTATTAGTCGCCGAAATGAGGAGACGGCAGTGCCGTGTCCCTACAATGTTATTTTGGGTAGGGAGACGGCACTGCCGTCTCCTCTACCATTCCGATGCAACCGGAAACGATATCAGTTGTTATTCGTTATTACAAATAACAACTAACAACTAACAACTACCAATTCTCCAACCTTAAAAAGTGCATCTGTCCCGAAACTTCCGCCGTCACAATTGTCACCCCATCCGGTGCGAAAGCACAACATTTTAATGCACTATCACCCCGAAAACTAGCAATTACTTCTCGACTTAACAAATCCCAAACTTTGAGAGTATTGTCATCAGAAACAGAAATTAGCCTGGCTCCGAAAGTCGCCAAAGCTGTTACCGCATCGGCATGACCTGCCAAAGTGAAAAGTTCTTTTCTACTTGACAAATCCCAAACTTTAATCATTTTCTTCCTGCCCCCAGAAATTGCCCATTTGCCATCTGGTGTAACTGCTAAAGCATTGATCAAACTCTCATGGCCTTTGAGAGTGAAAAGTTGATTTTTTACTACTAAATTCCAGAGATTCGCAAAAATATTTTTCTGTTTTTCTAAACTCCAAACTTTAAGAGTCATGTCACCAGCAGCCGAAATTAACTGCTTGCCGTCAGGAGTAACTGCAATAGCTTTGATCCCGTCTGTATGGCCTGTAAAAGTAAAAATTTCGTCTCCTGTTTCCAAATTCCAAAGTTTAATAGTTTTATCTCCTGAACCAGAAATCGCCATCTTTCCGTCCGCCGTCACTGCAACAGCATTTACCCAGTCTGTATGGCCTGTGAAAGTAAAAATTTCCTCTCCTGTTTCCAGATTCCAGACTTTCACAGTTTGGTCGCCGGAACCAGAAATTATGCGGCGGCTATCTGGGGTGACAGCGATTGCTTTTACCCAGTCTTGATGACCGATTAATGTAAAAATTTCCTCTCCATTTTCCAGATTCCAAATTTTAATGCTGTTGTCACCAGAACCCGAAATCACTTTAGTACCATCTGCCGTCACTACCACAGCATTTACTGAGTCATCATGGCCGGTAAATGCTGAATTTTCTTGTCCTGTTTCTAAGTACCAAACTTTGAGAGTTTTGTCAGATGAACCAGAAACTATTCGCTTACCATCCGCAGTCACTGCAACAGCATTCACCGGGGCGATGTGATTGGTAAAACTGAAAAGTTCTTCTCTTGTTTCCAGATGCCAAACTTTGACTGTTTTGTCACCGGAAGCCGAGATTACTTGCTTTCCGTCAGGAGTAACTGCTACAGATTGAACGAAACTGCCGTGAGTTCCTAATGTAAAAACTCTCTTTCTTTCTGCTAAACTCCAGACTTTTACAGTGCAGTCATAACTACCGGAAACAATGCTTTGTCCATCGGGAGTAAATACTACGGATTTGACCCAATCTGTATGACCAGTGAGAGTGAAAAGTTCTTTTCCTGTTTCTAAATTCCAGACTTTGATGCTGTTGTCGCCAGATCCAGAAATCAACCGTTTGCTGTCGGGACTTACGGCTACGGATTGTACAAAACTTGTATGACCTTTGAGGTTTAAAATTACTTCTCTGCTTGTTAAGTCCCAAACCTTAATACTGCCATCCCATGAACCAGAAATTACTGCTTTGCCATCGGGAGTAACCGCCACAGCTTCTACGGCAAAAGTATCTCCGGCAAAGGTAAATACTTCTTGCCCAGTTTCGAGGTTCCAAATCTTGATTGTATTGTCCCAAGAACCGGAAATTACTTGAGTACCATCGGGGGTGACTGCGACAGCATTGACGTAGGTAAGATGACCTGTGAGGGTGAAAAGTTCTTCTCCTGTTTCTAAATTCCAAACTTTGAGATTATGGTCGGAGGAAGCAGAAATTACCCGCTTGCCATCAGGGGTAATTGCTACACCTTGTACCCAGTCTGTATGTCCGGTGAGGGTGCGCTGCAATCTTCCTCCCGGAGGAGTGAAACTGGAGGTTAGCGGTCGCAGCCAGGGCTTTTTCTGCTGCTTTGCTTGGGCTAGTAGTGCTTGAATTTCTGGATTTTCAAAGCGCATCAAGCGGGCGATTAGTTGTGTTGGTAATTGGGTTTGATCTTTGGATATAATGTGTGCAGAAAGCCGAATTGTTTCTTGAATTAATTTTAGTGTTTCTGCTTTTTGATTTGAGGTTAAACTTTCGCTTTTTGTTGCTAAATCATACTCTTCTATTAGTGACTGTACTCCCGATGCTGAGAGTTTAGCTTCAATAAAATTGTAATCTGTTAGTAAGCTGTATAATCGATCGGCTTCCGAAGTCGTTGCTGGCTGACTTGGCAGGATTTCCAGAGATTGCATTTGTTCTGGGGGCAGCATCCGATCTGAATCTGGTGTAAATTCGCTCATAAATTTATGGATGTCTTTGTCAAATGTGTGCGATGGCTAGCTGCACCTTCGTGAAAACCCGATCGAGAAACTTGTCTCTTTTCTTAGGATGACATATTTGAATGGCTATTTGCTAAAATATCTAAAATAGAAAAGTATTAAGTTCAGAGACAAAATTCATGGATGTTATCGAGTTTTTCGAGTTAAGTGCAGGCAAATGGTTTTCCCAGCGCACTGTACATAATCTCAATTCCGGGGAATTGCAGGCAGGTAAATCTGACCTCAAAATAGAAATGCTAACAGCTACAGAGCCAGAAGTCGTTAAACTGTGTCAGCAGCACTCGATCGATCCCACTTCCACTGGGTTAACCAGTATTCGGGTGAGTTGGGATGGCACTCCCGATCGCACTGAGCAAAAACAAATCGGTTCTACAATATTAGCGGTCTTACCGAATCTCGACAACCCTAGCGAAGGCAAAGTGCTCCAAGACAAGGGCAATACCCGCTATGTGATGGGCAGTGATGATGTGCTGACATTGATTACGGAATCTGAAACTATCCATGCTGAAGAACGCCTGTGGTATCTCATTCCTAATCTGCGACTCCGTACCAGTGTTGTCAAGCAAGCAAACGGTACGGAAAAAGCTTCTTTTTGTTCGGAAATTCGGATGGGAGTAGGCCCAAAAAGTTAAGAGTTTTGTTATTGGTTATTGTTATTGGTTATTGGTTATTTGTTGTTGGTTATTTGTTATTTGTTCGTTCTAATAACCAATGCCCAATTACCAATGCCCAATGCCCAATGCCCAATGCCCAATGCCCAATGCCCAATGCCCAATGCCCAATGCCCAATGCCCCATTAGACTTTTTTTCTTCTTTCTCCCTTTTTTCTGGTACCTTCAGAGGCAACAGCTTTTAACTTGGAGTGAAAATCAGTGTGTTTTATAATCAGGGCTGATTTTTCAACCAACTGATCGGCTTCGGCTCGATCTGCCAAAGCAGTTACTGCTAAATCTTCATAAATTACTACTTCTGCATTTTCATTGGTGCGATCGACTGTGGGCAATTCTGCTATTTCCTCAGTCTCTACCTTGGTGAAGTCAGCATCTCTCGCCTGATCAACCTCAACCTCTGGGGACGAAACCAAATCTAGTTCTAGACTACCGAAATCCGATTCAGGACTAGGTGAAAATCTCTGATCTTGGGACTGTTTAAAATCACTTTCAAACGTTAAATCTTGAAGAAAATTGCTACAAACTAAGCGTTCAAACTCGCCATTAAAATGATATAGAGGTTGGCTCAAACGCTGCCACATACTCAATATTTGTCCCACAGAAACAGCTTTGTAGCGACCTTGATAAAGCGCTTCAATCACTGCCAAACGGAGCCAATGGCTGGGATACTTAGTCAGCCATTCACCAGCTAATTTTTCTGCTTTCTTGCCACCTAGGTCAAAACCGTAGTGAACCAGCAGAGCCGCTACTTGTGCAGATATTGCCGCCACTTCTGTCATTTGTTGTCTGTTGACTGTTGACTGTTGACTGTTGACTGTTGACTGTTGACTGTTGTCGTTAGTTACCAATGCCCAATGCCCAATGCCCAATGCCCAATGCCCAATGCCCAATTCCAAAATTTAATCGGATAAGCGCACGCCTCCTTCTACACTTCGCACATCGCCGCCACCAAAAGGTTCTGGAGTGCCATTCCAATTGAAGTCACTAATCCTAAAAGTGAGGCTGCCAACTTGACGTTCAGGATTAAAACGTAAAATAATTGCGTAGCTACGGCGACTGTATTCTAAAGTGTAATTCGTACTAATTGTTTCCTTGGTATCTAAATTAATCCCAGTTTGAATTCCGACTCGAAACCCGCCATAAACTTGTTGGACAAGTCCAAAGGAAAGGATTCTGACATCTACCAGCCGATCGAACAAAAATGGCGATAGACCGTCCCGTCCTACCTGAGTGTAAGTGACGTTAAACCCAGTGTAGTCGAGGAAAGGGCGGGAAAAATGACCGAATTGCCCGATCATGCCGACACTACCGGCGAGGGAATTTTGTCGATCGTCACTACTGTAATAACTGCCAACGCCTCGGATGCCCAAAGCCAGTTTGACGTAAGGAACTACTGGTGTCCGCGTGTATTTCAAACCCTGTGTCGGAGTGCGGGGCAGGGCTTTACCCTGCCACAGAGTAAAGTCGCGGGTTAGGGCTGCGCTGACTTGTAAGCGACCCAAATCGATGCGGTTATTGTCCCGCACAGGTTCCACCAAGTCGAATCTGTCGGTGTCAGCATTGATAAATTGATAACCAGCTTGGTAGCTGAGATTGATGCCAGACTTTCCGAGGGGGACGATGGGAGAAGTGAGGACGACTCCCAGACTGCTGTTGACGGTTTGAAAGCCGAGAGAACCGTTAAAAAGCCGATCGCGGTAGCTATATTCTGCCGCTAAAGTGTGAGTACCAACAGACTGTCGCAGACGCAAATTACCCCGAAAAGCATTTTCAGCTAAATTCGGGAAATTATCAAAATTCACAAATATTGCCGAACCATCAATTCTGGTGCGCGGCCCCACAGCAGCCGTCAACTTCGCTTTCAGCCCGTAACTATCGGGGAAAAATGGGTTGCCGCCATGTTTTTCGATCGCCCGCTGAATGTAAACTTGGGGAGTCAAACTCAGTCGGAACGGCCCTGTCTCCAGTACCTGAAAAGCACACTCAGCGTACAAACCACCCCGATCGCCTCCATCATACCCAAAGGTCAAACACGGGCCATTCTGCTGGTTGCTATCGAACACCTGCCGACGGGGATACACAGGTATTTTCACCCGATTATCGAACACCAAACGAGGTTTAGTTGTGACCAATTCCTGGGCCGTGGGGGAAATAGTTTTAATCGTCGCCGTCTTGGCCCTATACTCCAGTTCCGGCGGAGAAAACGGGTCATTAGTAATCCGAATATTCGTAGCTACCCTCACCCCATCGGGACGCAGTTCTAAGCGTTCTGCTTCAAAACGGACGCGATTGACAGCCCCAGTAATTTGGGGGGCGGCTAACTGTCCACCACCACCTATAGAAAATGTAGCGGCTCCGGGCGATCGAACTCCGCGTACTGGTTGTTGACTGGTAATCCGGTCACTCAACGGCTGATTGAGAATCGTCCCAGCACTAATATCTGTCGGCAATGTGGGCGTTAACTCAGTACCAGCTTTGGGCAAGAAAAGTTCACCTTTTGCCTGTTCGACTACGCCGGAATTCAGACCGAGATTGAAATCCATCTGTTGCCCACGGACTACTTGTTCGCCACGGGTATAGGCGACATTGCCGGATGCTACCACTTGGCGGGTGACTAAATTGACGATCGCGCGATCGGCATCAATCACCGTTTGTCGGAACCGCACCACCACATTCCCAATCGCCGTCACAATTTGCTGCTTCTCGTCAAATTCTTGCCGGTCTGCCTTAATTTCAATCGTATCTGCCGGACTTACCGGAAAAGGCACCGTCCGCTGAGAAGGCGCAGTGCGGACTCCTGGGGCTGGCACTTTTTTGGGCTGTGGTTTCGGGGTTATGGGCGCTCCTAGGGTAGGGTCAGTGCCGGGTGTCGGAATCTCTAACTGTTGTTGTCCGCTGGGTGTTGTTTCCTGTATCGGTTCGGGAACGGGAATTTCCTGGGGTTCGGGAGGAGCTTTATCTTCTAGCTGTTGCTGCTGTCCCTTCGCCTGAACTCCGATGCCATCAGAACTCGACCTCCCCTGGCTCACATTTCCCCCGTGTTTTCTCTGCGCTAATAGCGCCTCTGGGGATGGTTTCTGACTCTCACTCTCAAGGAGATTTCGTGGTGACGCAAAATGATAAGTAGTAAATGAGGGATCTGGCTGAGTTCTGCTAGTTGCGGTTTCTTGAACTGGTTCTTGATATTGAAATCGCAACTCTGGGATGATGTTTCCGAATGTCGCTACGGGGGCGGCAAATTCGGTCGGCTGACCGGCTTCTACGGTTGGGGCCAGGAGTTCTGCTGAGGCTGCGGATTCCGGGGCTGGTGTTGGTTCTGGCAGAACTATATCTGGACTGGCTTCCGGTATTTCTGTGGAGTTGCTGCGGGTGTCTCCATCACTGACGGCCACAATCAGGGCGGCTGTTTTGGGCTTTGTGATGTAGATGATGGCAGAGGGTTCTGGTGGCGGTACCGGATAGGGCATAATTAAAATGGAAGGAAGAGGGAAGTTCGGCAACGGATTCTGTAACGGATTTAACGGATGTCAGGAAGAAGGAAGTTCGGCAACGGATTCTGTAACGGATTTAGCGGATGTTAGGAAGAAGGAAGTTCGGCAACGGATTCTGTAACGGATTTAACGGATGTCAGGAAGAAGGAAGTTCGGCAACGGATTTTGTAACGGATTTATTTGATATCTGAAATTTGCAGTGGCTTCGGCGCGCCAAAATCGGGCGGCTTTTAGAATCTGCTTTCGCCACAAGATAACCTCGCTTGCCAGCGAGGTCAAGTTTTTTTCAAACTTATGTTTGATGGTTTGTCCGTTGTTGTAGGGGCTGCTGTTATCCGCCCCTACTCTGCTGAATGGATTTTTCGTCTCATACCATCCCCGATGCCCGATGCCCGATGCCCAATGCCCGTACAGCATTGATCGGCAATTAACCAGACTTGGTACTATTCCATGTCTCTGCGGTTGGGGTTCCGAGCTGGGTCATTGGACAAAAATCCAAATATGAACAGGGAAACAAAGAATAGCACAATTACATTAACTACGATTTTAAGGGTTAGCACTGTGGGAGTCTCCAAGAATGCGATCGGACTGAATGATTTGCTGCTAGTGCAGCCTTTTTATCATATGCCAAAGATTAGCCAATTCACTCTTTGCTGTTGATGATTTTTAGCAAGTTGATTTTTGCCCATTCCCAGAGTTGTACGGCGATTGTTTCCAGCCGCAGCATAATTTGATCGAGCCATTCGAGCACTTGTTCTAGGGGGTGCTTGATGTATCCCATTGATTCTGCTTTTGTTTCTAAGTATTCGCCTGGTACTTCGTCTGGGCGCTTATTTTCTGATGCTGTGGCGATGCTGACAAATTTGCTGGTTTGTCCGATGATTTCTGGGGCTGTTGGTTGGGCTGGTTGAGTTTCCTCTGCCTCGGTTGGGCTTGATTGTTCTACAGTAGGAACCAAGTTATTTTTTTGACTAACTTCTAAATTTGATGCTTTTTGGGGTTGACTTTTTGACACTTTTGTGAATAGGCTGATTTTGAGCTGCGCGATCAGGTTGTGAATTGCCTCTGGGTAGGGGGATGTTGATGCTAGTGTCGATCGCCTTTCGGGCAGTTTTTCTATTTCATCAATTTTTTGCTTGACATTTGTGCCAATTTGTGATAGTAAAATTGGAGACGAAGTTGCTAGTGGCGGTGGCACATTTTCCACAGATGGTGGTGCTGGTTCTCCAAATAAGTCTTGCCACTTTAGCCAAGGTCGATCGCCCTTCCCGATTTTTTTCTCCGTATTCTCTAGCTCTCGTTGTTGCAAAGAATACTTGATTGCTACAGATTTTTCCGTATTTTCACTAGCTGCTGTTTCTTTGCCAAGGAGGTAGTCTACTGACGACCAAATCATTTCTTCGATGTTTCGGGCGTAGTTTTCGACAATTTCGCGGGTGGTTGGGCTTGAATCGATGCCGGGGCTGGTTGTATCAATTATTGTAGGTGGCTGGCCGGCTGTTAATTCATCTGTGATTTTTGATACTTGGGGTAAGCTGAATTCTTCGAGCTGAACGGCCGCGCGATCGAGTAATGTGACAAAGGATCGAGAATTGTTGACTCGATCGAACTTATTGTGAAAATTACTGGTCAATTCTGAGGTATTGTAGTCGATCGCATTTCCAGAAGCAATTGCCCTGCGATCGGTTTTGACTCCAGTGATTTGTTGAGATATGATTAAATGGCGATCGGCATTAGCACTAATTGCCTTTTTAACCGCAAAGATCGATTCTCCAAACAGATTTCTTTTCACCGCCAACGGACTCGTCTGCACCCAAGCCATCAATTGCCAAAAAGCTCGAACTGGCGGAAGTTGCGATTTTGCCACAGCCGCCTCTAAACCCAGATTAAACTTTAATTCTTTTTTCGCAATTTCCCGCCGTTGGAGCCCGGAGTTAGCAACCTCCCAAGTAATGCGACTTTCCAGAAGTTCCTGATGTTCGACAGTTAAAACATCTAAAATCTGATTGTCGTCTCCCACTAATACTAAACTGCGGGCTGGCAGAAAAGTCGCAATTCCCCGAACTTGCGGTTGTGCTTCCATCGTGGAGACACTATTTATTGAAATTTCGGCTACTTTAGTTTTGGGTTGATGTTCTAAGACTAAATTTCTGGGCGTATTGGCTGCTGGTTTTTCGCTAAATAGCGTTTCCCGCTGTAACCGAATATCAGGTGTGGCATTTCGCCCATTGATTAAAAACGATACATTGTCAGAATTTGTCCTGGTTTGCGATGGGAGGAGTAAATTTTCAGCAAGGTGTACAATTTCGACAATCGCATTTTCGACTCCCATTTCCTGATTCCACGAATTTGGGGATAAATTCTGCGAAAACTTGAGATTTTCGCCCTCGACAAATTCCTGCAATTCCGGCAAATCCACTTTTTGACTGGATTCCCGCAGTTGTCTGGCCAGCATCCGCGAACTTTGCACCAACAAGTATGCTGGATAAAGTAGAATTTGAGTAGCGTTGAGCGTTGCAGATTGAACTTGTCGCCAAGTGCGATCGCAATTATCGGCAACTTGGCGGGACTGTTTGGATATAAAATTTAATAATCGGCTTTTGTATGGGCCGTAGTTACTGGAAGACATAATTTAAGTGGAGGTCGATCAAACCTTGTTTCTATCTAATTCTAAATTTTAGCCAAATATGAGTGCTTCTGTGTCACCGATTAGCAATAATATTTCTGAAGCTATCGAAAAGTTGCGTCGTCTCAGTCGATGGGATGTTCAGTCCGGCTGGAAATATTGCTACTCAGACTCTGCTTTGGTTCCTACGGTAAATATTTGTAACTGGCCTCTTTCGGAACTTAACGAGAAATCGCATATTGCTTGGCCCTCTGGTAAACAAGTTTTGTATTTGGGACAACAATTTGTAGTTCCTCACAATTTATCAGGCTATCCTATCAGTGGTTTGCGTTTCCTGTTGAACTTGACTTGGTGGGCCGAAGATGCTCAGCTTTTTGTGAATGGGGAGTTAGTTGGAGTCGGAGATTTATTTGATTGTTCGGTTCGACTTTTGCTGAGTCCGTCCGCAATTCCTGGAGACGAATTTTCAGTAATTTTGCGTTTGGTTAGTCCCAGTCATGATGCTGGTGCTTTGGTGCGGTCAATTTGCTTGTATGAAGCTGCTAACTCTGCTTGTTTCGACCCCGGCTTTGTGGCTGACGAATTAGAGATTTTGCAAAATTTACTCTCAGGTAATTTCCAAAATTTAAATTCCCAATACGTCCCCACTCAAAATATAGTCGATACCAGGTTTGTTGTCAAGGGGGAAAGGCTAAAATCTGAGATTGAATTGGCGGTTGCTTTGATTGATTGGTCGGTGGTGTGCGATCTACAAAAGTTCGATCGCTCTCTCTCTAGTTTACGACAAAACTTGCTCGAATGTCTACGAGATTTTCAGGATGTTTTAACCGCAGAGAGCGCAGAGGGCGCAGAGGGAGAAAAAGAGAAGATTTTTTTGGGTATTGGCAAAAGTGACGACAGTATATCCAATGCCCAATGCCCAATTCCCAATACTTCGACTACGCTCAGCACAGGTGCCCAATTCCCAGAAGAATCTAACTTGCCAGAGAAAGGTTATACATCTATATATATAGGAGAAAGTAACGAGAAATCTTCTATATATCAAGGTAAAATTTATTTACTCGGTCATGCACATTTGGACTTAGCTTGGTTGTGGCCAGTCGCGGAAACCTGGGAAGCGGCACAACGGACTTTTGAGTCAGCATTGAAATTGCAATCAGAGTTTCCCGATTTAATTTTCTGCCATTCAACTCCCGCACTTTATGCTTGGATAGAAGAGCATCGGCCGGACTTATTTGCAGCTATTAAAAAACAGGTGGCCGCCGGACGTTGGGAAGTTGTCGGCGGGATGTGGGTGGAACCGGATTTAAACTTGATTTCGGCCGAATCAATGGTGCGACAAGTTTTTTACGGACAGCGTTACACGCAAGAAAAGTTTGGGGAATTAATGCGGGTAGTTTGGCTACCGGATACTTTCGGATTTGGATGGCAATTACCTCAGATTTTACGTGACGGTGGAGTAGAGTATTTCGTGACGCAAAAGTTGCGCTGGAACGATACAACGGAATTTCCCCACGGTGTGTTTTTGTGGGAAGGCTTGGATGGTACTAAAATATTTAGCATGATGTCTGCTCCGATCGGTGAAAATATAGAATCGGTGAAAATGGCGAATCATTTTTTTGATTGGCAAGTTAAAACGGGTTTGCGATCGGCTTTTTGGCTACCGGGAGTTGGCGACCACGGTGGTGGCCCGACTCGTGATATGTTAGAAGTGGCGAAACGCTGGGAAATGTCGCCTTTTTTCCCGAATTTGCAGTTTGCAAAGGCGGTGGATTATTTGTCTCTGATTAAGAGTCAGTTTTTCCCTGAAATCTCCGAGTCTGAGTCTCAAGACAATGTTTCAATTCCAGAAAGTCATCCGATTTTGCGACAAGACGAAGTTATCGGAAATCTGGATGCGGTTGAATCTGCTAATTTCCCTGAAATATCCGAATTTGAGCCTGAAGTCGATGTTTCAATTCGGAAAAGTCATCCGATTTTGCGACAAGACAAAGTTATCGGAAATCTGGATGAGTTTGAATCTGCTAATTTCCCTGAAATCTCCGAGTCTGAGTCTCAAGACAATGTTTCAATTCCAGAAAGTCATCCGATTTTGAGACGAGATAAAGTTGTCCAAAATCTGGATGAGTTTGAATCTGCCAATTTCCCTGAAATCTCCGACTCTGAGTCTCAAGACGATGTTTCAATTCCAGAAAGTCATCCGATTTTGCGACAAGACAAAGTTGTCCGAAATTCGGATGAGTCTGAATCTGCCAATTTCCCTGAAATATCCGAATTTGAGTCTCAAGACGATGTTTTAATTCGGGAAAGTCATCCGATTTTGAGACGAGATAAAGTTGTCCAAAATCTGGATGACTTTCAATCTGCTAATTCAGGTAAAACGTCTGAGTCTGAGTCTCAAGACGATGTTTCGATTCGAGAAAGTCATCCGATTTTAGGACAAGACGAAGTTATCGGAAATCTGGATGAGTTTGAATCTGTCAATTTCCCTGAAATCTCCAAGTTCGAGTCTCAAGACGATGTTTTAATTCGGGAAAGTCATCCGATTTTGAGACAAGACGAAGTTGTCCAAAATCTGGATGAGTTTGAATCTGCTAATTTCCCTGAAATCTCCGACTCTGAGTCTCAAGACGATGTTTCAATTCCAGAAAGTCATCCGATTTTGAGACGAGATAAAGTTGTCCAAAATCTGGATGAGTTTGAATCTGCCAATTTTCCTGAAATCTCCGACTCTGAGTCTCAAGACGATGTTTCAATTCCAGAAAGTCATCCGATTTTAGGACAAGACGAAGTTATCGGAAATCTGGATGAGTTTGAATCTGCCAATTTCCAGGAAATCTCCAAGTTCGAGTCTCAAGGTGATGTTTCGATTCGGAAAAGTCATCCGATTTTACGACAAGACGAAGTTGTTCAAAATCTGGATGAGTTTGAATCTGCCAATTTCCCTGAAATCTCCAAGTTCGAGTCTCAAGTTGATGTTTCGATTCGGAAAAGTCATCCGATTTTAGGACAAGACGAAGTTGTTCAAAATCTGGATGAGTTTGAATCTGCCAATTTCCAGGAAAATGCTGAGTCTGGGAAGGAAAAAGTTGATGCTTCCACTCTTCCTCATCTCCCAATTTGGAAAGATGAGCTTTACCTGGAATTCCACCGAGGTTGCTACACAACTCGCGCCGACCAAAAACGGAACAACCGTCGCTGTGAAGATTTGCTCTACCAAGCGGAGTTGCTTTCCTCCCTCGCCACGATTTCTACGGGCGCTGTTTATCCGAAGTCAGAGTTGGAAATAGCCTGGAAACAAGTTTTGTTTAACCAGTTTCATGATATTTTGCCCGGTTCTTCGATCGCCAAAGTTTACATTGATGCTAATCTAGCCTTTGCCGAGGTCGATCGCACTTGTCGTCAAATCCTGCTACAATCCTTAGATGCGATCGCCAATCAAATTTCTCTGCCTTCCCCACCGCAGTCTGACGCTCAACCAATTCTGATCTTTAACACCCTCAATTGGTCGCGTTCGGAAGTTGTCGCCCTACCCATTCCCGATTCCAATGCTGAAAATTGGCAGATTTACGACTCATCGGGACAACCGCTAGATACGCAAATTGAAATGTGCGATCGAGCAAAACCACAACTTACACTGTTATTTTCGGCTTCGGACATTCCTGCGATCGGCTACCGCGTATTTTGGCTATCTCACAAAAACCCTGAAACCCTTGAGAATTCGTCCCCCAAAGCCCCAGAATCGAAAAAGAGAGAGTTAGGGCAGGTTACAAACCATTTAACACCAAAAATAGCACTTTGTCAAGAAACGCATTTTGTGACCCCAAGAAAGGTCTTAGAAAATGAATTTTTTCTGGCAACAATAGACTGGGAAACTGGTAATTTATCGAGCATTTGGGATAAAGTAAATAACCGAGAAGTCCTGAATCTAGCAGGAAGTAATCAACTGCAATCATTCCAAGATAGCGGTCAATATTGGGATGCTTGGAACATCGACCCAAATTATCAAAAACATCAATTGCCCGCACCGATACTCAAAGATATTTCCTGGATAGCCCAGGGAGAAATAAGGCAGAGTTTGCGCGTAGTCCAACAAATTGGCAAATCAGAGTTTTGTCAAGATTATATAATAGAAATAGGTTCCCCACTACTGAAAATTAAGACAGTTGTAGATTGGCAAGAAAAGCACGTTTTAGTGAAAGCAGCCTTTGGGTTAAATGTAGAAGCAGATTTTGCGACTTGCGAAATTCCCGGTGGTGCGATCGAGCGTACAACTAAACCGCAAACAGCCGCCGAAAAAGCCAAATGGGAAGTGCCGATTTTACGCTGGGTCGATATCAGCAACAATCATTTTGGAGTAAGTCTGCTCAATGATTGCAAATATGGTTGCGACCTTCAACCAAATCAAATCCGGCTAACCTTACTCAGGGGTTCAACTTGGCCAGATGAACAAGCAGATATAGGCATTCACGAATTTACTTATGCCGTCTATCCCCACAGC
>JAYTZD010000219.1:0-7164 GCA_043742065.1 Oscillatoriales bacterium
TTACTAACACAAAGATTGAACGCTGCTTGTAATTCCTCGTCCATACTTTCATCATAGTCCCAAAGCAGTCGGTTGCCCCAGGCCCAAGTTCCACAGCCCATTGTTGGTAGTAAAAGTTTTTGGTTTGTTTGCATTTTTGTCGATCGCAGTTTTTAGTAAGATATTTGCTAGTCAGATTCCAAAAAGAACTTGAATGCGTTTACGAATTTTCAGAAAAGGAGTTTGTTCCAGAGAATCATCATCTAACAATCCCAAATCTCTCAAAGCTTGTTGACGTTCTGACAATTTTAGAGCAATTTGATCCGCTAGATTTGGCTGTTCTACTAATAGTTTTTGCAGATCGTGGCGTTCCACGACAAACAAAATTGTATCGCCGCTAGTTTTAACAGTCGCCGTTCTCGGAGTTCCCAACAGCAAAGAAATTTCCCCGAAAAACTCCCCCTCATGAAGAGTAGCAATATATTGACCAGTTTTTTGAGAAATAACTTCTACAGACCCCGAAAGAATAATATAGAAAGAATCACCCAAGTCATTTTCTTGACAGACAATCTGTTCTGTTGGAAACAATTGTCGGTAGCCATATTCAATTAGTTGCCGCAGTTCTAAATCCGTACATTGTTCAAAGTAAGTGACTCGCCGCAACAACTCCCGCAGAGTCCGAGTTTTTGGAGACTTTGACCCAGACTTTTTTTGGTCTGAAACACTACCATTGGATTTTGATTCTGCTAAATTTTGGGCATTATGTGGCAAACCGTTACCATTAGAAATATCATCTTTCTGATTGTAAAGTAGTTTGGTTAATTCTTGGGGATTTCGCAGCCATAAATCTCGCTGAGGAAAAGGAATTTCGATATTGCGGTTGCGAAATTCGTAATCAATTAAAAAGTTGACTGCACTTTTGATGGCATCGCTTTCTTGTGGCTGGTCAATCCACACTAAAAGGTCAAAGTTTAAAGCGTTATCTCCAAAACCGCGAAACCATACTTTCGGAGAAGGATGGGACAAAATATTTGATTCCATCCTCGCAGCGACTAAAAGTGCTTCCGTTACCAATACTGGATCCGTTCCGTAAGCAACACCGACGGGGATGTGCAGGCGACATCTGGGATCTCGATAACTCCAGTTGATAATGTTAGTTTCGACAAACTTAATATTTGGTATAATTACAAAAAGACCGTCAATGGTTTTGATAATTGTAGAACGGATGGAGATATTTTCTACTGTTCCTAATAAATTGTCTATTTCAATAAAATCCCCGACTCTAATTTGGTGTTCTAAGAGTAAAGTAATACCGCTGATAAAGTTAGTGGCTAGATTTTGCAAACCAAAGCCAAAACCAATGCCAACTACCCCAGCTAAGACACTGAGAGAAGTGAGGTTGATGCCTGCACCTTGTAGGATGATGATGCAGCCAAAAGTTGCTAGAATATAGCTGATTATAGTGGAAATTGCTTCTTGGCTACCTCGGTCTAATCCCATGCGAACTAGAAGGGTACGTTTGATTCCTTCACTAATGATCCGAGCTACAAATAAGGAGAATATAGCTAATAAAATCAGTTTAAAGATCGCCATTATGGACAAATGAGCATCCCCGATATGGAATAACGGGGTCGTTATCGCACCCGATAAATTTCCCCAAAAATGTTCGGCTCGTAGAGTAATCGAAGTCATTAATATCTGGTAATGGTAATTGATGGTTCGTAACGGGTGTCCAGTGTTGCAGAAAAGCCGATCGCACTTTTTCCAAGACTCGTGACCAATGAGTGATATTTGGTTTATGCTTAAGGAGTAAGTTTACAGAACTTAACAAGCTTACCCTACTTGACTTTTATGCAGTGCATCATCAATCGTCGGGCACAATTTTCGGCGAGTCATCGTTACTGGCTACCGGAGTTGAGCGAAGCCGAGAATTTTCGGCGGTTTGGGCCAACAGCCCGCGCACCGGGACACGGACACAATTACGTCCTTTACGTTTCGATGATCGGAAAACTTGACGAATACGGCATGGTGCTGAACCTGTCGGATGTCAAGCACGTCATTAAGCGGGAAGTTACCAAGGATCTGGATTTTTCCTACCTTAACGAAGCGTGGCCGGAATTTGAGCAGACTTTGCCAACTACCGAAAACATAGCACGGCAAATTTGGTTGCGGCTAGCTCCTCATTTGCCTCTGAGCAAAATTCAATTGTTTGAACACCCAGAACTTTGGGCCGAATATTTAGGAAATGGAATGGAAGCTTATCTAACTCTGTCTACTCATTTTAGCGCTGCCCATCGGTTAGCTCGTCCAGATTTGAGCTTTGAAGAAAATTCGGAAATTTACGGCAAGTGTGCTCGTCCTAATGGTCACGGTCACAACTATCATTTAGAGGTGACTGTGAAAGGGGAAATCGATGCGCGAACTGGGATGATTGCGGATTTGGGAGCTTTACAAAAGGCGATTGATGATTATGTTGTTGAACCGTTCGATCATACTTTTTTAAATAAGGATATTGCTTATTTTGAAAATGTTGTACCGACGGCGGAAAATATTGCGGTGCGGATTGGGCAATTATTGCGATCGCCTATTCGTGAATTGGGCGCAGAATTGCACAAGATTAAGTTGATTGAAAGTCCCAATAATAGCTGTGAAATTTACGGCGCTGATTTAGAGGAATTGGTGATTGAACGTCAACAGCCGGAAGCTGTTTTGGCTGGGGTGTAGATCAGGAGACGGCAGTGCCGTTTCCCTACAATTTGGGGTAGGGACACGGCATTGCCGTCTCCTCCTTTTAGATCTAAGTCAGGACACGGCGATGCCGTTTCCCTACAATTAATCGGTGTAGGGACACGGCATTGCCGTCTCCTCCTTTTAGATCTAAGTTTTCCAACTCACAAAACGGGCATACATATAAGCAATAATTTCTCCTATGACTGTCCGAAAACCTTCGCTGGATTTCCACCATTCTTGGGGATTGTAATCTTGTGGTTCCGCAGAGATAATCCCAACTTTAATTTCTGGATGTAGCACTTCTTGAAAAATGAGCCAACTTCTACGGGCGTGAGTTCCCAAAGAATAAAGATTAATTGCATCAACTTTTAAGGCTGAAGTAGAAAGCCAATCTCGAAGTGCGATCGCCGAAGCAGCAGTCCGGTATTTGATCACATTCGTTGCTGGTACTGCTACTATTTTATCCCGATCGAACCCTAGGGCGATACAAGTGGCGGCTGTTAGTTCAGCATAATTTTTATATTCAGCTAAATAGTAGCCTTTACTTAGGGGGAGTCCTGTGGTAATTAGTTTGCTATATTTGCCTTGTTTAAATTCGGCGATCGCACTTACGATCGCATAATCTGGCAACCAGCCTTCAATCACCAAAATATCGGCTTTCAGCGGCGAATTGACCGCCAAAAATGGATGGATATTTTTAACTATTAACATCATTGAAATTATTAATCCCATCATCGCAATTACCCAACCTTCCCTGGTAATTGCCCACATTTCTCGGCGACGTATGAGACGGATTTTCATTGTTGGGTGTTCACAAAAAAAATAGACATCTCCAGAAAGGCCAGTCTTGAACAGGCATCTTGCCTGTTCCACAATAATTATGGGAGATATCTATTGATTTTTGATGTACTCAAAAACGCTTTTATCCCCAATATCTTGAGGGATGGGTTGGAAGAATTTGCGGACAGCAAATATGATAAACAAAACTGCCCAAACTGCTAGCAATAATTGTTTGTTTTCCAATGCGAGAAAACCGCAGATGTGTCCAAGAATTAATAAAGGAACTCCAGGAGTCAAGAACTTAGTTTCTAAACGATTGAAGCAGAAAGCTTCTTTGAAATAGATGCCATTTAAGGCTGCAAACAGAAAACCAATTCCCCACATAGTTGCTGGTTGTTCGTAAACTGCTAAGGCTAGGGGTTCTGTGCTTTGTACGGCGACAAAAAGTGCTGCGGCACCCCCGATCGCCCAAAATAGCTGTAACAGTCGGTGTAAGGCAATCATGTAGATATGAATGTTTGCCAAACTAACGCCCAAAGCTATCCAGAAACAAGCAAAAATAGGTGTGATTGCTTGGATTGCTGTTGAGTTATCACTCTGTTGGAGTACCAGGGTAGTGCCGATCGCGAAACAAGCCGCCGCCACCCCTAACCCTGTACGATAGATGATCACTCCCGTGCGATCGCTTTGAGTAATCGTAAACTCACCAAATTGCCCTTGATAGACTGGGGATTCATCAGGGGATTTCAATAGTTGCATCGTAGTTTCCTCCTATCTATTAAATACGAATGTACTTATGTCAAGATATACTTTATTCATAAACCAGTACAAGCAGATCCAGTTATGTCTAAATTTGACAAGCCTAAAATTAAAAAGCCTAAATTTGACGATCGCCCAAATAAGAGCAAATCCCTGATTTCAGAAGCAGAGCTTCCTCCGATTGAGCTTGATGAAACTATTATAGCAGGCAGAAGACCAAAACCACTAAATAGCCTGGAGCGGCTGTTGATGGAAATCCCTGAATTCAACTCAATTGAACCGGAAATGTTCACAGGTAGAGATGGAATCATCCATTTTAATATCAAAGAATTCGATCGAAAAATTGCCAAAATATTGCATTCCAAAAATATTGATGTCGGCATTGAAAATCTCGTCAGATATTTAGCATACCTCAAGAAAAATCTGCGATTGCCATGTAATGTCACAGGGAGGGAAGACTTTCCTTGGGAAGAAGAGTATGTGATAGGTGATGGTAGTAAAAAAGAATATCAAAGACTGAAAAAAACTCAACCTTCTTACACAGATATCTTTGAAATTAAACAGTTTAAGGATTCTGTCTATCATGACGAGGGCATACTTGTAGAGGTAAAGCGTCTCAGTGACAACAAAGAATTTGTGTTGCCTTTAGTAGATTTAGTAACCAGTGATGAAGATTCTCGGAATAATGAGTTTTTGGATGACTATTCAACGTGGTTTATCAATCATTGAGGCAGAGCCTCTGGATCTGCGTTACCAGGAAGAGCCTGGTAACGAGTGGAATGGGTGCATCTCAGTTTTGCAAATATATTTCGTAGGGGAGAAGCATTCCGGCAGTAGATTTCTGATTCTCATTAATAAATTGCCTGCCGGAATGCTTCGCCCTTCCACTCATTGAGATGCACCTAGTGGAACGAGTGGAATAGGCATCTTGTCTGTTCTTGACAACGCTAAAAGATGTCAGTTTGAAGTTGTTTAAATTGAAGTCACTAAGTGCGATCGCTCTACTTTAGCTAAAGCTTCAACTAAACTGCGAACTACTGCAATCATGGCGATTTCGCTATTAAGTTGACTGACGGCAGAACCGACACCAATACCAGCAGCACCAGCTCCAATAGCTAGGGGTGCGGTGACGTTGGAGATGCCTGAAGCGCAAAGTACGGGGATTGATACGGCGCGAGAAATTTCAAAGGCAGCGGCCAAAGTAGGTGCTGCTTTTTCGATTAATCCCAAGGTACCGGCGTGAACTGGTTGAGCACTGGTACCGCCTTCGGTTTGGATGATATCAGCGCCGGCTGCGACTAATTCTATGGCTAATTGCACCTGTTTATCCAGGGTCAAAATATGGGGAACTGTCACAGAAAGAGTGATGTTGGGAAATAGCGAGCGCGTTTGGTGAGTCAACTCCAAAACTTCAGCAGCTTCAAAGCGGCGACCTGAAGCGTAGAAAGAGTCAAAGTTACCAATTTCAATCAAATCAGCACCGGCTTCTACTGCTGAGATAAACTTTTCTGCTTCTACTGCTGATACACAAATTGGCAAATTTGTCAATTTTTTTGCCATAATTACCAAATCGCGATCGGCTGCGATATCGACAAATGTTGCACCGCCGAGATCCGCTGCTTTGACAACAGCCGCAACTTTGGCGGCATCAAAATTATTCAAACCGCTGATAATTTTCAGGGCGCGACCTTGCTCAAATGCGCGCTGCAATTTAGGATTTACAGTCATCGTTAGTTTTCCAACTTAGAAAATTTCGTAAAATCATTTTGACACAGACTTGAACAATTTGTGATTTTTAATGCTTAATTCTTAATTACCTCGTGGCTGTCGAAATTTGTAGACATCATGGAAAAAAGCGTTCTGGCGAAGTAAAATTGTGCATATTGAAGATTATCAAGCTCAAGTACAAAAAAATATGAACACATTTGAGCATCTAAAAATCGATGGGTTTCGCCGTTTGTTTTCGGCAGAGGTGGAAATGCGACCTCTGACAGTGATGATTGGTGCTAACGGTGTTGGGAAAAGTTCTTTTTTAGAAATATTTTCACTTTTAGCAGCATCAGCCAAGGGTCAGTTACAGTCAAAAATTTCCGAGTTAGGCGGTCTAAGTCAGATTGTAACATTAGACCGGGCTGATAGTGTGTCAATCTCCTTATCGATGCCTATAGAGAATCAGGAAGCGCTACAATATTCTCTGAAACTTTCAACCAAAGGTCAGTTCTATGAAATTGGTTTAGAAACTCTCAGTCAACAGCGCAATCCCGATGCTTTACAACCTTTTAAGTATATTGAATCTCTGGGTTTAGATGTCAAATATTTTAGTCCAGATGATGAAAGGCTACTACGTCCAAACTGGCAACACAATCCTTATGAAACGTCCCTCGCCCAAGTTCCTAAGATGTATCGGGAACCGGAAACCTTGAGGCGAAATTTAGCTTCATGCAGTTTCTACAAAGCATGGGAATTAAATTTATCACCTCAAAGTCCCATCCGTTTACCTCAATCTATGCAGCCTGCAACTTTGCCTGGTAGTAAAGGAGAAGATTTAGTGTCATGCCTCTATTATCTGCGAGAAACAGATCCAAATAGATTTGAAATTATCGAAGATACGCTGGCTGCTGCGTTTCCTGATTTTGAAAGGTTGAGTTTCCCGCCAGTAGCAGCAGGAACTTTAGCTATGACATGGAAAGATAAAAATTTTTCTCAACCTATTTATATGCACCAACTATCCGAGGGAACACTGCGGTTTCTCTGGTTAATAACACTACTCCAAAGTCGAGATTTGACGGCTGTTACGCTGATTGATGAGCCGGAAGTGAGTTTACATCCAGAGTTGTTGCAACTACTAGCTCATGCTATGAGAGAAGCTGCTCAAAGAACTCAATTAATTGTAGCAACTCATTCAGATCGGCTAAT
>JAYTZD010000220.1:0-1753 GCA_043742065.1 Oscillatoriales bacterium
GCGATCGCAGATCAGAACTACAAGACAGCCAATGCTGAAAAAATTAAAGCTTCACGAGCAAAATTAGCGCTTATCCTCAAAGAGTTGGGCTTTGAGATTTGGCCCTCAGAAACCAATTTCTTGTTAGTCAGGCCGCCCAATGGCGATGCAGAAAGGATTTATCAAAGACTGAAAGTAGAGGGAATCTTGATTCGATACTTCAATCAGCCCCGATTAGCAGATAAGTTGCGAATTACTGTAGGTACGGAGGAACAGAATCAAATATTAGTTCAAACTTTGAGAGGAATTTTATAGATAAGGACGCGGCAATGCCGTGTTCCTAACGCAAAAATTAATTTATGTAAAAATGATTGACTTCCATACAGAACAATGTTATGCGCAACCTAATTTGGAAAGATTTAGAACACAAATCGACTTTTTTGCTATATTGACCTGCAATTAGGATAATGATCGTGGTGAAATGAGGAGTTTAACGTAATGAAGAATTTGAATTTTTGGAACCGGCCTGCTGTATTGCTGAGTGCGATCGCGATCGTAGTCGGAAGTTTGTCGGCAAATACCATCACTGCGGTGGCTCAATCAACATCTAATCTGAGTCAGGATGCTGAAAATATTGCATTAAAGAATAGCCCTGCCTTTCAAATAGCCCAAGCTGTCAGCCTTTGTCGTAAAGTCACTCCCAAAGAGGGCTTGACCGTTCGCCAGACATCAGAGACCAAATCCGCTAGAGTTGGCGGTGTCGCCATGAATACTCAAGTAACCCTGGCTGCGGGTGCTACTGTCATTAAAGGCTCCGATGGCCGCCTATGGATGGAAATTACCGCTCCGGTAAAGGGTTATGTGGCGATTGGATATCCCAATAATGAGGGTAATCTAGTTTCGTGTACCACAGGAAGCGCAGTTACTCCAAGTCCTTCCCCAGCACCGACACCGGCACCAACACCGACACCGACACCGACAGCAACACCAAAGCCAATGCCTTCCCCGGCACCTACACCGACAGCAACACCAGCGCCTACACCAGTACCTACACCAGTGCCTACACCAGCGCCTACAACAGCACCAGCGCCTACAACAGCGCCATCACCAGCACCAGCGCCTACAACAGCGCCATCACCAGCACCAGGCCCTGTCAGTCTGTGTCGCCAAGTAGAACCTCGTGTAGCACCGAATGGTTTATCGATTCGCGCTGAGCCTTCAAAGACTGCTGTGGTTAAAGGTGGCGTAGCTGCTAACGGTAAAGTAACGCTTGTACCAAATTTCACATCTGTGAAAGATAAGAATGGAGAAAATCGCAATTGGGTTGAAATTTCAGCCCCTGTTGCTGGGTTTGTTTCGGCTGGAAATTTGATTATGTGCAAGTAATCTCAATTCTGCTTGCACCGTTAGGTGATTGTTGACGGTTAACGGTTAACGGTTAAATGTTGACGGTTAACTGTCGAATAATACGGATTTCTACCTGCAAAGACCGGCCGCCCAATTTTGATGTCCGCGATTTGGCTGACACTTCGATTGTCGGCCTATCCAGACAATTTCCCACTTATTTTGGCTGAATATAAGCTCAATCCGGTGTCGCATTCCAGCAACAGAATCGTCAGCTAAACCGATGACAGTCTGGACAATTACTGCTGTTTCTCGCGTGGGATATTCCACCGAAATTCCATCGCTCTTTCTGCCTTCAGATTCTCGATCGCCACTAAAGAGTTTGACTGCGATATCTTTGGGGTTAGAAACGGTGATTTTGCGATCGCCC
>JAYTZD010000221.1:0-7159 GCA_043742065.1 Oscillatoriales bacterium
TATGATGACTGCGATCGATGATCAAAGTCGCAGTCACAGGTAACAGCCAATTTTCTGTCCCGTTGTAATCGGGGAGAGCGTGACCAAGTTCCGTATAAAGTAACTTAAGGCGATCGGGAATTTCAAAAACAACACCATAATCACGAGCAACCTGGCAACCAATATCACTGAGGACATCAAAGGAAAGCGCATTTTTAAGGGCTGTTTTTCGGGAAGCATCAAGCGTTTGGGGAGAAATAGCTAAAACTGAAGCTCCTAATGCCTGAATTTTGGGTAATAGCTTCTGATAAGCCCGTAATTCTAGATTGCAATAGGGACACCAATCCCCAAAGTTGTAAATTCACAGGATTTCCCTATAAAAATATAGGAAATTTACCCTCACATTCCATCAGCAAGGGGAAAGACAAATTACTTGACTTCAGCGGCTGCAAACATTGGCACCTTGCCTTTTTATGCGTTGTATTCAATTTGTATTCAAAGTGCTGAAAATCGTCTCCATTCCTAGTCAAATCGTAGTCAATTTCTAGTCAACTAGACCCCCTACAAAGCCCTATTCTGGGCATTAAAAAGCCTCAAACCGTTGATTTCGTGTAGGTTTGAGGCTTTTTGTAGTCAGAGCGGGCGGCGGGAATCGAACCCGCATAGTTAGCTTGGAAGGCTAAAGTTTTACCACTAAACTACGCCCGCACACAGAAACTAATAGTACCGTAAAGTTCTGGAAATAGCAAGAGATTTTTGAAAGTTTTTTTTAGATCCTCCCGAAAAGTGGCTTAATCGTAACTTTCAGCGACAGTTCGGAGTAAACTGGCTTGGTGCCCGATCGCGCCGGCTGAAATTCCCAGTCCCGAAACAGTTGTCTGGCGATCGCCTCGAAATTGAGGTTTTCCCCTCCCGATGACCCTTGACTACTACTGGGTTTGACTTTACCCATCGCAGCTAGTCTCCCTTTAAATCCGGATCACATTGTCGATGCAATCATCACTAAGGATGAAAATAATCGTAAATTTGCTGCGCCAGACGCGGGCCAATTCCAGAAACTTCTGCTAATTGTTCAGGAGTGGCTAAGCGCAGATAGTCGATCGACCGAAAATGTGCTAATAATTGTTTTTGTCGGTGGTGCCCCAAGTTGGGAATTTCATCTAAACGCGATCGCTTCATTCTGCCACTTCTCTGATCCCGATGAAAACTTACCGCAAATCTGTGCGCTTCATCCCGCACCCGACGCAATAATTGTACACCAGGCTGTTCAGCATCAGTTGGCAATGGCAAAGATTTCCCAGGCAGAAATATCTCTTCTCGCTGCTTTGCCAAACTCACAACGCGCAACTCTTCTAGGAGATTCATCTCGCGCAAAACTGTTACAACTGCGGATAGTTGACCTTTACCACCATCTATCATAATCAAGTCAGGTTTGTCAACAATATTCTGTCTATCCGTTAAATCCGTTACAACATCCGTTGCCAAACTTCCTTCTTCCTTCACTCCTCGAAATCGGCGACCAAGAACTTCTGCTAAACTAGCAAAGTCATCCGAATGCCCTGATTTAATTTCAGGATTTTTAATTTTGTAGTGACGGTAGTGTTGATTGGCGGGTAAACCATCAATAAATACGACGCGAGAAGCTACCGCATCCGAACCTTGAATGTGAGAAATATCATAACCTTCTATGCGGTGGGGAACTTCTGGCAAATCGAGAATTTCTGCTAAGTCTTGCATTGCTTGAGAATTGCGATCGCTCAATCTTTGCATTCTCGCCAATTCATACTCAGCATTGCGTTCCACCATCTCAATTAACTCTGCCTTACTTTGTCGCTGCGGAGTCAAAATCGTCACTTTTCGCCCCTTGCGATTACTCAACCAATCTGCTAATATTTCCGCTTCTGGTAAATCATATTGTACTGATATTTCGCTGGGAATTTCTACTGATTCGACATTTTGATAATGTTCCTCCAACACCCGCTGCAAAATTGCCCCAGCCTCTACCCCCCCTCGTTCCCCCCCTTGGTAAGGGGGGGAGGTAAGAGAAGGTTGAGATAACTCTTCTTCCCCGAAATGTAGGGGCGGTGCCCCCGTGCCCGCCCTGGGTATTTCCGCCATAAATCCCAATCTACCGACTAATTGACCTGCACGAATTTGGAATAGTTGAATACAAGCGTGTTGGCTATCAGCCGCAAGTGCGATCGCATCTCTGGAAACAGTATCATTGGGCAAAGACACTTTTTGACCTGCACTCAAAGACTGCAAACCATTGATTTGGTCGCGAATCCGCGCCGCCATTTCAAAGTTCAAATTTTCTGCGGCTTCTGCCATTTGGGGTTCCAAAATATCGAGTAATTCCTGAGTCCTTCCCTGAAAAATCATCGCTACTTTTTGGATAATTTTGTGGTAATCTTCCACAGATATTAATCCTTGACAAACACCAACGCAGCGGCCGATGTCGTAGTTCAAACAAGGACGGTCTTTAAACAGTGGTTGAGGGCGTTGCCGCAGAGGAAAAATGCGCTTGATTAAATGCAGCGTACTCCGCAGCGCCCCTGTATCGACGTAGGGGCCGTAGTAGCGGTCTTTGGCATTACCCGCACGGCGTTTACGGGTGATGAAAATGCGCGGGTATTCTTCTGACCAAGTTATGCACAGATATGGATATTTTTTATCATCTTTGAGGAGGACATTAAAGTGAGGTTGGTGTTGTTTGACTAGGTTTGCTTCTAATGCTAATGCTTCGGCTTCTGTGTCGGTAGCGATGAATTCAATTTCGCGCACTTGCTGCACCATCATGGCGATGCGGTGACTGAGATTCTGGCTTTCGCGGAAGTAGGAACGGACGCGGTTTCTAAGTTTTTTTGATTTACCGATGTACAAAATGCGATCGCCCTCATCGCGCATTAAGTAT
Organism: Oscillatoriales bacterium; assembly: GCA_043742065.1. Classification (GTDB taxonomy): domain Bacteria; phylum Cyanobacteriota; class Cyanobacteriia; order Cyanobacteriales; family Microcoleaceae; genus Microcoleus. The sequence continues at coordinate 2,894 of JAYTZD010000221.1, forward strand.
ACACCAGGAACCGCTGGAATTTCTTTGAGGCGGCTTTCTAATCGTTCTGGATCTCTAATTAGTGGAAGCATTTTTATTGAGGGCATATAAATTTGAGATTTTCTGACTTATATATTGTAAGGCTGTCAACGGAATCAATCCAAAATCAAAACCGCAGATTTATTATCGCCTACCTTATCTAACGAATATTTATCCTTAATAAATTTTTCCAACAAATCAAAAAAACTGTCAAAAGCATGACTTTCATCGGTTGAATAAAACAAAATAATTTTAGCCCAAGAAGCGGAGGTGTTAACAGCAAATTTTTTTTGTAACCAAGGCTGAAATTCGGCAAATTCTTTCTCTTGTTCTGTGACGGGAGTTTCTAGCAAATCACGGGCGTGTTGATAGCCACACAAGAACATAAATAAGTTGCTGATAGAAGGGGAAGCGATGTACATTGCTGGTTTTTTGTGAATGCGAGCGAGTAATTCGTAAAATGTAGTCATTATTTATTCCTTCCCTTGTGGCAATTAATACAATTAAAAGCTGTCAATTTCTTCGATAATAAACTGACCACTCGGACAGTCAAAGTCTTTTATCCATTCTTCTCTAGTCAGTCCGGTTGTTGACAAATTATCAAATACTTTGCTGCGAACCTCAATCCCGTAGTGTGTGCCATTCTGAGTAATCGGTGTTCTGCCTTCTTCCCATCGTTGACTGACAATAAAGTATCCCCGTCCTACCAACTTGATTTGAAGATGAGTCCCGTTAATGCGGTTCGCCTTTAACCAATTTTTAATAACTTCAGCACATTCGGCGCACTGCAATAGCTTAAAGCTTATTACGATCACTCCTATTTGTTGATATATTTCTTCATCAGACAATGGTGGATGGCTAGGCATGAGATCGTATTTCTACTTTACAGTATCTGAGATAAAAACTTCCGGGTACGTTCTTCCTTCGGATTCTGAAAAAACTCTTCCGGGGTTGCTTCTTCAACCAAAACACCGCCATCCATCAACACAATGCGATCGGCAACTTCGCGAGCAAATCCGACTTCGTGAGTCACCACTACCATTGTAATTCCTGTTTGAGCTAAATTTCGCATCACATCTAAAACTTCGCGCACCATTTCGGGATCTAATGCTGATGTTGGTTCGTCAAACAGCATAATTTTAGGCTGCATCGCTAGGGAACGGGCAATTGCTACTCGCTGCTGTTGTCCCCCAGAAAGTTGTCCGGGATATTTTTGTGCTTGTTCCAAAATTCCTACTCTTTCTAATAGTTGCATGGCGACTTCTTCAGCTTTTTTCTTGGGCCAACGGCGCACCCATACGGGGGCTAGCATGACATTTTGCAATACTGATAAGTGGGGAAATAGGTTGAATTGTTGAAATACCATTCCGACTTCCCGGCGAATTGTTTCGATGTTGCGTAAATCGTGGGAAAGTTCGATGCCGTCGATGGTGATTTTACCTTTTTGGTATTCTTCTAAGGCGTTAAAGGTACGAATAAATGTGGATTTTCCTGAACCGGATGGGCCCATCACCACTACGACTTCGCCCCGGTTTACTTCCATGCTGACACCGCGCAATACGTGAAATTGTCCGTACCATTTGTGGACGCTTTCTGCTATGATTACTTTTTCTGGGGTGGTTTGCTGAGTTTCCATAGTTTTTCTTTTTTAACCGCTGATGTTAGCAGATGAACGGGGATGAACGCGGATGAATCACGATCAATTCTTACCTTTGACCTACTCCTAAAGTTTGTTCTATTTTGCGACTGGCTAGGGACATTGAGTAGCAAAATATCCAATAGATGATACCGATGAATATGTAAACTTCTGCGTATCTGCCGACGTAGGATGGATTTGCTAAAACGGCGCGGGATATGCCTACTAATTCTAACATTCCGAATAGGGAAAGTAGGGATGTATCCATGAATAATCCGATGAATTGTCCGCCGATCGCAGGAATGACTGTTCGCAGTGCTTGAGGGAGTACAATCAGAATTGTGAGTAGGGGTGTATTTAGCCCGATCGCCTTTGCTGCTTCTATTTGCCCTGTGGGTACGGCCTGTAAGCCACCCCGGACGTTTTCAGCCAAGTATGCTGCACTAAATAATGTTAGTCCAGCAATGGCTCTAATCACTCTATCTAATTTGGGATATTCTGGTGGCAAGAATAGTTGTAGCATCACTTGACCTATAAACAAAATGCCAATTAAGGGCAAACCGCGAATAATTTCAATGTATAATGTTGATAACAGTTTGACCACAGGCAAAGAACTTTGTCTGCCAAGTGCTAGTAATACTCCCAAAGGAAAAGAGAGCACAATACTAATCACTGCTAAAAACAGCGTCAAGACTAAACCGCCCCAATCATTGGTTGAGACTTCTGTCAAGCCTAATCCACCTTTAATTAACCACAAAACTACTGGGAATGAAATCAGAAAAACTACTGGCATCCAATCCATTATTTTTTGGTTAATTTGTCGCCCTGCAAAATAGCTGGTAGTGGCTATAATGATATTGCCTAGTAAGTACAAACGAGATGTAAGCGCGATCGGCAAAATTAGCGCACCTACAACCGCAGCACCCAGTATGATTAGTAAAGGCGGATTCCAAAGACGTTCCTGTCGCTGAATATTTCCCCAAGTTAAGCCTGCTAGCAAGGTAATTATTCCCGTTACTATCCACAGCCGCCAGTAGGATTCGCTGGGAAATCTGCCGACAAAAAATAGTGGCAAGTTGGCTTCTAACACGCGCCATTGAGCTTTTGTAGTTGCCCAAACGATAATTCCTTTAATAACTTGGAAACTGACAATTAGACAAACTATTGTCAAAATGCTGTTGTACCAGGTACTAAATAAATTTTTGCGGGCCCAATTCCAAGGGGTTGGTGATTCGGTGGCTGGGGGCGGTAATATCGGGAGAGTTTCCATAGGTTGTTTTTCAATGGTATATTGTGTTAACCCGCGAAGGTGGGTTTTGTTTGTGTAGACGCGATTTCCAATCGCCGGGGCTAAAAAATCATTTATTGTCGCCGATTTATCCAATCTTCGCCACCAGGTAATTCACTTAAATACTCGGCTAACACTGCGGGTAAATCTTTGGCAGAATGGATATAAGTCAAATTCAATAACCTCACAGCATTCTGAATAATCAGGTTTCTATCCATCATCTCTGCAAGTTGAAATTGAGTATAAGCACCGTTGAATACTTCCTCCGCAGCCTCTGCGATCGCATCCTCAATTACTTCTTCTTCTATGAAACTATTCCATTGCTCAGAATTGATGTAATAAGATGTTTTATTGTCTTTAATATTTGCTTTTTTAATTTCTCTAATTGAATGGCGAATTGAGTTAGCCCAAGAACCAGTTAATCGCTGTTCAACTTGATTCTTGATCAAATGAATCAGCAACACATTTAAGAAAGATTGGATTTGCCGCAGAATTGCCTGTTTGCTCATGCCATCTAGCTCATCTACTATTGCTAAAGCATCAGTATACCGTCCTTCCAATATGCTAGTCCTAAGATTAATTAATTCCTGGGTCATTTTATTTCCCTAAACTTTGATACGGTTCAACCAAAGATAGCTTTAGTTATTGGTTATTAATTGCACTAGCTAAAATCCCTAAAATCTTATTAATATCTCTCAGGTAATACTCGGTCAAATCTATTTGAATTACTTGGTCTTTTAATTTGAGAAATTTCCAGTTCGTTCCGCTAGTGACAGCCCCATAAATCGCAGGAATATTGTTTTCCTGGCGTTCATTAAATATTCTAGCTGCCAACATTTCTGCTACGCATTGTCCCAATCCACCATTGAGATTTTCTTTTTTGGCTTCTACAATAATAATGACTGGAGCTCTAACAAGTAATAATTCAGAAGAATGACTAATTAGAAAATCGCAACTTCCATTTAATCCCTTTTCTGTATCAACTGTAAAGTCTATTCCAGAAAACAAGCTAATTTCCAATTTTAACTGTTTTCTGAGTTCGATTAAAATCGGTGCGATAATCATTTCTGATCGAGATTTTTCAGTATTGCTGCTTAGGGCTAGCGGTACATTATCTTTGAGGATTTCTGTAAGTAATGTACTCGACTCTAATTCTGATACAGCCGCGAACATATCAATTTTATCAGAAATGGTTAATTCAAAATTACTCGTTACTTTGTTTAAGTTGAAATCACTATATGCCATTTGACGTGCTCTCCTTTTATTCCAAGTAAATTGGGTGGAATTTAAAGTATTTACCTTTCCTTGAGTTGTACACTTTGAT